>JAUWBM010000032.1 GCA_030601705.1 Thermoplasmatota archaeon
TCTACACAAGTCTTACCGTCCTCCCTTAATTTTACAATCAATTCCCTTTCTTTTCTTTTAGCTAAATTCATGAGTGCACCAAAAAGAATATGCATGACCCAGTATATACAATTAATCCATTAATTAATGTCGCATACTAAATACAGTATAATTATAGAAGAAATTCAACCAGATGGTTTAGGGGCATTGAATTTAGCTTTTATTCAACTTAAAAATAAATTAGAAAAAGAGGGTTTATTTTTAAATGAGCATAAAAAACCATTGCCTAAGCTCCCTAAAGTTATCGGCATCATCACATCTTCTACTGGTGCCGCGATTCAAGATATTTTAAACATAATAAAAAGACGCTACCCTCTTGTTAGAATACTACTAGCACCAACAGTTGTACAAGGAAAAGAAGCTGCTATTTCTATTGTTGAATCCATTAAATTAATGAATGAACTCTCATATGTTGATGTAATAATATTAGGTAGGGGCGGTGGTTCTTTAGAAGATTTATGGTGCTTTAATGAAGAAATTGTGGCTAGAGCGATTTTTGAATCTAAGATACCTATAATCTCTGCTGTTGGACACGAAACAGATTTTACAATTGCTGATTTTGTTGCTGATTATCGAGCTCCAACTCCATCAGCTGCTGCAGAGAAAGTAGTACCAGATACACAAGAACTATACGATCTCATTCATAATTTTCATATTCGCAATATACAAGCAGTCCGCTACCTTATGGAGACACTTAAATCTAATTTAAAACAAATCCTAAATAGACCTATTTTTAAACGTCCGTTTGATAGAATACATTCATATTATAGGGAAATGGATCACATAACTTATAAATTACAGACAATTATATCAAAAAAGATAACCTCAAAAAGAAAAGAATTAGAAATTATGGAGTCTAAGATAATCGCATTAAGTCCGAAATCTATACTAAAGAGAGGATATGGTATAATAATGAAAAATAATAAAATAGTTAAAAGCTTTTCAGATGTTAAAATATATGATGATATAAATGTAATTTTGCACAAAGGAAAATTGGATGCTCAAGTCAAAAAAATTAGGAGGAACTAAAATGCCACCCAAAACTATTTCATTTGAAGAAAATCTAGAAAAACTTAAAGAAATTGTCGAAGATCTAGAAAGTGGAGATTTGCCTTTAAAAGAATCTTTAGAAAAATTTCAGGATGGGGTGGGTATAATTAAACAATGTGATAAGGAATTAGAAACAGCAGAATTGAAAATTGAAACAATTATAAAAAAAGACGGTAAAATAATTTCAGAGCCTTTAAGAAGTAAGTAAAATTTAAATGCATATTACACTATATGCTTGTGGCGGGGGTCTCCATCTTTTAATTTTAGGTACGAAACTCTTCGGGATTTTTTTGCTTCGCAAAAACCGCCTGCGGCTATCCCTCGTCTCTGTCGGGAGAATATAATATAATCCAGAATATGATATTAATGTAAGATGAAAGCTAAAAGAATTAGAAAACTTGAAAATACTTTAGATGGACTCTATGAACATTTAAAATCAATAAGAAAAGAAACAATAACGGATTTAGGGAATAAAGATGCTCTTCACGTCATAGATTTCCATGCAAATAATTGGATAGACATCATTGGATGGATTTCTTCTAACTATAATAGGGAAGAGCAGATGAACATTGTTATTTTTCAATTTCATAGATTATTTAAAGAGATATATTGGCTCCAGTTTCTTTTTCATAATGGGAATTATCCGATGGTTTATAGGAATCTACGATACATACTGGAACTGATTTTTCAAGCTTATTACATTGACAGTAAATACCCTGATTTGTCTCTTGATGAACAAATTGAAAAAACCAAAGAAATGGAAGAAACAATCTATGGCTGGAATCTTGTAAAAAGTGTGTTATGCGAAATTTTGAATAGTAATGAGCAATCTATTCGATCAAACTTCAAGCCGTTATGGGATCATCTAAATAAATATATTCATCCATCAGCAAAACAGATGGACATCGTTGCTACAGAAGATTTTTCAAGTCTTGTAACAGATTCATTTAATGAAAACATTGCAATAGACGTACTGAGAACAACAAATGAAATATTTGATACTGTTAATATGATAATCTTCAAAAAATTTTCAAGAATTAAAGAGTTAAGCCTTAAGTATAAATTTATAAATGAATGGGAAGAGTATTTACCAAATACAATGAAAATCATAAGGGAATGATTGAAATGACAGTTTCGCAGCTCTGTGGCTGCTCCTTACGTCGCTCCCTTGTTTCACAGATAACAGAGTATATCTGGCTTCGCTACGCTCCGCACAAATTGCCCCGTCGGAGATCTTCATATACCCACAGAACGTTATTGGAAATTGTGTATACCAAAAAGGAGTAATCAAAATGAATCATCAACTACACAAGAAAATTGGAGATATAGTTCAAGATAGTGAATTTCCTGGTTGCAAGATAGTAAAAAGCACCGAATGTGGCGGGAAGCAAAATATACCCTTGTTTTGCTCAAAAGTAAAGTCAAATGAGACAGAATATTGTAATGTTGATTTACTGATTCTTAAAGATAACAGAATTAAAGTTATTATTGAAATTGAAGAAGCAAATATTAAGCCAACTCAAATATGTGGAAAATTTCTCACTTCAGCTTTATCGTCTTATTATATTCATGAGTCAGAAAATAATGAAATTATTGATATGGACAATTCGGTATTGTTCATTCAAATATTGGATACATCAAAACTGAAAATGGACAAAACATCTAAAATTGAACAATGGAAGAATAATCTTAATGAAAAATAATATAGTCACTGTTTTATTCTATTACATGGTTTTGTGTGTTAAATATGAATCAAAAAACAATCGATTTGCTGATGTGGATTTACATAATTCTTGGTCTGGCGTCAGTTCCTTTTCTAGCTAATTGGATTTTGATTCATCCAAATCTTTTTTGAAAATCGCTTTTTCAATAATCCTGCATGGTAATCCTGTCTCGGCAGATATTTCTCTTAACTTATTAAAAAATTCAATTGTATGTTTGTTGCTTGTAAAGATATCTTTTGGCTCTTTTCCAAATAATCCACGCCATGCATGGATATCAAACACACCATAATTTTGCGGATCGTAAAATGTTAGGATAACGGCTGCTATTGCATTACCCACGCCCTTTATTGTAGAAAATAGTTTTAATCTGGTCTCATCATCATTATATTTGAAAGCCAGTTTTGAAACATCCTCTATAAAGGAACCCTCAACATTTTCTAAGAATTTCAAAATCCTTTTTTGCCTGCCTACCAGTCTGCCCTGAAATTTCCACCTTACAATCCTGATTAAATCATTCTTTGTCACATACTTGTTTTGCTGGAATTTCTGTCTTAGCTCTTCTTCATCTCCTTTATTGTATAAATCCTCCTCTTTATCGTATTTATCATTCCAAAATAGGATTTCATCCTTATTCATGAACATAATAGGGATTCAATGTTTAAAATAACATCTCTAAGACATTTCAAACAAAACATCCTTCGGTTTAAATATTTTCAAAACAAGAGTTAAAGTAATATGGTGAGTTCGCATAACTAAATACAAAAACTGATAGGCGTCATGAAAATAGATGATAATATGATAGAAATAAAAGATATATTAAATTTAATTGATAATAAATTGAAGGATGATATTGAAGAGACAAAGAGATTTAGGGAGTTTATAGAGAAAGAGAAATGGGCAACTGACCAAATAAAAGATTGGCTAGATGAATGTATTAAGAAAAGTAAAGGCGCACAAGATCCATATCACAAAGCATTTCAGGACTTGATTATAAGCTTGGGTAAACGGCTGGGGTTTGAAATTGAATATGGTAAATACATGGGAAAGAGAGGTGAAGAAAACTACGATGGGGCATGGAAAAAAGAAACAGGAGAAACTATGATTCTAGAAGTAAAATCTACAACATGGCCAATAGGTAGTATTTCCCAACTGGGAAGATATATTGAAGAACTCTCAAAAAAAGGAGAAACTGAAAATATTTTTGGAATGTATGTTATTGGGGAAGGAGATAGACAGCCGTTAACTGAGCAGATATTAGGCAGCAAGTATAAAGACAAAATGCGAATAATCCAAAAGGACGACCTAATCAATTTAATTAAACTGAAGGAGGAACTAGAGCCGGTAATAGGAGAAAGTCAGGCAATTAAAAAAGCTCAAAGTATTTTAATTCCAATAGAGAGCATTGATATAGGCAATATTATAAATTTAATAACAGAGATTGCCGCCACTAAATCTACAGCAGAAGTGGAAAAAGTTGAAGGAGAAGAAACTAAGAAATCTGAAGAAGTTGAAAACCCTTGGACAAGAACTGAACTCTTGTCATATCTAGAAGATGCTACCCCTTATCAAAGGTCATTATTAGGGGCTCTTTGTCAAGTGGAAGAAGGATTTGCTCCGATGAAAAATGTACTTTATTTCATGA
Organism: Thermoplasmatota archaeon; assembly: GCA_030601705.1. GTDB lineage: Archaea > Thermoplasmatota > E2 > DHVEG-1 > DHVEG-1 > JAGLML01. Next base: position 4,456 of record JAUWBM010000032.1, read on the forward strand.
ATGAGATAGCCAAGAAAAGATCCTCTGAAGAAATTGATAAAAAGATTACAGGTCGTGATATTGCTGGTGCAAGAGCAGGGCTTAAAATGAGAAGGAGTTCAATAAATAAAGAAGATATCATTAATAGCCATTGGGAAGATAGTGTCAAGGATTACGTGTATGTGATTAAGCCACAATATAAACAGATTGTTGTTGAATGGATTAAAAAGGAAAATCTATGGATTATTGATGAGATGGAGAAAAAGTAATTAAGTTATAAATTGTAGGTTTATTGTTTTTAGTAAGTATACTTCTCTCAAATTCTCCATAAATTTTAATTTGATTCGTTATCACGATACCTCAAACAAAACATCCTTTGGCGTGTTCAACGTGATGAAATAGCTTACTCCTATGCCTTTTAACAAGCTGGATTTTGGTTTAAATATTTTCTAGATGAGAGTCAAAGTAATATGGTGGGTTCAGATATACATTCAAATTGGAATGGTATGTGAACTAAGTTCGGATATAAGGAGTTATCGGACATTGTGGCTTCATCCCAAAATGTTTCCAGATAGAATTGAATGATTTGCATTCCTAGTATTATCTTTGTAAACGTGAGATAAAAAATTTCATTCAAAAACAACATAAAAACCATTTTTGATATTGTCATCTTATGCGATTTTCTCCCGTTGTTGTTTCAAAATTTATTGGATTAATGAATTACGGGATGAAGCCGGACATTGTAGGGCTAATACTTTTATAAAGGTGAAAACTTAATGTCAAAAGAAAAGATGTTTGCTAATAGTAAATGGGTCAAAACTCACCTAAAAGACATTAAAGAGAAAGCTGGTGCTAGATACACTCCAGAATTAAATGTTGGACTCCCGATTTCTGAAATATTTGACGGAATTAGCAGAACTGAAAATTTCTACGCAACAATTAGAGAAAAATACGGTGAGTTGTTCCGTGAATTTAGGTATGTAACTTCCAAATATAAAAATAATGAATTACAAAAGAATTATGATCAAATCAAAAAAGATATTGAGTCGCTATTTAAAGTTCTTGAGAGCATAAAAGAATATAACACAAGCCATATTCCATGGGATAAAATTCAAGAACAAACGAAAGTATTGGAAGATAAGTTATGGAAATTTACTGATCAATTAAGAAAAGAGAAAGAACAAGTAAAAGATATAAAAACACCTCCAAAAAAAGATGGCAGTTATCAGCCATCGCCTTCTGAAAAATTTAACTCCGATATTCATCACATCTATAAAATGCAAGAAATAGTTCGCTATTTTGAAAAACTATCATCAAGTTCAAAGGCGCAACTTTCAAATCGCCCCTTTTTATTTCTAACTGGTTCGGCAGGAACAGGAAAAACACACCTATTGTGTGATGTTGTAGAACAAAGAATAAAAAACGAAAAAGATGTTCTGCCTGCTTTATTAGTATTCGGAGAATTTTTTTCAGCCGAAAAGGATTTTTGGTCTCAAACTTTGGAACAATTAGAGATTGAAAACACAATAAAAACTAAAGAAGATTTTCTAAAAAAATTAGATAACCTTGGGAAGGAGGCGAAATGCCGCTCCCTTTTTATTATAGATGCTCTCAATGAAAATATTACTCATGCCCCTAACTTCTGGAAAAATAATCTCAACAACATCATTCAAGATATTAATAAATATCCAAACATAGCTTTGATTGTGAGTGTTCGTTCAGGATTCGAAAACGAAGTATCAACAGAAAAGCAAAAAACACTTTTTGCTCACAAAGAACACCATGGTTTTCGTTTTAAAGAATGGGAAGCGGTAAATAAGTTTTTTAAAGCATTTTCTCTACCTCTCCCAGAAATCCCTCTTTTAATCCCAGAGTTTCAAAACCCATTATTTTTATTATTATTCTGCAAGGCTTTTAAAAAGAGAAAACACAAGAAGAAAAAGCAAATTTTTAGAGGACATGAGGGAGCTACATATATTTTCGAGTCTTTTATTCTTAATGCAACTGACATTATTGCGAAAGAATTTAAAATTCAGAAAAACAGATTCAAAAGTCCAGCATATCGTATATGGAACGAAATCATTAAAGAAATAGCCAGTGAAATGGTGAATCAAAATGATGAAAGAATTCCGGAAGAAAAGTTAAATGAGATCATTCAAAAAACATATTCGCAAGTTGATGTTGGAAAATTTGCCCAAGCACTTGAAAGTAATATGCTTGTTGTGAAAGTTCCAAGATATACAAAAGGTAAAAGAGCAGATGGTTTTGATGTCAGATTCCCATTTCAAAAATTCAGCGATCACTTAATTGGAAGATACATCTTTAAAAAATATGAAGATGAATTTGGTAAATCGAACAAAAACCTTGAAACTGCCAAGAAGTTTTTTTCAAAAAGAAGAAAACTCGGTAAATTTTTGTCAAAGACCTGGAGTAGAGGAATCATAGAAGCATTATCAATTCAATGTCCCGAACAATTAAAAGGCATTGAGTTTATTGAAGTCGCACCGTATCTAATCAAAGACAATTACCTTGCTCAAGTAGCGGAAGGAGCATTTGTAGATAGTCTTATTTGGAGGAATCCAAAAGCATTTTCAAAAGACGGGGAAAATACTCTCAAAATCATAAATCTAAATATTATCAGAACAGAATCCGGTCACACCCAATTATTAAATGCCTTTTTGTCGGTTGCTCCAATCCCAAATCACCCCTTCAATGCCGAACGTTTATTCCAGCACCTCTCAAAATTTCTAATGCCGAAAAGGGATTCTTGGTGGTCAACTTTTTTGCATTATCAATATGGCGAACAAGGAGCGGTTGATAGCCTTTTGCAATGGTCTTGGTCTGATCAAGAGAAAAAACACATAAACGATGAATCTACATTTTTAACTTCAATTGCTCTTTCATGGTTTTTAACAACTCCAAATAGATTTGTAAGAGATAAGGCAACAAAAGGACTTGTCTGTTTATTGCAAAACAGAATCCACTTACTCCCAAAACTTTTAGAAAAATTCAAAGATATAAACGACCCTTACGTCGCTGAAAGGCTTTTTGCAGTTGCCTATGGTTGTGTTTTAAGAAATCAAGAAGATGCAAAGAATCTCAGAATCTTGGCAGAATGGATTTATGAAAATATCTTCAAAGATAATAAGCCACCCATTCATATTTTACTACGTGATTATGCCCGTGGAGTTATTGAGGTTGCTTTAAGGAAAGGAGTTGGACTCAAAATCAATGAAAGCAATATTAATCCACCTTACACAAGCAAATGGCCGAAAAAAATGCCATCAAATCAAAAAATCAAAAACTATGATTTTAATTATAAATCCAAGGATTTCAAGGATTACTATTGGGCACAAAACAGTATTATTAATTCTATGCAACCTGAGCATAGTGAGATAGGAACGTACGGTGATTTTGGAAGATATGAGTTTCAGAGTGCTTTGGCTCGTTGGAATATAGAAAAAAAGGGCTATACTATGCAACAGATTAGTAATTTAGCGATACAAGATGTTTTTAAGCTCGGATATGATGTAGAGTTGCACGGCAAATTTGATAGGACTCTAAACCGCCATTACAACACTGGAAGATCTGAACATAAATCTGAAAGAATTGGAAAAAAATATCAATGGATTGCTTTCCATAAAATTGCAGCGCTTGTTTCCGACCATTTTGAATTCAAAGGTGATAGCTGGAGCGATTCAGAGGAAGACTATAAAGGACCGTGGCATCCCCACATCAGAGATATAGATCCTTCTTTTATTTTACAGAATGATGACCATATAAAAAAATCCACAACTTTTTCTCTGTGGCAACCAAGACACGGACATTATGACGCATGGGAAAAAGCAAAATCTGATGAGGATTGGATAAAAACGGGAAATGACTTACCCAAACCAGAAAAAATAATTCAAATTGCCGATGACAAAAAGAATGAATGGTTAATGCTAGAAGGGTTTGTAAAGTGGGAAGAAAAAATTCCTCTTGAACACAAAAAATATGACATTCCAGTCAGAGAAGTATGGTATATACTTAAAAGTTACATTGTAAAAAAGAAAGATGCGGAGAAATTTTTCGATTGGGCTAAGAAGCAAGATTTTATGGGAAGGTGGATGCCGGAGTCCCACGATTTTTACGAAACTTTTTTGGGTGAATATCCAAATTCTACCGCTTTTAATGATTTGAGAGGTGATTATAATATTTGGACAAAATCGGGAAGAGGAATTGAAGATTTGCAAATCCCAGTTGTTGTTATCGATGATTCATATTTGAATGAATTTACACTAGATTGCTCATATGACAGAAGTGTATCTGTTAAGCTTCCTTGCAAATGGTTAGTAAATAAAATGGGATTGAATCATAAGTATCTTGATGGGAGATTTCTTGATAAAGAAGAAAATCATATAACACTTGCAACAAGTGTATTTGAAGAAAATTTTCCATCAGCATTGTTAATTGATAAACAGGCTCTAATTAACTTTTTGGATAAAAACGGATATGCTATTTTTTGGACTTTATCGGGAGAGAAACAATTAATTGGAGGAAGTCTTTCCAGAAAAGATTTTGTTGGAAGATTAGAAATAAGTGGTGCATATACTTTAAAAAACAGAGGAAAAATAATTGGAGAAAGTCATAGCAAATTCAAAAACTGAAAGCCCTGCAACGATCCGATAACACAGCATATACGGCTCACTTTGTTCGCCCAAATTCCGCCCCTCGGCGGAACTTCATATAGCCTAAAAACGTTATATAAAATTTAAGATACCTCAAACAAAACATCCTTTGGGGTGTTCAGGGTGATGAAGTAACTGCCGCCAACACCTTTTCTTTCCATGTTTATCAGATTAAACTTGGAGAATCTTTCAATGTAGTTCCTGAACATCCTGTCGCCGAGCTGACCGTCTGTTGACTTGTAAAACCGGTACAATCGGGGGTAATATGTCCCCTTTTCCGGTATCAATCTCAGGATGAACCTCTCCATTTTTGTAAGTTCATTGATTACACGTATTGCCTTTGTGTGTCTGGCCCTGTTAAGCCTTTCCCTGATGTGTTTCACTCCGACTTTGGAGTCGCCTGACTTTCTGGCCAGTTCTCCAGCCCTCAACAAGGTCTCCCTTGCCACCCTTACATCGCCTTTTTTCTGGGCCGTAAACTCTGCCAGGTAGTCTATCGCCTCCTTGTCCACGACGTCTTCCTGGAATGCGCCTTCGACTTTTGCTTTGACTATTTCTCTCATCTGTTCCTTTGTATAAGGATTGAAAGAAATTTCCCTTAACGGGTAAAGTCTGCTTTTCGTTCTCGGGTCAAGGTCTTTGAAGATGAAGGGATTGTTTGATATGGCTATTATCTGGACATGGCTGCTGTCCCACCTCGTTCTCAAGAGGTCGTGAATCAGCTCGCTTTCCTTTAACTGGTCAACCTCATCCAGGCATACGATTACCTTCGTGTTGGCCTTTTCCAGTTCCTTTTGGAAGGAATCCAGGAGCTCGTCATATGCTATGCCCCTTCTGGACGGCATCTTTCTGGTAGGTCGCTTATCCTTGAAAAAATCAAGGACCATTGAATAAATTGCTCCCATCCTAGTGCTCTTGTTGAAGCAGTTGACATAGCAGACCAAGGCATCCGTGTCTTCTTTCAAACTTTTGAAAATGAGCTTTATGGAAGCGGTTTTTCCGGTGCCGGGCTGGCCACTGATAAGGACGTGAGTTACTTTCCCTTCAAGTGACTCATAAATAATCCGGCTTATCTCCTTTATCTCTTCCATCCTGTTTGGCAGATTTTCAGGTAGATAATCGGGCGACAAAACACTTTTGTTTTTGAAGATAGCCTCACTGCTGGACATAATATCACCTAAAAAAATCTGTTCTGATCCTTCTGGGATGCATTCATTACTTATTCAATTACGACACGTCAAATGCCGAAGTTGTTACTATTTAATAGTATACATCTTAAATATTTATACTTTACAACTGTAAAACATCATTCTTTTTAAGCATGTTTAAACATCCTGCCCATTCCGGCATATGGTCCCAGATTTCTTTATCTTCCACTTCTTTCACGTCTTTGTTCAGGGCTTTTTTGAACTCGTGGCCGTTCTCGCACTTAAAAGCTCTATGTTCTTTGTCTCCCATCTCTGGCTGGACAAAAGCAAGCTCTCCACATACTGGACATTTGCTGAAAATTGCCATGGCTAAGAGTTGGAGAACATAAGATACAACCGTTGGGACAGAGTGGATTGCAAAGTGTATAAATTGCTGGAAAGTTTCTAAAACACATCTTGACAGATTACTCAAGTAGCTGGGTAGCATACGTTCTGCCTTTGACCTTGGTGCTACCTAAATCTGATAAAACATTTAATAGGCTAACCTGAGCACTGACTGCACTTATCGCAATCCTGGCAATAGAACCTGTAATACTTTTCTTTACGTAGATGGATGCAATCACTCTTTAATTTTCGAGTATATTAATTTCTTTTTTTTCATTTGCCCCTTCATGAAATCTATTATCTCAGCGTTACTCATGTTTTCGACTAACCCTCCTTCGTTACATTTGAAATAAGGTGGTTTCCCTGTATCCAAGTTTATTTTGCAACTGCAATCTTTACCCACGATGCTCCTTACATTACCTGCGGGCGTTATTACATCTGCACTGTTTGGTCTTCTTTTTAAGACTAAACTTTTTGAGGTTACAGGAACTCTAATGCGTCTTTCTTGAAACTCGTCTCGCATCCAAACTAATGCATCTTTTATGTCTCTTGCTCCTATCATCATATACTTTCCTCCTTTTATTGATCAGTTTATCTCACACAATTTTTGCTCAATAGTCTCTTTTTAGCTTTTTCTCGGATTTATCTTCCAATATATCATGCACTTTTTTTATACCATCTTTAGTACAAAAGATGTTACTGGATTTATCTAAGAATGCTCCTGTCTTATAATGAGATGCAATTTCTAAATGTGCTCTTACAGTACGAACATCCTTTCCTAGCTTTTTAGCAAATGCATTGACAGATACGCAGGCACATTCGCCCTTGTCCGTTTCTTTATACAACTCCTTTAAAATTTCTTTGTGCTCCTTAGCGTAATTTCTAGAAACTATTTCAACCATGGATAGTAAATAGATTCAATGATATTTAAAAGTTTCTATGTTTTGCCATATTTTTCTATGTTATCATAGAAATATCTTGTAAAAAATTTGTTTTCATCTGTATTCATTGACAAACATGAGAACTGTTAATTCATCTCTATTTTCCATCCCATAACACACTTCTTTTAATATCCACATCCACTCAGCATATTGTCCCAAATCTCTATATTGCCAATCTTTTCCTTGCCATCCTACAGTACGTCTCCCTTATGTCAATTCCGATAAATCTCCTTCCAAGTTTCTTTGCCACAAGGCATGTTGTTCCTGCCATAGTTACGCAAACCCCAGTATGGAGGAGATGTCATTGCCATGTCCACAAATTCAGGCGGCACTCTTTTGAGAATCTCCAGTGCGTCCCCGCATACAATTTTGTTTACCAGCTCCAGTAGAACCACCGTTTTGGATGTCTGAAAAGAGATTGGGCGGGTTCTTAGAAGGGTATTGAGAAAGAGTGGGGTGCAAAATAGGTAAGGAACTAAAACTACAAAAATATATTAAAAGACCTAAAATTACTTATTTCAAAGCTCATAACATTATGTATCGGAAATCAAAATTAAAAAATTCGCTTTAACTCTAAAATAGGGAATTAAACGAATAAAAACTTCGCTTAATAGGAGTTGTCTGCAATTAGAGGAATGGAAAAATGAATAAAACCGAAATCAAAAATATTATTGAAGAAAACTCAAGAGATATTGCATTTCTTATAGGTAATGGAATAAATCTACATTACAGTCAGGATAATGTATCTTGGAAAAGCCTGTTGTTAGATTTGTGGAATAGCCACTCGCCCGATACTCAAAGTTCTATACCCTCAGGCATAACATTTACTGAATTTTATGATGCATTAGAGATACAAAATTATGCAATTGAAGATTTCAGTAGTAAGTTGCAAAAGGATGTTCAAGAAAAAATGGTTTCCTGGGTACCAAATAAAGGACAAAACCTAATTCTCAATCGGATAAGAGAACGTAATGCCCCGATTTTAACAACTAATTTCGACGATTCAATTCCCAAATCCTTAAATTTAGATTTCAAAAAACTTGAAGAAACACGATTTACAGATTATTATCCATGGTCTTGCTATTATAGTGACAGAGATTTAACCTACCCGACAGAAGGATTTGGAATTTGGTACCTCAATGGAATGATAAAATATCATAGAAGCATTAAACTGGGACTTTCACAATATATGGGTAATGTAGAAAGAGCGAGAAGATTAATACATAAAGAACCTGAAAATATTCATTTTGAAGGTAAAAATCAAAATCTCTGGCCAGGCTACAAAACATGGTTACATATTATTTTCAATAAATCTTTATTCGTTTTTGGATTAGGTCTTGATGAAACAGAAATATTTATTCGCTGGCTTTTAATTGAGCGAGCGAAATATTTTAGGAAGTTTCCTGGAAGAAAACACAAGGGTTGGTTCGTAATCAAAAATGGAGAAAATAATTACAAAGTAGAAGGAAAGAAATTTTTCTTAAAATCTGTAGGTTTTGAAGTTATAAACGTAGATAAGTATAAAACTATTTATCAAGACATATGGGAATAACACAGCAGGTAACAGTGCACATAAGCAATATAGTGTGAATTGGCAAATATGAAGATTATGAATATAACTAAACTAACGGAACAACTTGAATTGTAAATAAAGCCGCACTGCTCATAGTTGCAAACTGTTTTTTGGTATATCTTTATATCCAAATACATTTTAACTTTCATATGGAGTAGAGCTAAAAATTTTATCAAATGTTATACTCTTTGAACGGGTTCTGTTGCGTCTTGGTTGAAATATAATTCAGTCCTTGCCTAACAAATAAACCCGATATCCACCAAATCACCAATCTAAAAATCCGTTATAATCAATACTATGAACCCAACAACTAATTAAAATTGACAAATTAGTACCCCATATAAATGAAACTTTTACCTTTATTGCTCCTTTCGAAATCTCTTTTCCCGGATCCAAATAGAGTCCCTTAATTTTCTTCCACAGATCTTTCTTACATAATCCTCATCTTCAATTTTGTTTTTGTCAAATTTTATATAATGCCCTGAAATTTCGTCAATAGCGGCAAACAGTTTTTGATGTTCTGTTTTTTTTTATCCATTTTTTTTTCAATTCTTCATCAATAAGAAAAAAGAAAAATCTTTCTTCAATTTGTGTACCCCATGCAATTCCAAATTCAAAAACAGGCCAAAATGGAAGAGAGTTGGAACGATTTTCAGGAGTCATCAAAATTGCAATAAAACCATTGCATCCCACACATTGACTTTGACCAGTAGTATAGGTACTTCCTTGTATACGGTCTCTAATATAAGTTGGAGGATCGTAAGGTATCTCATGCCCTAGTTTATTTGCATCAATAGCTTCAACATCTACAATTGTAGAAATAGCTTCATAAATTTTATCTTTCCATTTTCTTCCAAGCTCGCTATGGTAAGAAACAAAATATCTACTCCCAATCTTAGACATGATTCTTATCCTTCCTCCAATCTCTTACTACTTTTGGTAAAGGGGACTCTTTTATATAAAAAAAGACATCCTTGTTAAGTGATTTTCCCAGTCCTATATAGGGTTGAATGGTCGCCCATAATTTGTCATAACATCCAAATCCCTCTTTTTTTATATATTTTTGCATTGGCTTAGAAGGGTAAAGAGCGATACGGTTATCATTTTCATAAATCTTCAATTTAAAAGGATTTTTTTCTGTCTGTCTATATAACTCTTCCAAAGATTTGATTATCTTTTCCCAATATTTGTTTGGGTCTTTAATAGATTCAAGTTCATCGATATTTTTTTTCCATTCATTCTCCACATTCTCTATCGCTTTAGGAAAAACATCAAGCACATCAAGTGTTTCAGTCCCTATGATATCCTTCAAGAATTTCATTTTATTTGATTTAGAACAAAAGTCTTCAAATAACTCTTTACAGTGTTTAATTTCTTCCTCTGTGAATCTTAGGTAGTGATAACGTTTTCTAGCAAGCGAGGGGGGAATTTTTATATCATACGTAATGACTCCCTCTTTTTCATCATGTTTACGCTCAGTTTCAATATCACCCGGAAAATTTTCAATTAAACTTTCAACAACATCTCTTTTAATTACATCGCTAAGGTACATGACGGAGACCGAATCATCCAAATAAGTTGTATATTTTTTACGAAATTTATTGAACAGTAGACAAAGATTTCCCCCAGGTGGCAAAACATTATATGCGAGGCATTTCCCTATGGTAATGTTTATATAATCTGGATTTACCTTTGCCTCCTTTCTAAGTATAAATTTAGCAGTTTTTTTCCCCTCAGCGGTCAATATATGAAAATGATGCACTGGCTCATCATCTCCACCTTCTTTATACTTTCGTATTAGAAAATCATTATTGATTAAAAATTCTAAATCTTTAGAAAATCCTCTGGTAAAAGGTCCAAAAAATTCATCCGTCCAAAAATAGTCTATATACGGTTTATCTTGTTCTATTGACAAAAGATTTGTTATCAGCTTTGTTTGTTTAAAAATTGTTATTCTTCCGCCACACATAAAGAACATGTTTAGCAGTCGCTTTCGATTGGGACGTTCCTCTAACTCGATTATTGCTCTGTTACCTTTTTTCAGTTTATCTAACATATTTTCTTCATTAATTCGTTATACCTTGCAATCAGATCCACCAGGTGTTCCTTCATTACAATTGTCTTTTATTTAGTTAAGTATTTGACGATAGATGATATGAATGGTTATATAAACTTGAGATGCAAATATTGTTTATTACATTAGATAATTCTATGTATAATTTTATCTTAATTCTCCATAACTATATTGCACTTATGGATATTTAAATTCTTTTGTCATTCACTTTAAATATCTGGTTTACAAATTCTTTTTGGCTAATTTGAATACATTAAGTAGTATTTAAAAGGATATTGTGTTAATAAAAGTGTAGAATTACTAATAAAAATGCAAAACGGAATGAAAGTGCAAAGCAATATATGGGGAAACCTTATAGACCTAGCATACGGTTATTGATAGGTCAAAAACTAGAGTTCAACCAAGACGCAACAGAACCAGTGTGGGTATAAAGTTAAATAGTTCTTGGAATGGTGATATAATTATTAGACCAGAATTTGATAGGTAAAATCTAACTAGAGTATAAACTACTGGAGTAAATATACTGATAATACAAAAACATAATCCAATTGATGATGTTTTAGTTATTGTAAATCTCTTAAATATATCCTTTATGTTTAACATTTCCTCCTCCAAATCTACAATTTCACAACTTCTCCTTATTTAAAAACCTTTATAACCCTACTTTTATCCTGTTACATAGGGAGTTATAAGGTAAAAACTATCTTTTAAGGCATTTTCTCCTCCATATCAATAGGAGGGATTTTTGTATTGATTAATAAACCATATACTGATTTAAGATTTTTAATATATTAAAAACGATATGATATATTATTTTTTATATTGGCCATATAATGGAGCAATACCTAGCAGGTTTAATTTAAATAAAATTTGTAAAAAATAGATATGATCTTTCTACTTATTTTAAAGAAGGGTATAAATAACTTAAAAAGATTTATATTTAATATATGGCAAAGAAACAAAAAAGCATGGAGGAATCTCTTTGGGATTCTGCAAATAAGCTTAGGGGAAAAGTTGAACCCGCTGAATATAAACATGTAGTTTTAGGATTAACATTTCTTAAATTTGCCAGTGATAAATTCGAAAAAAGACGGAAAGAACTTATTGATGATGGGAAAGAAAAATATTTAGATATTGTTGAGTTTTATACGAGTAAAAATGTTTTTTATTTACAAGAAGAATCACGTTGGAGTTATTTGAAAAAATATGCAAAACAAAATGATATTGCTCTGAAAATTGATACTGCTCTAGCAACTGTAGAGAAGAAAAATCCCTCATTAAGAGGTGCATTACCTGATAATTATTATTCAAGACTAGATCTAGATGTTAGCAAATTGGCTGCTCTTCTTGATACAATTAACAATATTGATACACTAAAAGATAAAGAACAGGACGTCATTGGAAGAGTATATGAATATTTTTTGCGTAAATTTGCATTGGCTGAGGGTAAGGGTAAAGGAGAATTTTATACTCCTAAATGTATTGTTAAACTAATTACTGAACTGATTGAACCTTTTAAAGGAAAAATATATGATCCTTGTTGTGGCTCTGGTGGGATGTTTGTACAATCAATAGATTTTATAAAAAGCCATCATGGAAATAAAAAAGATGTGTCAATATATGGACAAGAATACACAGCAACAACCTATAAATTAGCTAAAATGAATCTTGCTATAAGAGGCATTTCCGCCAATTTTGGTAATGTTCCTGAGAATACTTTTTTCCGAGATCAACATAAAGATCTTAAAGCTGATTTTATAATGGCAAATCCTCCATTTAATCAAAAAGAATGGAGAGCTGAAAATGAACTTAAAGATGACCCCAGATGGGATGGTTACGATGTTCCCCCTACAGGTAATGCAAACTATGGATGGATTTTACATATGGTTTCTAAACTATCTCAGAATGGAATTGCTGGATTTATTCTATCTAACGGTGCGTTATCCGGAGGTAACATAGAATATAATATTAGAAAAAAAATAATTCAAAATGGTCTTGTCGAAGCTATTTTAGTTTTGCCAATGAAATTATTTTATACAACAGACATAAGTGTTACACTATGGATTATAAATAAGAATAAAAAAGCTCATACAATAGAAAGAAATGGTAAAACTAAAAATTATCGTGACCGTGAAAATGAAATTCTTTTCATAGATCTAAGAAAATGGGGCTCGCCTTTTGAGAAGAAGTATACTCATTTTACAGATGAAGACATTCAAAAAATCGCAAAGGCGTATCATAATTGGCAACAAGTTGATTTTGAAAAAACCTATGAAAACGTTCCTGAATTTTGCTATAGTGCTAACCTAGAAGAAATTGAAAAGAAGAAATTTTCTTTGGCACCTAGTAGGTATATTGAATTTATTGATCGCGATGAGAATGTTGATTTTGATGAAAAGATGAAATATTTACAAAACAATTTTTCTGAATTATTAAAATCAGAAGAAAATTCAAAACAAGAATTACTAAAAGTTTTCAAGGAATTGGGATATGAAATCAAATTATAAAAAACTTGGAGATTATATTAAACAATTCAAAGAAAAAAATAAAGATTTGAAAGTTAAAAAATTACAAGGAGTTAGCATTAATAAAGAATTTATGCCGTCTGTAGCAAATGTTATTGGAACAGATTTGTCAAATTATAAAATTGTAAAAAAAGGACAATTTGCATATAATCCCATGCACGTTGGTCGTGATGAAGTTTTACCAATAAGTTTACTTCAAGAAGATGAATCAATTATTGTTTCCCCTGCATTTGTTGTTTTTGAAATATTAGATACTAATGAATTAGATCCTGAATATTTAATGATGTGGTTTAGAAGAAAAGAGTTCGATAGACGTACATGGTTTACAACAGATGATAGTATAAGGGGAGGATTTAAATGGGGTGACTTGTGTAAAATGGATCTTCCTGTTCCTGATATCAATACTCAAAAAGAGATTGTGAAAGAATACAATAAAGTAATAAATCGTATATATCTAAATAACAAATTAATTCAAAAAAGTGAAGAAACTGCTCAAACTATTTTCAAGCATTGGTTTGTAGATTTTGAATTTCCTAATGAAAATGGAAATCCATACCAATCATATGGCGGAGAAATGGAATATAATGAAGAACTGGATAAGGAAATTCCTAAAGGTTGGGATATTAAACCAATATCCAAAGTAATTCCAGTGAAAGATGGCACACACGATTCTCCTGAACCAACATCTAATGGATATCCCTTAGTTACTTCAACACACTTAAGACCTTATGATTTAAAATTAAATGAAACTTACAATATTAGCCAAGAAGATTTTGTTCAGGTCAATAAAAGAAGTAAAGTAGATACATATGATATTCTTTTTAGTATGATTGGAACTGTCGGAGATATTAGTTTTGTACTTAATGATGAGATTAATTTTGCAATAAAGAATGTAGGACTTTTTAAAACCTCTGAAAAAAAGAGTCTAGCAGAGTATATTCTATTTTATTTAAAAAGTGATATCATTAAACAATATATAAAAATAAGCTTATTAGGCAGTACTCAAAATTATGTTACTTTAACATATTTAAGAGAAATACCTTGTTTATTACCTACAAGTCCAACTCTTAATATTTTTAAGGAAAAATTAAAAACAATCATAAATTGTATATTTACATTAGTAAAAGAGAATAATTTGAATTGTGTTTTAAAAGAAATCCTTTTAGAAAAAATGACTAAAGTATGATGCTGGTTTAAATGAAATTCAATGAAAAAAAATTAGAGAAAGCTGTAATAGAACTTTTTGAATCTGAAGGTTATGATTATCTTAATGGTGAACAGATCCATAAAGAAATGTCAGAAGTTCTATTAAAAGGAGATATTAAACAGTTTCTATTAGATAGATATTCTAAAGAAGATATCACTATAAATGAAATAAATACTATTATTCGAAAATTAGAATTGTTACCTTCTTCAGCAGAGTATAAAAGTAATAAATCTTTCATAAAACTATTATCTGATGGCTTCGTCCAAAAGCGTGAAAATCGTAAGAAAAAGGATTTGTTCATTCAGTTGATTGATTTTGAAAAACCAAAAAAGAATATTTTTAAAATTGTTAATCAACTAGAAATACAAGGTTATGAGAAACGCATTCCAGATGCACTTGTATATGTAAATGGTCTACCTTTAGTAATTATTGAATTCAAATCAGCAATAAAGGAAAATACAACAATAAAGGATGCTTTCACACAAATTACAGTGAGATATAAAAGAGATATTCCTGAACTTTTCAAATACAACGCTTTTTGCATAATAAGTGATGGTGTAAATAACAAAGCTGGAACTTTATTTACTCCTCATGAATTCTTTTATGGTTGGAGAAAAACAGATGAAAAAGATGATATTGAAGTTGTTGGAATTAGTTCTTTGTTCACATTGATTAAAGGAATGTTCAATAAAAAGCGATTTGTAGATATCTTACAGAATTTTATTTTCTTTCCAGATACAAGTAAAAAGGATGTTAAAATTCTTTGTCGCTATCCTCAATATTATGCTGCTAACAAATTGTTTAAGTCTATTAAAAAGAATATGAGACCTAATGGTTCGGGTAAAGGAGGAACTTGTTTTGGTGCGACAGGTAGCGGTAAAAGTTACACAATGTTATTTTTAACCCGTATTTTAATGAAAAGTCTTGATCTATCAAATCCAACAATTATACTAATTACTGACCGTACAGACCTTGATGATCAGCTTTCAGGACAGTTTACAAAGGCTAAATCATTCATTGGAGACAATAACATAATAAATGTTAAAAATCGTGAAGAATTAAGAAATGAACTTAGGGGAAGAAAAAGTGGAGGAGTTTATCTTACAACTATACAAAAGTTTACCGAAGATATTAAACTTCTTACAAACAGATCTAATGTTATTTGTATTTCTGATGAAGCTCATAGAACTCAAATTAATTTGGATCAGAAAATTAAGATAACCAAAAAAGGAGTGAAAAAAACATTTGGGTTTGCTAAATATCTCCATGATTCTTTGCCAAATGCAACTTATGTTGGATTCACTGGAACTCCAATTGATGCTACCTTAGATGTATTTGGAAAAATTCAACATACATACACAATGAAAGAATCGGTTGAAGATGAAATTACAGTTAGAATCGTGTATGAGGGTAGAGCTGATAAAATTCTATTAAACGAAAAGAAATTGCTTGAAGTTGAGGAATATTATAAAAAATGTGCAGAGGAAGGCACCAATGAATATCAAATTGAAGAAAGTAAAAGAGCCATTACAAAAATGCAAATAATTCTTGGCGATCCTGACAGATTAAAAGATTTAGCAAAAGATTTTGTTGAGCATTATGAAAAGAGAGTAAACGAAGGTGCTAGTGTTATTGGAAAGGTTATGTTTGTTTGTTCTAATAGATTAATAGCCTTTGATTTGTATAAAGAGATAATTAAATTAAGACCAGAATGGGTAAAAATAAAAGAGAGTGATGAAAGGATTGATCTAACAATTAAAGAAAAGAAAGAAGTCAAACCAATTGAAAAAATTAAGATGGTAATGACACGTGATAAAGATGATCCTAAAGAATTATATGATCTCCTTGGCACAAAGGAATATCGTAAAGAATTAGATAGGCAATTTAAAAATGAAAAATCAAATTTTAAAATTGCGTTGATTGTTGATATGTGGCTTACTGGATTTGATGTACCTTCCTTGGACACAATATATATTGATAAACCAATACAACTACACTCTCTTATACAAACAATTTCACGAGTAAATAGAGTATTTGAAAATAAAGATGCTGGATTAGTTGTGGATTATATTGGAATAAAAACAAATATGAATATTGCATTAAAAAAATATTCACAAGTGGAAGAAGATGATTTTGAAGATATTTCAAAAATGGTTATTGTTGTAAAAGACCAATTAGAATTACTTGCAGAATTGTTTTATAAATTTGATATGAAAGATTATTTTGAAGGCACACCATTAATTCAATTAGAATGTTTGAATAAAGCAGTAGAATATGTACAAACCACCGAAAAGATTGAAAAACGATTTATGAAATTAGTTAGAAAACTACGATCAGCATATAAACTTTCAACTTCAAGTGAAGAAATTAGTCAAAAAGAACGAGATCAGATACATTTCTATTTTGCGGTTTCAGCAATTATTCACAAACTCACAAAAGGTGAGGCGCCTGACACAGCACAAATGAATGAAGTAGTCAGGGAGATGATTAAGGAAGCACTTATCAGCGAAGGTGTTGAAGAAATTTTTAAAATTGGAGAAAAAAAGAAAGATAAAATTGATATTTTTGGCGACGAATACATGGCAAAAATTGATAAAATAAAGTTGCCAAATACAAAAATTAAGCTAATACAACAAATTCTTAAAATGGCAATTGATGAGTTTAAAAAAGTTAATAAGATTAAAGGGATAGATTTTACAAGAAAATTCAAGAAATTGGTTGATTTATATAATGATCGTAAAGAAGATTACGCTTTAGCAAATGATGTTCTTGATGAAATAGCTGATAAATTTACTGATCTGTTTAAGGAACTTCAGGAAGAAAGAGATTCGTTTGAAAAGCTTGGTATCAACTTTGAAGAAAAAGCCTTTTATGATATTTTGAAAGAAGTATCAGAGAAATATAAATTTGAATATCCTCATGAAAAACTAATACCTCTTTCTCGTGCTGTAAAAAAAATTGTTGATGATAAATCAAAATATACTGATTGGTCTAAGAGAGACGATATCAAAGCCGAATTAAAAATGGACCTAATTCTTATTTTGGCGGATCATGGTTATCCACCTGTTCCACATGACGAGGTGTTCAAAGAAATTTTTGAACAAGCTGAAAATTTCAAAAAATATCATAAATAATAAATTTTCTTAACTAAACAATATTAAAAAGTTGGTGGAATATCATCATCACTTATAATTGAAAACTTGCAATCATCACAAATCTCATCAGGATTATCTGTTTCATTTACATTACAAATTTTACAAATCATCCTCCAATATAATCGAAGTTACAATATTAGAAATTTTTCTAGAATTTTCAAAATACCGTTATACAGTATATAAACAACTAAACATATCATTGACAAATAACAAAATTTAAGATACCTTTATGTTAACGATACTATATATTAAAGGTATAATCTTCTCCATATTATCACTATCGAAATCCTTGAAATTCAACGGAATATTACTTTTGACCCCCCCATAAGGAGAAAGTGTTACGAAATAGGTGCTGACGAAGGGTTTTGTATCCATCTCCTATTTTTCTGTTTAATCCAACAGGAGAAAAATTCTTTCGTTTCGTAACACTCCTCGGCCTGTTTTTGGTAGTTTTCCAATCAGATTTGAAATTTAACAAAAGTTAGGTTATGTTAAATTTTCTAATTTCATTGAAATTAGTCAACAGATATGGGATTAATTCATTTATTGAAAAACACTTAAAATTTAACAGAATAAAGGAAATGTCAAATAATTATTTAAGAAAGTTATTATAGTTAATAATAATTTGACAGTATTATGTAATCTAAGGAGGGATATTTTATTTCGGGTTTAGAAGATGAAAATAAATATGAATTTTCATTTGATAATAATTTTGAGGAATTGATAAAGGACATATTCTATAAAATCAATAAGTATGGTATAGATAAATTGGAAATAAAAAAAATTACAGATATTGATGTAAAAGATAAGAAAAAAGTCAATGATTTTTTTGAAAAATGTCACGAAGGATATGATTTAGCTCAGAAAAGTATATTAGAAAACTTATTAGAATTAGAAAAAAAGCAGAAAGAATATAAAAATCTGCTAAAAAAAGCTAGACGGGAACGTAAAACTGATGAAATTTCTAAGTGCCAAATTGAAATTTATTTTATAAAAGCACGTACTCAAGTACTCAGAAATTTAGCAGATTCTTTAGCCTGGCAATTAATTGGATATCAAAAATATATTGCAAAACAATTATATCTGGGTCAAAAACCAGTGAACTTATTAAATTCCAATATAAACTCTGTTGTTGAAACCGTTGAAGAGTATAATAAAGATAAATCTACTTTTTCGTTGATATCTGATTTAACTTCCTTTGTCCAATTAGGTGATATACTCAGGATTAATACTGTAAAAGGCGGTACAGGATTATCATTCATAGAGGTTAAAGAAGGCAAAGTAAATTTAAAAATTTTTAAGATGATTGAATCAGTAAATAAAACAAAAGGACGTGAACTTGAAGATTATCTTGATGAGGACTTTGATGAAAAATTTATTGAACAATTTGGAAGGGTTATCAAACAATGGCAGAAAGGATTGAATTTAGAAGACATTATGAAAAAAGGGGAGGGTTATGATTTTCATACTGAAAGAGACATTAGAATTCCTAGTAATACTTTACAATTGGATTTTTATGATGATTATATAGTAGAAGGGTTAAAACAAGTTGAAGAAAAAGGTTACTTTTTTGGATTGGTAGATTGTCTTTTTATAGGCATCTATAGTAATAAATGTAATTTCCCTGATCCTGAATTTGTTTTTAGATTAGCATGTTCTGGAGGTGGGATTCCTGATTTTACTACCAAATACTTGAATAATAAAGATAAAAGTTTGTCATATCCAGTTTGTAATATAATAGGTGGAATGTATTCTCCAATGGCATATCCCTTATTTATACGCAATTTTCCTTTTGATTTTATATTAGATATTGTTATGGGGGGAACTTTATTCCTTTTGTATTTTGATTATGATCTATTTTTTAAGATTTTAGATAAATTAGGTATTAAAGCCAGATGGTCTAGTCATAAAGAATATGAACGATTGAAACCAAAAGATAAGAAAAATGTGATTAGTGATAATAATAGGGCACTTATAATTGAGAAAGGGGAGATTAAAGGATGTCTTGGTGAGGGTTTATTGGTTAGAATATTATTTGATGGAATGACTCCGTTATCTTCCTTAGCTTTTTTCCTGACAAAACCAGAATTTAAATAAGTCACAAATATTTTCTGCTAAATATGATTAGTATTACTCTTGATACTTCATGCATTGGGCAAAATAAGAAGTTAATGGATAGATTAGAGGAGCTTCAGAAAGAAGGACATATTCGATTATATTGTGATCAAAATCAGTTTTTGGAAAAGGAACAATTGGCGAACAGATTAAAAAAATTAGATGATCTATCTTGGATGACGACAAATACTAATGATGATGACAGATATGCAAAAGAAATTCCTGAAGGTTCAACTTTAGATGATGTTCTTAATGATAATCTAGAAGAATTAGGTAGTATCTATAGAAGAGTGAGAGACATTCATTCACCAGAATTTAGAGGAGATAGAATAAAACATTTTAAAGAGTTAAACCTAGAGAAACAAATCAATAAATACACAGATTGGATGATTCTTACAAAGCATATCATCACAAGAAGAGATGTTTTTGTTACACTAAATACAACAGATTTTATTAATGATGGGAAAAATGATAGACAAAAAATATTCGAGCAAGAATTTTCAGACTATAATCTCTCAATCAGAGACTACAAAAACAACACCGAAGAATGGCTCTCAGTGTATCATCTCCGATCTATCGTGGAAAGCGTGTTTTCATCGATAAAGAAGCGATGGGGAAGTTTTCTTCGAAGTAGAAAGAAATGGATGCAGAAAAAAGAACTCTCATTAAAGGTGTTATCCTATAATG
>JAUWBM010000159.1 GCA_030601705.1 Thermoplasmatota archaeon
TAGCAACCTTGGATACGACGACTATTCTCCAGATATAGGACCACCTAGCCGTCCAACGTATGGGCAGTTTACTTTTCAAAACGACTATTCAGGATATATTGGTAGATTCTTTATATGGGCTAGCTTTGAAAAAGAGCCATATGACATAGGCTTTGCACCTAAAGTCGGTATTTTGCACCTAAAGTCTAAATTATAAGAAGAAGTAGCAATCTATCGAGTAGTGGGTATCGTTCTAAAAACCACAAAAACAGATTACTGAAATTGAAAAATAACTGCATCATTCTGAAAACAAGGATTTTTCGCCAGTTGTATCGTGCTATAGGGTAGCATTTATATACTACAATTTGTATAGATATATAGAATTAAGGGAGGTTACATACATGAAAAAGAAAATTGTAGGAATATTAATTTGTATACTTGTGTCGGCTTCTGTAGTTGTATCAGCAGCAGGGATAATGAATACTGCTACCACCAAATCAATTGAAAGCCGTCTCAGCTCTAGTTCTGCTGAAAAAGATTCTGGAGAAAGGGGAACAACAATAAATAAACAGAACGATATAATACCTCAACCGGCAGATACTAAAACAGGCTTTCTATCAATACCCGCTGCTGCTTTCAATCCAGAGGATAACACAATGACATATGAAATTAGTGGTCTTTCGGTTAGGGGGATTGGTAGTTTTTATGCCTCTGTTTATCTTCCCAATGAAGTTACTGTTACTAAGTTAACCTTCT
The DNA here is from genome assembly GCA_030601705.1 of Thermoplasmatota archaeon. GTDB lineage: Archaea > Thermoplasmatota > E2 > DHVEG-1 > DHVEG-1 > JAGLML01. The sequence continues at coordinate 736 of JAUWBM010000159.1, forward strand.
ATTGGGTGGATTTATCAGAATCAAAGGATGGAGAATTATTGCTGATGAGATCTGTTATGGGCGAAGGTTATTCGACTGGAATGGCTCGGGTTGAGACTATTGGAAGTGATGGCAGTCGACGTACCAGTTGGGACGATGAAATTGCGCTTGCTAAGATAGACAACTCCAAGTATGGCTATCACCTAATTTTGCGGCTCGATAGTGGGATATATTGTTATAATGTCCTAATTGAATATACTTATGAAACTGGAGGGAGCTCAGTAGATATAGTCGAAGGGCAGCACATCCACGAACCTAATGTGCTTTTATCTCGTTAAATAAACATTAGTATCTTCGGTACTGTGTAAAAGTACTGTGGGGAATTAACTGTGGGAAATATACTGTGGCGACTGTGATGAATGTTTTTTAATTTCAGAAGACCAATGATTATATTCTTTAATTAATGGTATTGAAAAAATTAGATTAAGGTTTATAATAAATTTTAATCTTTTTTCTTTTTTTAATTATGATAAATGGTTATATAAAGAACCAAAAAATAAATATCTTAAAACCCTGTTTAATTAATGTTTGATTTTCAACTATTAATTCTGCATTTACCTGATAATAAATTCTTAATGGGAAATAGAATACAAAGCTAGTATGAACTCCAAATATGTTATTAGGATAGACTTTAAAGGTTCCTCTATCAAGAATCTTTCCGTTTGAATCTGTAAGATTCCAACTACCATTTATACAATATTCTTTATTATTTTCTACAAAAAAACCATAACCGATACCACCATATATCTTCATGATTATTTCTTCGTCACTTGATGTTGCAGTAGATAAATTAATACCTATAAAAGAAATTAATAAAATTCCAATTATTCCAAATGAAATTATCTTTTTCATTCTCTTTTCCTCATATTCTCATAGATGTTCTGATATTTAGTTTTTATCTGTATTTTGTGGGAAATTTATGTTGGTTTTCAACAGGGTTTTTTCATCTAAACTGCGCTGACTATGGTCCTGTTTCTTCAGGTCCAAAACTCAAGAAACTTGAAGGATCATTTTGATTTGCATATGATGTTTTTATCCAAGAGGAACTTCTACTGGTTTTTGATATTCTCACTTCATCAATGGTTCCATCGTAATGCCATGTACTACTTTCAGACCGATATGCTCCTAACCATTCATTTAACTCAATATCATAAAAATAACTTGGAGGCGATCCTACAATTTCTATTGTACAATCTTGTTCTACACCATTATAATAAATGATAATTTTATTTGTTGATAAATCCGCAACGGCAACGATATATTGCCAATTACCTGAAGTTACTACCTCTGAATCGGTTAGTGCAATAATTCTTCTTCCATCTGGATGCCATGTACCAGACCATGCTCCAAATGCTATTTTTCCATTTGGGTACAAATGAAAATTATATGACCTTCTATCAGGTTCAAGATAATTATCCATTTTATTGATAATTGCAGAGCTTACCATCTCTCTTGGGTGGATCCATGCTTCAAAAGTTGCCTTAGATGTGCTACTATCAGTAGGTTCTGGTAAGTCGGTAAGTTCAATATAATCATAATCGTTTGATGTAAAATCTTTAGCAATTCCTATTTTTCCTGAGCAATGATTTGTTCCATGATTTGTTCCATCGTTTTCACTAAGAGTGCTATCATAAAAGCCATCTAAATGCCACACGCCACAATAATGAGCATCCCAAATCCTTTCAGGAACTTGTTGACTACTACAACCTGGATTACCATAATACATATACAAAACTCTATCTTCATCATCAGAAACACTAGGGATATTCACCCAAGTAACCAATTCGCCAGTTGAACCATCATAGTGTTCGATTTCATGATACAGTTTATTTGCGACACCAGGGCCATTCATGAACAACATATCATCGCCATCATCCTGAGCCTTATCCCTGAGATCAATATCAAGATTACTAACAAGTACTGGGAAATAACTCAAATCACCAACAACCTGTGTATGATCAATGGTTATTTGTTTCCGATATTGCCATCCTTCATCAAACGGATCAAATGGTAGTTCTTCAGTCATAAATGATAACTCCTTCATCGTTACATCTCTATCATCAGCAACCTCAACTACCCATTGATACTGAGTATTTGGTTTCAGCCCAGAGACAGGAACCGTGTAAACCCCATCTCCCTTGTTTGTTCCACTTCCTGAGCCAATGTCAGGACTTGTGGCAACTGAATAACTCATGGGATCACCATCAGCATCCTCAATTTGAAAACTCAGCTCAGAAAGAGAAACAGGAACATTCCATGTTCCGCTTGGTGGGTTCTCATTTGATATAACTGGTGGGTTGTTTGGAGGCCACCATTCAATTTCTTCCGCATTTACAGAGGCAAATAATGCATACCCAAATAACCCATAGGCCATAACGGGTGGGAGGAAAATGCTAAATCCAATGCCCCAGAAGCCAAGTGCTATCCCATTCTGTGCACCATAAGCAATAAAACCAGTTCCAGAACGTAAACCTCCACAAGATGTTATTCCTTCTAATGTTGACCACCGCACGAATAACCTGGGAATGGGTGTGAGAAGTATAGGTATGAGCCTTGGCAGGATAATAATAGGCAGTGATGTCCCAGAGCCTGTGGAAACATAGTTACAAAACATTTCAGATGCCCTATTTTGTAAACGAGGCAGTGCAATTCGAGGGTGTTGTGGACGCAAAGTTGGTGTAAGACGTGACTTTAGTGTTTCCGCTGATAAACCTGCTGGCAGAAGGTCATGTTCATCAGCAAGTATGATGATCTCATGTTGCAACTGCTGTGTTTTATCAGATAGTGGGTCACGAGCTACCTCAATTTGAAGCTCTTTTATTTTATCGTATAAAAATTCTGCATCATTGAGAGGCATGGTGATTTCTTGTGATGGTTCTCCAGGAAATCCAAACGTGCGACAAGTTACTAGCACATTCTCCTGTGATTCACAAACATCTTCAATATCAATATCTACTTGACTGGTTTCTTCTGAATACCCACCTATGCTCGGTACAAAACTTGCACAGATAAATAAAACTATTATACCAACTACTCCACTTTTCTTTAAAAGATAATTCCTCTTCATATTTTATCCTCCTGTAAGTGCTATACTATAGCACGACTAATACATCTGAATAATCTTATATAAACCTTTGTAACAGATTCTTCTGGTTAAAAACAAAATTGACAATTGCTAAAACCTATCTCTTTAGAATTCTAGCTAGATCTTTCGATATCCGAGCTTCCACATGCCGGACAGCGATCTTTCTTAGTATCTAGATCGAACCTTGGATAATTAAAAAGATCACCGCAATTATTACAGCTCCAACGGTAATTTGTTTCTCCCACAGATAAACGAATCATGTCTTTCTTTATAATTTTTTTGAAATTTGTCCTTTGTTTTTAATTAAGGAAATATTTCCTTCTTTTTTTGGTCTACCTGCTACTCTTACTCTCCTACTTTTACCTTGAAACTTACCTTTTCCATCGAAAACACACGATTCTAAGCATTTTAGCAGTTTGATATGCTGATTATAGCCAGATTCTCAATTTTACAACGTAAAGGTTGTTGTTTAACAACATTGTATAAAATGCTAATGATAAACCCTCGACCACATCGTTAAAATGGCTCAGAACTTTTTATATACAATCCAGATAAAAATAATAAGGAGAAATGGGATTGCAGGGAATTTTTTTCTCTCTCCTCACAATTTAATAATCGTTCCATCTCTGCAATCTCCTGCTTTGTGTAATAAAATAATTTGAAGCATATTGTTACAGATGTTGCAATA
>JAUWBM010000184.1 GCA_030601705.1 Thermoplasmatota archaeon
AACCATTTACTCGATGGAATTAATGCTATAGGTTCTATCTGTAAAAAATTAAAACGATGGGTATTTGACTGGTTTTCAAAAAAATCTAAAAAGCATTCTGCTGTTTAGTCAATTTGAAAACTGCAAAAGTTTTGTTATTAATCTTATTTTCTTTTATCATATGTCCTTCCTCCATTATTTCTAACAAATTTATTTTATTTTCGCCTTACAAGGTAGGTTATTTTTTTCATTCCGCCTTGTTCGTTTCTTTGATTGAGTCCTTTGAAACATAGTCTTCAATTCCACAATATACTCAGTATAAATTTACTCTAACTTATTGAAAGGTCAATACTTTCTCGCTACTTTTTTATCACCTCCATCTATGGTATATGATATATTATCTGGAGCGTACAAATAATATTTAAATATATAAATTTATCTATTATTATATGGCTTTATTAAATTTAAACGTAGGTTACATATTTTTTACATAAAACAAAATGATTTCATTTACACAATTAAACTATAAAATAAAGAAAAAGAGATTATTTTAGCGATATAAGCGTTGGTTACAGGAGTAAATTAAATTCCACTATCTCTTCATCATAATTCAATTTTAAATAATCTATCTACTCTTGCCCATGACTTTCTTTTGCTCTATTAATTTCTTGTAAAAATCTAATAATTTAGTATCTTGTTTTTTCCAGTTCATTGGTTGCCGTGCTTGAAGATCCCCATACCTTGGTAGATTCCACATTGATTTAGTTTGTGTCATTCCTGTTTCAGTGCCATAATAAATTATTGATGGTTGATCCAATTCAAATTGAATTTGTGCTGCTGCTTTGAGTTTTTCTTTGTCATTTCCACATTGAAAGAGAAACCTGTCCATATCGTGATTATCAAGGAAATTTGGCAATAAATAATTATCTGGAAAATGAGCAAAGTGACGTTTGATATTCTTATTAAATGTTTGTTTTGATGAATAAGGATTTGTCACATGGTTTTTTATCAATTCCTGGACTTTGAAATCTAATACACCATCAAGTTCTCCGATGTATTCTTTTAGAAGGCTATCTGGAGCAGTGCCAAATAACCATTTTAAAAACTTATTTTTTATATTGATGGTTCTTAGTTCGCTTCTTTTTATCCCCATCATCCAGGCTTCGCCTATTAGAACTGTGTTTGGGTACTTGTCTTTTATTTCTTTTCTGAATTGCTTCCAAAATGAATGTGACGGACCTATAACATGATCTAGTCTAAACCCGTCAAAACCAAGGCTAAGCCAGAACTTTGCAGCGTTTATTATATGCTCTCTTGCCTGCTGGTTGTTTAGATTTATCTTAGGAATCTCTTTAACATTAAGAAAGCTCAGATATTCGTTGGGCCATTTGGTGAAATAAAACCAATCATAATATGGACTGCTTTTTTCTGTTTGTGCATCTTTGAAAAATGGATGTTTTCTTGAACAGTGGTTGGGGACAAAATCTGCTATTATGTGCATATCGTGTTCGTGAACTGCATTTATGATATCTTTTATATCTTCTAAAGTGCCGAAATGGGGGTCCACCTGATAAAAATCAGTGATGTGATACCCGTGATACGCGGATGTTTTGTAAAAAGGGGAAATCCAGATAGTGGTAATGCCAAGATCGTTAAGATAGGGTAGTTTTTTGATAATGCCCCTTATATTTCCCCCTAAAAATGTTGATTTGTTCCAGTTATCTGCTGAATCAAAACCTGCGAATCGATCAATGATTATATGATAGATGATGGCATTTTTAAACCATGAAACACCACTCATGTGTATGTATAGAACAATTACTTTTTATAGTATCTTAAAAAGTATTTTGATTTTTAATAACTGATGAGGAAATTTTTTGCATGCAAATGTTTTAAATTTAAAGAATACATGAAGGGGAAATATGGGCGAAGAAATTCTGTTAAATCATGTAGCAGTACAATGCTCAAATAAAGAAAAAGCCGATATCTTTTTTACAAAAATACTGGGGGTTCCAAAGGTTAAAAACTTTACAATATCTGAAGGTTTATCAGAGAGCATATTTGGAATAAACAGCAGTGTAGAGATAGAGGTTTATGATAATGGCAAGACAAGGTTTGAGGTTTTTATTGGCCAAAACAATAGAATGCCTAGCTACGAACACATTTGTGTAGAAATAGAGGACAAAAAAGAATTTATTGACCGTTGTAAGAAATATGGTATAGAACCGGTAATAGTAAAGAGAGAAGGGAAAGATCTATTGTTTGTTAGAGATTTTTCAAATAATTTATATGAAATAAAGGAAAGAAAGAATTAAAAAGACAAAAGAAGGGGAAGTTTAGATGGGGAAGAGGGGTAACAAATGAGAGGAAAGGAGTTGGGAAGTTTATCATCATATTAAAAGATGGTTCTTCTTCCCCATCAATAGAATTTCTTTTTTGTGGATTTATAAGTTTTGTTGTATAACTGTTACCTGTTTTTAAAAAAGAAAAGAGAGGAGGTGTGGTTCTAAGCCACGCCCAGTATCAAGAATAATAGTACGAACCCGGTTGCTGATTTCTCTGCAATTACTCCTTCATCACATGTTACAGTGACATTTATTGTTGCTGAGCCGAATCCGATTGACATCAATTTTGCTACTCCGGTGCCACCATTAGCTGCAATACTGTTAATAGGCGTTGTTTTTTCTTTGCCGAAGAGTATAAAACCACCATCTAATGAGATAGTCACGTTGACATTGTTTGCATCAGCATCACCGATGTTTGTAATGGTTGCTTTAATGCCAATAAAACCAGTGATATTTATTTCAAATTCAGGTGGTTCGAGTGTTTCATTATAATATAGGGCAAATATCAAATCTGCTGGATAACCGATGTGATTGGTACCGTTACCAAAGTATGCATCGTATTCCCAATTGAGCCAGCACTCTGATCCGGTAATGTTTGTTTCATTATTAACAAACCAGAAGTTATTGTCCATACCTACAGTTCTTCCTTCAATCCAATATGTTCCTTCAGTGAGGGCAACTGATTTAAACTGATATGTGTGCAAGGATGTATTCCTGCCGAACATTACACCACCGGTTTTTTCCTCCCCGTAGGAAATGGTTTCTACAGTCTCTAAAGGCGTTCCTGGCCCGGGTCCACTACTGTTATCAGACCAGAAGCTTAAAACAAAATCTGTACCATGTCCAGGTTCTTCTCCATACCATACTGAGTAAAATTGGAGTTCGTTTATTTTCCATTCTTCACCTGGAGGGATTACAACGTCGTCCATTAGTGATCGGTTAGCTCCGGCATATTGTGCATCAAAATTGCTCCAGGCCCCATCTGGATCGTTGGTCATTCCATTATCCCAGAGTAGGTCACCACGATTGGTGATTTCGCTGTTTGAATTCATTTTGTTTTCTTTGCTTTCAAGACTTTTTA
>JAUWBM010000156.1 GCA_030601705.1 Thermoplasmatota archaeon
AACCATTTACTCGATGGAATTAATGCTATAGGTTCTATCTGTAAAAAATTAAAACGATGGGTATTTGACTGGTTTTCAAAAAAATCTAAAAAGCATTCTGCTGTTTAGTCAATTTGAAAACTGCAAAAGTTTTGTTATATATTAAAATAATAATCAACGACCATGAGTTCACAAGTGATATTTGGCATGATACAAAATATATCTATGATCCGCAATTTTCAGCGACCTTGGATGTTCCTGATGATGAAGAATTTGTAACAGTAAAAATTCAGCTATGGGACTGGAATGATAATGGAGATGCCCTTTGTGATATTGGAGATGAAAATAATGATGTAGAACTAGTTTATAGTGTCAAAACGGGGCACTGGACAGGAGATGACCAACTCGGAGATCCCAGTGGGTACGGGCGGTTAAATGGTTGCGATGATGGAAGTATCTATAGAAGGGATCTAGATTGTGAACTCTGGTTTGATATATATCAAAATGATTATGATGGTGATGGAATTCCATACTGGACAGAGGTAAACGATTACGGGACAAATCCAGAGATAGATAATACAGGCGATGACAATGATGGAGATGATATACCAATTGAGTGGGAATGGAAATGGGAATATGATCCTCTAGTAGCAGATGATCATAGAACTATCGATCCTGAGGAAGATGGTATTGATAATTATGAAGAATATATTACATCTGAATGGTTTTCAGATCCTTATAGGAAGGATATATTCCTTGAATTAGATCAAATGGAGCAAAGTCCTCAAGGAGAAGAAAGCCTGCTTTCAGAAAGATCAAAAGAGCTTCTTTATACCGCATACGATAGACAAAATGTTGTTTATCATCTTGATGATGGTTCTTGGGATGATACTGGCTCTGAGATGATACCTTTTGATGAAGAAACAGATGGTGGTGAACTCAATACTATCTATCAACAGTACTTCCTTCATAACGATTATAATAATTGGAGACGTGGTGTATTTCGTTATGGAGTTGTAATATATCAATTCGACGGCCCGGCTGGACATTGTTTTGGGCAGAATAGATTCCAGATTTCAAGTAAAGCTATGGAAAAAAAGTCTGGATTTCCCTGGTTCAATAGAGATACTACTTATGCAAGTTGTTACATGCATGAAACAGGTCATACGCTTGGATTTCGGCCTATTCCAGGACATAACCAATGGAGTAAGAATATATGGCAGATTGGCTGGTGGATTAATCGACCTTATAAAAGCTGTATGAACTATGGATGGGTGTATTCTATTGTAGATTATTCTGATGGTTCACATAGAGACCCAGATTTAGATGATTGGAGTAGAATGGATCTCACATATTTCCAAAGAGAGTGGGGTCAGAATTAAATCAAATTTCATCTATTCTCTTTTTTCTTTTTTAATCTTTAATTCCTTAAAATTAATACCTGCCAATTTTGTTTTTAGCCAGAAGAATCTATGATATATTATTGCAATATTATCTCCTACCAAACATTTAAATTAAATTATCTGATTATAGTAGATATATAGCGAGGAATAAGAAATGAAAAAACAAATTATAGGTGTTTTTATTTGCATGCTTCTAGTAGCCGCTGTTTTACCAGCGGCAAGCTCTGCAGACAAGGACAATAGTAATCAACTACACAACGAAATCATTGTTGATGACGGATGCGGATGCAATACGTATAAAGAAATTAACGATAAAGACCGAGAAGGCGCTTTTCCTAGCTACCCTGTAATGAGCAACCCATCTGTTCAATTAGATCCAGATGATGCTTCTCCCAAACCTCATATTATGGATACACCTGATGAATTTAGTTGGATGAATTATGATGGACATGATTGGACTACTTCTGTTAAAAAACAGCTATGCGGTGATTGCTGGGATTTTGCCGCGATTGGCCTCCTTGAAAGTGTTATAAACATCAGAGAAGGATGTGCAGAATTAAACCCAGATCTATCTGAGCAATATGTGCTTTCTTGTCTGTCTGGGGCAGGAAGTTGTTATGGTGGAAACCCCTATCTTGCCCTGAAATATATGATGGAAAACTCGTCTCAGGGGAATTACCATAACGGCGCTATCCTTGAATCATGTTTTCCATATCAGGGAGACGACGATATTCCATGTTCTGATAAATGTCCAAACTGGGAAGAGTTGCTCATTCCAATTTTAGATTGCGGAGCTTGGACATCAGATGGATCATCTGAAGATAGGGAAGCAATTAAGACCCAGATCATACAGATGGGGCCAGTTGCTGCTGGCATTAAGGCTACAGATTTTTTAAAATTATGGGGTTCGACATATCACGATTCTGAAGATTATTTCCCTTATCTTAGACGAGTTTTTGGCATTAATCATGTTGTCATAATTGTAGGATGGAAAGACGATTCATCTATTCGAAAGGGCGGCTATTGGATATGTAAAAATAGCTGGGGAACCGATTGGGGATATGGAGGGCTTTTTAACATTGAATACAACGCTCTAAACATAGATAACTCTATGATGACGTGGGTAGACTATAATCCCGAAAGCTTTAATTGGGCACCCGTTGCAGATGCAGGTGGATTATACTATGGAGACATTGGAGAGGAAATAACATTCGACGCGAGCAGTAGTTTTGATTCTGAAGGCGATATTTCCATTTATTATTGGGATTTCGGCGATGGAACAAATGACACCGGAGTTACCGCTACGCATGCATATTCACAGCAAGGAATATACCCCGTGACGTTGACTGTTACCGATAATGAAGGTAACATAGCAAATGATGCAACATGGGCAGGAATAGAGGAATCTATTGATCCGCCAAGTGCTCCAACGATAACCGGTCCAACGAGTGGGACAGAAGGAACAGAATATAACTACACATTCCAAACAACAGATCCCAATGGCAATGATGTTTACTATTACATTGAGTGGGGTGGGTATTTCGATATTGGAGAATGGATTGGTCCGTACGCATCTGGGGAACAAATAATATTAACTCATACTTGGAACAATAAGGGGGCATATACAATCAGAGCGAAGGCAAAAGACGTTTATGATCAAGAAAGCGACTGGGGAGCATTGAAAGTGAATATGCCAAAGAACAAAGCATTCATTTTCAACTTTTATCTTTTAGAGTGGCTGTTTGAACGTTTTCCAAATGCATTTCCAATATTAAGACACATCCTGGGACTATAGGAATTTACAACAAGACAACTCTCTCTTCTTTTCTTTTTACTAGAGAATCAGAAACTAGATGAAAGATCCGTTGAATTAGTTGAAAAACAGTATAAATGGCCCTCTAACGCATTTTCTTTCATATTATACTCAATAACATGGTTTTTCCATCGAAACTCTCTTATGTAACAGGGGAAAAGTATGGTAAGTTCATTTTGTGGATAAGAATTGTAAAGAAATCTGGCAACATTTGAATAACAATATTTTTATACTCGGAAAAATATTGTACAATCTAAAACGATATAATGTGATGACATATGGGATATACGTTTACGTTTGATTTATCGAAACTGTCGCAAACATTGTTTAAAGAAATCGCAGAGCTTTCGGAGAAAGGAAAAATCACTGAAAAGATAGGAGATATGGCAAGAAATATGGTAAAAAAATTTGATGTAGACAAAATTACGGGATTACCAGTTTGCGACTCAATAACTGTCATAGAGGATCTTATTAATGCGAGCATAAAAAATAGTGTTCATAAAGATCGTTTTCTAAATGCAAATAAAAGAGTGTTATTTCTTCCGCATTGTTGCAGAAAATATATGGATTCAAGATGCAAGGCATATTTTGATCCAGATATCACATCATATCTCTGCAGGCATTGTTCGGAAGATTGTCAGGTACATAAGGCTACAATACTTGCAAAAAAAGAGAACTACGATGTATATGTATTGCCAGGTGGTTCTTGTGTCAAAAAGATTTTTCAGAAAAAACCATATAATGGTGTTATAGGAGTAGCATGTACTGAAGAAATAAGTCTTTCAACAAAAATTTTAGAGCAATTCAACGTATCTGTACAAAATATACCATTGATAAAAAACGGCTGCTCAAGGACACAATTCAACTTTGAAACTTTACAAAAAATAATGCTTGAGCGAGATAAAAAGATCTCTGGATAATTTGAGCTTTAACAGAGGTGCACAATAAACCGTGCCGTTAGTTGTCAACCATTAACACGATATGTGGGTTAAGATAGATTTTTAAATAAAAAGAATGTTACAGGATCACAATTTTAAAAGGGAAACAAGGAGTTATTGAGGCGTAAAATATGGTGAGTAGGATATTCGTTTTAGAGGAAAGGAGGAAAGGAAAACGAAACGTAAAAATAATCCCCCAAACAATCTTACGCCTCAAATTCCTATTCGTTAATTCCTTTATATATTTTTTGGTTTACCATGTAAATGTTGTATAAAAGTGCTTATTCCTCTCATGTTTAAATGTCGCATGAAACATTTGTAACGTGAGATATATTCTAAATCCAAGAAGTTAAATTTGGAAAAATAGGGTTACAAATGTTGCATAAACTATAGTTTCTGGGAAATATTTAAATAATACTTATATAATATTAAATGGGCAATGAAGGGAGGTTATTCGGCCTTACGGTTTTTTTCATATTTATCCCCTATGTTATTGCTTCTGTCTCCTCCCTTCCCATATTATTTATTGCTTATGAGCAATATTTAAATAACCCTTACAATATAGATTACGTGTAGGAAAGAAGGAAGGGTTTTAAGATACGACAATTCTGTTCATATTTTAACCCTCTATATTTTCCCTTCCTTCTATTATTTTAGTTAGATTTTTAAATAAGGAGGAGGTTATAGGATTGCAATTTT
>JAUWBM010000075.1 GCA_030601705.1 Thermoplasmatota archaeon
AACCATTTACTCGATGGAATTAATGCTATAGGTTCTATCTGTAAAAAATTAAAACGATGGGTATTTGACTGGTTTTCAAAAAAATCTAAAAAGCATTCTGCTGTTTAGTCAATTTGAAAACTGCAAAAGTTTTGTTATATAATTAAATTTCAAGGTTTTTGAAATTCTCTTTAAATATTATAGGGAGAAATAAAATTACAATCCAAAGATTTATAGGTTTATGTTACATTTATTTTCATATGCAGGCAAGTATAAGTGGAAGAACAGTTCCAACAATTATGGTTGTTGCTGGTATTGTTGGGTTGTTTTATCACTTTGGTGTACCTGATAATCCATTCTTGGATACAGTGCCAGTAGGTGTTTTAAGTGCATTATTACTAATTGGTGGTATATTGCTTTTTATTTTCTTTAGGGATTAATATTCTTTAACTTTTAACAAGTATGTATAACTAGATTTAATAAAGAAATAGACATTGTGTAAAAGTAGATTGGAGGAGGAAAGAATTGAATAAAACTCAAAATGAGATAAACAAATACTCACTAGATGAATATCAGAAAGAAAAAGCAGAACGGGCCTATAAATACTTTAAGCATGCAGATGACCATTATGCGCAAAGGATTAATTTCTTTCTTGTTGCTGAGTCAATGCTTGTGATCTCTTTCGTAACATCTCTGACTCAGAGTAGTATTACAGCAGATATTGGAATGGCAATTGGAATTATTGGTTTAATTTTTACCTCAATATGGCTTTATACAAACGCAAGACTTGAAGTGCGAACAAAATATATGATTGAAGAACATCTCATGAAAGATGACCTTTTGTATAAACATTATATACAATCAGCGGGAGGACAATATTCCAAAGTTTTTCTAACATATACTCTGCCAATTTCTATGAATTTGCTATGGATTTTCTTTATATGCTACCAATTACAAATAAAGAATCCTTTATTTGGATTTATATTGTTTATATCATTCATTCTGATGGTTGTAATTGGGGAGATTATGGATAAAACCCTACAGAGATATAAATCAAGTAATGATAATAGTGATAAATAGGAGGAGGATATAATGCCAGATATTGGACATGGTTTTCAGAGAGCAATTGGGACGTTAATTGGTGGATTAATAATATCTTTAATTATAAGAGGAGTATTAGAAACCTTAGAACTCGGAACTCTTGCAATTCTAATTTCAGTCTTAATTTATGGATTATCGTTATTTTCAATAGTGGTACTTTCTGGGAAAATGAAATACTGGGGTTTTATGTATACTTTTGGTTGGCTTTTCGGATTAGCGATAATATTATATGCTTTATCTTCTATGATCTCACCCATTGAGATTTTCCTCTATATACTTATTACAATTATAGCTTTGGCAATTAAGTTTTCTAATAAGATTTAACATATCGAATATAAGGAACATTAACAGATTAGTTTTGTAAAAATATTTTCAGGTAACGATATAGAAATGTACAAAGAACTCAGTTACAGCTAGGGGAGGATGTTTTCGAACCCTATAAGCAATTCTACCTCCAGCCTGTATTATTAGCCTATACACATCATTATTCTGTAACATTTACCTGTAGTAACATAGAGGCAACAGGTATAGGTACACTCTCTGTAACACCCTAATGCGCCCTTATAACACCGATGTAACAATCTGAGAGGGGAGGTTTATTAGTATAACGTTAAGTAACCTGAAACGGTATCTGGGGGCACCTACAGGAGAAGTATCAGACGCACCGTTCCAGAAGTCAGAGTAATCCTTCAGGGAACGGACTTAGAACGGTATATATAGGTACAATAGTAGCATAGGAATAGCACTAGATTTAGTGGTACGGTGCACCTACTCCTCAATCTATTTATAAAAATATCATAAATATAATTAAAATATTTCATCAATTCGTTTATTGTTCTATGGATATAATAATCCAACTATTTTGGCAATTCTAAACTTTGCTATTTATACCCGAAACCTTTATATATAAAATAGGTAAAATATATTCATGTAGGTGGTAGTTTTTCTCCTTAGGGGGGATAACTCCAATTACTGAAATATGAGATGGAATCTTGAATTTCTGATATAAATGATAGAAGGAACAGGAGAGAAATGGCAAAGAAAGAGGTTGAACGTGTCAGTAAGATATGTAGACAATGTGGTCAAAATAAATCAATAGCAGTAAGACTTCATATTTGTAATGAGTGTCTGAAAGTTAATAAAGAGCGAAGATTTGAAGAACGAAAGATTAGGGAATCTGAAAATCCAAAAAATAGGAGATATCTGGTTTCGATTCCTTGCAAAGATAAATGGGATTGGGAATCATCAATCCTTGTGTATGTTTATCCGTATAAATATTACGGTCAAGTGAGAGGAACCGATTGGATAAGATACTTTCTTTCTAAATACGATGGAAGAGCCAAACCAGTACCACAAGACGGTGCGACTAGGCAATATAGATATCGACACAAAAAAAGATGGGGTACAATAACATGGGCAGATATAGAAACAGCAAAGAAATTAGGGAATGCTCTTGATGAAGTTGGATTTGTTAAATTTAGAGCTAGGTTAAGTGAGATTAATGACTCTGGTGAAAGAGAGAAGTTTATTAACAGCTTTAAGGGTCTAGCAATTGATACAGAATTTCCAGTTAGCAATGAAGGTGTATTAAGCAGGTATCAACTCATTGAGAAAAAGATTGATAGGCAATTAAAGAAAAAGGATGAAACGGAGAAACAGAATGACGGTGAAATGACATACGATGATATGGATGAAGAAGGAGTTGAAAATCCAGATGACGAATGGGACGAAATAGGTACAAAAATTGATGATACTGATGTTGTAAAAGAATGAAGAATCCGTCACGGTATATATTGAAGAGAGTGATGAGTAATAGTTATATAATAAGGCATTAAGGATATTATAGGCGATTACTCCTGGAGCAGCAAAAACTATCACATACCTCTTTGTAATAAGTTATTATGTTTTTATGTAAGTTTTATGTGTTAAATGTTTTGATGTAAAATAATGGAATGAGAGGAAAATATGGTAGAAATTAAAGAAGAATATTTTAAGGATAGTTTCCTAGAAACCCTTGTGAACTATGGTTTAATAATTAGAGGCGATCTTGAAGCTATTGAAGAGATAAAAATATATCTGGCTCACCATCCAGGTGTCGATGTAATTTACCAGAGGTATAGTTTTAACAAACTGTACATAAAAGATGATGGTGATTCAGATGTCGAATCAAATTGAACCTGTAGAAGATTTTAACAAAGGACAAGAAATTGATTATGTCGAAATACTGAAGGATTCGAATCTCCTAAAATTAATAATCGATGAGGTACACAAGACTTTTTATGGGGAAGACGACACTATAATGACTTTAATCACAAGTATTTGTACAAGGCTTGTGGTAAATTGTAAGCCAGAATCAAAGAACATCGTCGTTTCAGAAATGAGCGGTGCTGGTAAAGATAGGTTGGTCAAATCAGTATGTAATGTGTTACTGAAGGATGAGGAGGCTTATATCCATAGAGCTAAACTTACCCCTGAGGTATTTACCTATTGGCACACTAATGATGAAGATTGGAGCTGGGATGGTAAAGTAATACACTTGGAAGATCCCACAACAGAACTCATGAATTGCCAATCCATCAAAACTATGGCATCTGGAGAAAAGAAAGCGACTGTTGTTGATAAGCAGAAGGCTAGAGATTTGGATACTAAAGGCAAGCCTAATCTTATCATCACTACTTTTACGGGTTGTGCTGATGTTGAGGGGGTAAGGAGATATCCTTTCATACATATGGATACGAGCGAGGAGTTAACAAAGGAGGTCATTAGGAATGCGCTGGAGCAAGCATCTGGTAAAGGGAACCCGATACCAGATATGAAGTTAATATCTGCATTACAGGAATTGGAAGCACAAAAAGTAAAGATACCCTTTGCTAATTTGCTTTTTAGTCATATCCCTGCAAATCTGGTTATGCGAACCTATATCTTTCGTTTATTGGACTACATTAAAGCTAGTGCGATATTGCATCAATATCAGAGGGAGTTCAATAATGATAATGAGCTAATTGCGATGCCACAGGATTATGACTTAGGTAGAATAGCATTTCTGAAGACGATTACTAATCCTGCAATGCTACCTTTGAGTAGGGACCAGGAAACGCTATTGGAGGTTATTAGTAGCTCAACGGAACCGCTATTTGTGGCAGATATTCACAAGCGAATCAGCAGAAATAGGGATTGGATATACCGAAATTGCGAGATATTGAAGAGATATGACCTTATTTATCAGACCACAAGGCGCAAAGATGATGCAAATAAGGATGTAATTGCTTTTGGTTGTATGGGGCTGTCAGATGGTCGTCGGATACCTCCAACGGATAGGTTATCAGGTTTTCGGGGTTGTCGGCGGAATAAGACATTCGCCAGTTCGGTATTAGAATCTATAGATGCTGAGAGGATCAAGAGAAAGAAGACGACACTGTATGAATGTTATACTTCTTCTACAACCACTACAACCATACAACCTTCCTATAAATACGATACGACAACCACCCTACAACCATCTGACAACCAAGCGAATTTGGAGAAGATTTTGAAGGAATACAAGGCTAAAATTGTGAGATGAAGTACGAGAAAGTCTGTCTAATGTATGTTTTTGATGTTTTTAAGATGAGAAATATGAGAAATGAAAGAGAAGAATAAGATAAATGATAAAAGTGCTGAATGGCAATGTGTAAAAGTACGCTCCCCAAATCCAGACGAATGGATTGTGGATTTTAAGGATGGTACTACTTATGTATGGGATGATTTCGAAAAACATTACTTTCGATACATTCTAGGTAAAGGTCTTTGGCTTGACCAAACAGTTAAGGCAACTGTACCACCAGATGTTGATAAGGATGAATACTACAAGAATCTGGACAATAAATGGTTCCGAGGTGAAAATACCGAGTACTATAGAGCAGTTATCAACAGGATTAATGATGTTCAGTTTAATCCAAAGCTACTAGATTTGCCAGAGCCTATTAAACCAATTAGGAAGCAGGGTGTTCGAAAGGGTTCCAAGCGAGGATCATATAATATATCTAAGAAGAAGAATCGAACTTTCATCTGTAAAGGTTGTGGTCGCACATTTAATATGAAATCTAGTAAGAGGCAACAATATCATTCTGATGCTTGTAGGCGAGGGTACTGGCGGAGAAAGAAGAAACAGAAAGAGGCTGAGGAGCGTATGAATAGGCGATATTAATGCCTTTTCATACCCTAATATTTTCGGCGCGAAATCAGTGAGGTTTACCATCTTTGAAGCTCATTTGGTGTAAATGAATTATATTTCGGATTTTGTTCCAGAATTTATGAGCAACTGAGTTAGGGGTATGGGGCATATTTATTTTAAGGCTGGTTAATGCTTTCAACAGGAGTAGCGAGACGATGTTATGAAACAGACATTTTATTACATTCTCCCGTTGATATATTGAGGGATCACGAATTTATCCTGTTTGCCTTGTCTTATTCATAGCACTTTATGCCTTATTTGCACCATCTGTTTATATGTATGTTACTACTGTAAATTCAATGTTATAAACCATCGGAGAAATAATGGATAATAAGGAAATTCCTTACCATACCGTAAGGAGAATTTTAAAACAGTATATAGAAAATGATGTGTCAAAGAATTATGTGATATATGTTAAGTCATTTCTGGAGGATACTATACGAAGAATAGCTATATCCAGTACGGATGAACTAGATGAAATCAACCATTTAAGAGATATTCAACGGATTCCTAAATTACGTAGGATTGATTCATCCATATTCATTAAGCTTGTGGAAAATCTATTTAATGATGATCCAGTTTTTAATCGTGGTGAGACAGGACGACAAAATAAAGATACTGTCTTATCAGAAGCAGTTGAGGTAGTCTGATGGACGAAGAATATCATATCAGGCAGTTCAAAGACTATCTGCTGAGTAGAAAAGCAAGAGGGACTACAACACTCTATACAATAGCAGTAAAACAATTTAGACAACTAATCCCAAAAGACCCTAAAAATATCAATATTTCTGATATTCGAAAATATACAGCATGGATTAAGGAGAACTTTCACAAGAATACACAAACATCTAAGTTCTCAGCAATAAAGGCATACCTGTGGTTTATCAAAGAAAAATACAATAGCAATCTAATAGGTACCATACGAGAATTACCACCACAGGAAGACCCACTTAAACCAGCAACACCAGAGATACCACCCGAGAAAGATATATTGACAAAGACCGAAATTCAAAGGTTATTCAAAGCTAGTGAACGTAATTTAAGAGACCATGCGATATTGAAAACTTTATACTATAGCACGCAAAGAAGATCGAGTATAAAAGACATTGACCTAGATGACATAGGTTGGAACAATGAGACTGTGACGGTTAAAGCCAAAGGAGACCGAACATACACTGTAGACCTACATCCAGATGCCCTACAATCAATCAAAACATATCTGGAGGAAGAAAGAGAGATACCCAAATCTGGACATGAAAATGCTTTATTCCTAAACGGCTATGGGAAAAGACTAGATGGGGTTACTATCTGGCGAATAGTTAAGAAATATGCGCTAAAGATAGGTTTAAAGAAAAACGTATATCCACATCTATTCAGAGCCACGGCATGCAGTCATATGGATGCCTCAGGAATGACCTTACACCAAATACGAGAGCAAACAGGACATAAAGATGTAAAGTCACTCAGAACCTACATAAGACCAGAGAAAGACATGATACGGACGAAAGTAAGAGATAGCCTATCATTAACTGAACCAACACAAAAACCAACTAAAGAACCAGAGCCTAAGCCACCAGTAGAAATGCAAACGCCGAAGAAACCACCAAAAGATATAGCATACAATAACACAGAAGAAATTCGAATAAAAGAATTGGAGCTAGAATTACTAAAGTTAAAGCTAAAACAGACAAACGATGTATCAATCTACGGCTAATTTAACAGAAGGAATGTAATACAAATTTTTAGGGTGTAATAAAAAACCTCTTTCATACACCCCTCATCAACACTTAAATGTAATAAAAATACGATGTAATAAAAAGTCCCTTGGGGTGTAATAAAACTCCCTAAAACGGTGATTTCGTTTCGGAGAAAGTAATAAAAATAGGATATTATTGCAAACAAAGAAATGAAATCAGCATTTGATTTACTATCCCCTCAAATAAGAAATATTCTTCTCTCTAAAAAAATTGAAAAACCTACAGAGCCCCAGAGTAAATCGATTCTTCCCATATTGCGAGGAGAAAATGTTCTTTTAATAGCACCGACAGGACTTGGAAAAACAGAATCCGCACTTTTACCTATTTTTCATAACTTCTTGAAAAAACAATCAACGTATAAACAGGAAAAAAAAGAGAAGGGAATATCAATTCTATATATCACTCCTTTACGTGCTTTAAATAGAGATATGCTCCGGAGAACATTTGGCTGGGGAGAAGAACTCGGCATTAACGTGGCGGTAAGACATGGAGACACTCCTAAAAACGAGAGGGCAAAACAGTCAAGAAATCCACCAGATATGCTGATTACAACTCCAGAGACATTTCAAATTTTATTTACTGGAAAAAGACTAAGAAAACATTTGAACACAGTAAGATGGGTTGTGGTTGACGAGGTTCATGAATTAGCCTGTGATGAACGAGGTTTTCAGCTTGCAGTTGGCTTAGAACGGTTGAATGAATTAACAAAACAGACAGGACATGACTTTCAACGGATTGGTCTTTCTGCTACAGTCGGTGTTCCAGATGAAGTGGCCCGCTTTCTAGGAGGTAAAGAAAAAGAAGAGTTTCGCGATGTAACTATACTAGAAGTAGACGTAACAAAACATATTGATATTAAAGTTGAGTTGCCGTCAGTTAAAAAAAATGATTATGCTTTTGCAAACCGTTTCTCAATTGAACCCATCTCTTTTGCTTCACTTAGAAGATGCAAAGAAATTATTGACAATCATGTATCTACACTTCTTTTTATAAACACTAGAGATGGTGCTGAGATCATTGCTTCTCGCATTCATATGTGGCAGGACGATATGCAAATAGGCGTTCATCACGGTTCTTTATCTAAAAGTGCTAGGATAGAATCTGAAAACGATTTTAAAAGTGGCAAACTGAAATCGTTGATTTGCACCTCTTCTTTGGAGCTAGGTATTGATGTTGGAAACACCGATTTTGTTATACAGTATAATTCTCCCAGAGAGGTTACCAGAATTGTACAGAGAGTAGGGCGTTCTGGACATAAAGTTGGAATGACCTCTAAAGGGCTGATTCTTTCCTCTAATCCAGAAGATCTAGCTGAAAGTTTGGTGATTGCTCGAAAGGCACTCGCCGGGGAATTAGAACATTTTAAGATACGACAGAATCCGTTATCTGTTCTTTCCAATCAAATTATTTCTGTTGCCCTTGAATATGGGAGAATCAAGGCCAGAAGAATATATGAAATCATCAAAAGATCATATCCATTTCATGACCTATCCTGGAAAACCTTTGATAGTATTTTACAACAATTAAGGAATCAACGTACTGTATGGTTTGAAGAAGAAAACGAGGATCTCTATCTTGTCAAGCGCATGAGTTCAAGACATTATTTTCTCGAAAATATTTCCATGATTCCAGATGAGAAAACATATGCGGCAATAGATATAAGCACAAGAAAAGCAATCGGGACACTTGATGAAAGTTTTGTTTTGAGCAATGGATTTGAAGGAGAAAAGTTTATTTTGAGGGGAAGACCGTGGGTTATTGTTAAACGAGATGAAGATAAGCTTTTAATTTCTTCTGTTAAAGAGATAGGAACCGTCCCTTCATGGGTAGGAGAGGACCGTCCTGTACCATTTGAGGTTGCTTTGGAGGTGGGAAAGCTTAGAAGGTTCGCCTCGGAAAATAGAGGGATAAGGAAATATCCTTGTGATAAAGAAACACTCGATAAGTTTCTTCGTTACGTATCAAATCAAAAAAAACAAGGTTTTATTGTTCCTAGCGATAAAACAATAACACTTGAAGTGGAAGATAAAACTATTGTGATTAATGCATGTTTTGGGACAAAGGTAAATGAGACATTGGGAAGATTGATTTCTGCAATTTTGGCACAATCTCTCGGAGAAAGCATAGGAATAAATAGCGATTCATACAGAATAAATCTTGAACTTCCAGCTAGAATTCCTGTTGAGAGAATTAAGGATATTCTTATTAAAACAAAACCAGAAACCCTTGAATATTTGATTGAAACCGTTTTAAGAAATTCTACTTATATTCGATGGCAACTCGTGCATGTAGCGCGCAAATTTGGAGCTTTGAGAAAGGATTCTGATTATAGGAGTATAGGAATGAAACGACTTTTCGGTCTTTTTGAGCAATCACCTATATTCGAAGAAGCTCTTGATAAGCTTATTTGGGAACGAATGGACATCGAGAATACGAAACAAGTTCTTCAGAAGATACAAAATGATGAAATAACAATACATATACAGAGACTATCACCTATTGCCATAGCTGGATTTGAAACTATTAGAGGACTTATGGTTCCTCAGAAAGCAGATAGATCGATTCTTATGGCTTTAAAAAAACGCTTGGAAGATACCGACATCCTCCTTGTTTGCACCAATTGCAATCACTCTTGGACTACATCTGTTAGTAGAGCAGATTTACAACCTAAGTGTTCCAAATGTGGTGCAATAAAAATTGTTGTCCTGAGAAGATACAATAGGGATCCGGCTAAATTGCTGATGAAAAAAGGCCGAACAAAGGAGGAAGACAGAGAAGTAAAAAGACTTCATAAAAACGCGAGTCTTGTCTTAAGTTATGGTAAGTTTGCCTTACTTACTTTAATGGGTCGTGGTATAGGACCGGATACTGCTGCTCGCATTCTTAGGAGATATGATTGGAGAGAGCTTGAAAAATCTGAAGAATTGGAGATAAAATTTTTACGTGATATCCTTAAAGCAGAGTTAAATTATGCTAGAACGCGTGGTTTTTGGGATAATTAGCCATTTTATTAGCCATTTTATAGATAATTATATATATTTAATTATTATATCAAATGATGGTGGAGAAAATGAAGAAAAAAATTATTGTAGGCAGTATTTTGGTCGTTTTTATGCTGATGCTGTTACCATCAACTACTGCGGTACAACTCAATACCGGATTAAACAGAATAACAAAGCTAACTGATTTTGAAGAAATACAAAATATGAATATGGACGAATTGATCGATTTTATAATGGAATTAGCAGAAGGAAATCCAGAAATTCAAGATGAGATCATTCGTCAAGTTGAGGAAATGGAAGATGAAGATATTTTACAAGAAGAATTAGCCGATTCTAATCAATCGCTCATCGAAAAAATTTGGATAGGAATATTCAACTATCGTTTATTTAGACTCTCTGTAAGTTTCTGGATATCTTTATATCTCCAATCAAAAATCACTATTATAAGAACGATTCACTGGGCAATGAAATTACTTCGATGGATTCAGGTAGGAATCATTTTAGACATAGTTGATCTAAATCCTGATGGACCACAAGAAACACCAGATATTTCGTTTGAAATGGACATGGAGAATAATACCTTGGCTGTAAGTTCTGTCTATCCTGAAGACGTATTGTGGAGCGATATAGATCAGATAGGTTCGGGTACCTGCAATCCATTACCAACAGGGAACGTAACAGTCGGAGACGAGATAACAAATTGTATGGGTCTGATTGTTTTACGATACATACCTACAAATGAGGTACTTGGTGTTTTTGACTTCGAATAGAACTACCTCTTCTTTTTATTTTTAACAAAGATTTTTTTACTATTAGATATTATATGTACCGTGTTAAATGTCATTTTATGAGGAAATTATCGATCTTATCCGTTCTAAAAAGATTCAAACGAAAGAAGAACTTCATAAAGCTAAGATTAAACTTTGTAAAAAATACAAGATCGATAAGATACCCCCAGATAGTGAAATCTTAGCGTATTTACCTTCTGGTTTTTCAGATGATGAAAACGTTTATTCTCTGTTAAGAAAGAAACCTATGCGCACAATTTCTGGTGTTGCGATAGTCGCCGTTATGACCTCTCCAGAGACATGTCCTCACGGAAGATGCGTTCCATGTCCTGGCGGTCCAGAAAATAACACTCCCCAGAGTTACACGGGGTATGAACCTGCTGCTATGAGAGGGATACTCAATAATTTTGACCCCTATTTACAGATCAAAAGCAGAACAGATCAACTACAAGCAATAGGACATCCTACAGATAAAGTTGATCTTATTTTGATGGGAGGTACTTTTACTTCCAGATTACCAGAATATCAAGAATGGTTTGTAAAACGCTGTTATGATGCTTTAAACAAAGAAGAATCTCCAACATTAGAGCTTGCCAAAAAGAAGAATGAAAATGCACCATTACGTTGTATAGGACTAACTGTTGAAACAAGGCCCGATTGGTTTCGATTGCAACATGTTGATAATGTCCTTGATTTAGGTGCAACACGTGTGGAGTTAGGAGTACAGAGCGTTTATGACGATGTTTTGTATAATATGAAGAGAGGCCATACTGTTGAGGATACAATATATGCCACTAGAATTGCGAAAGATTCTGGTCTAAAGGTTTGTTATCACATCATGCCAGGCCTTCCTGGTTCTGATGAAAAAAAAGATCTCAAGGCTTTTCGTGCGCTCTTTGAAGACGGCAGATTCAAACCTGATATGATTAAAATTTATCCCACTCTCGTAATAAAGGGAACGAAACTTTATGACATGTGGAAATCTGGTAACTATGAATCGTTAAACACTGAAAAAGCATCAAAACTCATAGCACATATGAAAGAATATGTTCCTGAGTGGGTTCGTATTCAGAGGATACAACGAGATATCCCTGCCCCTGTGATCAGTTCAGGTGTTAAAAAAAGCAATCTCAGACAATTTGTTGGAAATGAATTAAAAGATCGCGGAAAAACTTGTAGATGTATTAGGTGTAGAGAAATCGGACACAAATCGTTGGAAAAAAAGATTGATTTCAACGCTTTAGATATTGTTTTTACTCGACGTCACTATGAAGCTTGCGATGGCATTGAAGTTTTTCTTTCTCTTGAAGACAAAACACAAGATGTTATAATAGGTTATTTAAGATTAAGGGATGTAGTTCTTCCTCATAGGTATGAACTAAAAAAAGAACCGTGTATGATAATACGTGAATTGAAAGTTCTGGGAAGAGAACTTTCTATTGGAAAGAGAACAAATGAAGCTTTGCAACACAGAGGGCATGGAAAAGAGTTGGTCGAAGAAGCAGAACGCGTTTGTTCTGAAGAGTTTGATAAGAAGAGGTTGTTTGTACTTAGTGGTGTCGGTGTGAAGGAATATTATCGTAAGTTAGGTTTTTCTGATGATGGTGTTTATTTGAATAAACCTTTAAAACCGTAAAGTTTGTTGTTTTAGATGCTGCCACTGGGGTTCACCCTGATATATAAGAAATAGGCAAACCCGTTGTTTGTTTTTTCATGTGTATTTTCCGTAATCTCAGCTTTTGCCGTTACTGTTATTTCCCCGAAGCCGAGGATCAGGTTCGAGTTGACGGTTACGTTGCCGCCTGGTGGGATGTTTGGTATAAAATAATATTGCAATATCTGTAACAAAACCAGTGTTATTGAACTGGTTTCATTTCAACAATATTTTGGGAGAAGAAGGGAGGCAAAAAAATGAAAAACAGCCCTTCTCCTTTCTCTCACTGGGGTAAAATATGATTAATACCATCTATAACTATGTAGCCCACTATAAATATGGTTTATGGTACAAGATTTTGATTAAAAAATGGAGTCAATCGGAATAATCAAATAATTAAATCAGATTTTTTCTTACTTTTAGAATCTGGAGGGTATAGTAACGTAGGATAAACGTATACATTAAATTGTCTTTT
>JAUWBM010000040.1 GCA_030601705.1 Thermoplasmatota archaeon
GACATCAACTGAGATTACATATCAAGTCACGGGCTCAGATGTTTATGATGGTGAAGAAGGATGGGCAGTTTTTGATCCATTACAAAATAACGTAGCGAGCGGGTTCGATTCCGGCACCTTTACTATATCAGCGGATGATGAGACCTATAGAGTATTCTGGGTGGACAATAGTACCGATGAAGGACCAGGATCAGCATATCAGGATATTACCCGGCCCGGTGCACCTAGTGTTAAAGGTCCAACAAGTGGCAGCGCAGGAACATCATATCCATATGACTTTACTTCGACAGATCCTGACGGTGATGACATCGCAAAATATATTGTTAATTGGGATGATGATGGCGATGAAACCATCACAGGTCCATTTGCATCTGGAGAAAAAGTAACTGCGAGTCATACGTGGGATACCGATGGAACATATACAATCAGTGCAACAGCCATAGATGCTTATGGTGCAGAAAGCGACGCGGGAACCCTTAAAGTCGAAATGCCGAGAAACAAAGCTTTCAATTTCAACTTTAATCTGTTAGAGCGGCTGTTTGAACGATTCCCAAATATGTTCCCAGTACTCAGATATCTACTTGGAATATAAACCTTATCTTATGGAAGCAAAAATATCCTATACATTAATCATATTGTAAGGAAAGTTTTTTCTTCACATACCCACAACAGGAAACTCTCGGTATCTATGTATGATAAGCAGAGCAATTGTTTGAACATCAGGAATATCAGAATGTCCTTTGGGTTTGCTGGAGGTCTTCCAACAGTATGTAGTGGACGAACTGTATATGGATCTGGTTTATCATCCAAAAGTCGTTTCACCCCAAGGATACAACGAGAGTATTTCCATTTTCTTTGTCCTTTGTATCTTCTCCAAAACCCCTTTCTATATCTTTTATACTTCTTTCCACTATACTTACTTTTCTTCCTATTTTTCATATTTTTGCATCCCATCCTGCAACCAAGTAACGGGATGGATGCCACCGTGACATTTTTAAAATGGTTTTACAATTCATAAAACGGGAGATGTCCATCCCGTTTTTTGGTTAGCAAAAAAACGATATGGACTTTCTCCCTAAAAACCTAATTTACGGGCAACACTGGGTTAACAGAAAGGTTTATATTTGCTTAAAATAAAGTATGACAGGAATATTATAACAGCCATTTCATGGGGTACTACTTGATAATATCATGGAACGTTACCAATAAATGCAATCTACTATGTGAACATTGCTATAGAGACGCAGGCAAGAAAGTTGAGAATGAGATGAATACCCAAGAAGGCAAAATGCTTCTGGAGGAGATCGCCAAGGCAGGATTTAAAATCATGGTTTTTTCAGGTGGTGAACCTTTCTTGCGGGATGACATCCTAGAATTGACTAGTCATGCTGCCTCTCTTGGACTTCGGCCAGTATATGGATCGAATGGAACACTTCTAACTCGGGATCTAGCTGAGAAAATCAAGGAAGCAGGAGGTGCATCAGTAGCCATCTCCCTACATATGTTAAGTAGAGAAAAACTAGACAAATTCTGCGGGATGAAAGGCACATTTGAGAAGTCGTTAGAAGCCATGAAAAATTGTTTCGAAACTGGTCTACCATTTCAAGTGAATACAACAGTTTTTGGTAGGAATATGGAAGAGGTGGAGCAGATTTGTGTTCTCGCTAAAGAGATGGGGGCCAAATCCCATCACGTACTATTTCTTGTGCCTACTGGAAGAGCGGAAAATATCGAAGAAGAGAGCCTTAAGGAGAAAGAATATGAGAGGTTCATTAGGGTGTTGCTGAAGAAACGTAAAGATCTAGATTTTGATATAAAACCTACTTGTGCTCCTCAATTCATGCGGATTGCAAAGCAACTTAACATAGACGTAGGAAGATATACAAGAGGTTGTTTAGCGGGCATAAGCTACTGTTCTATCATTCCCAATGGGGATGTATGGCCTTGTCCTTATTTACCGTTAAAGGTAGATAATGTTAGAGATGCTTCATTCTCAGAGATATGGGCTAAAAATCCAGTATTCCAACGAATGCGAACTTTAGAGTACACAGGACAATGTGGAATATGTGAATTCAAAGAGATGTGTGGAGGATGCCGAGCAAGAGCATACTTTTATTACAACGATTATATGGCTCACGAGCCATGGTGTTCGTATAAGAGGAGTGGCGACTAGAAATGGATAAAAATCTCGATGAAAAGGATAAACAACTGCTGAGGATCCTACAGAAGGAATTTCTCCTCTCTCAGAGACCATTTCTAGATGTAGCAAAGAAGCTCCAGTGGACTGAGGATGATGTTATTTCTAGGATAAACAATTTGTTGGAATTAAAAATAATACGTAAACTTGGTGCAATAATTGATCCGAAAAAAATCGGCTATGTTTCCATTCTAGCAGCAGTAGATGCAGCTGAAGATAAGGTTGAAGAAACTGGTGCAATAATAAATGAATACCCAGGGGTAACACATAACTACTTAAGAGAGGGACATCCAAACATCTGGTTCACTATTACAGAATCAAACAAGGAAAGCCTAGAAAAGAATTTAGCCGAGATCGAAAAAAGAACTGGAGCCAATATTATTAGGATGCCTGTTACTCAGAAGTTTAAAATAGGTGTTGAACTTGCTATCTGATAAAGAAAGAGCAGTATTGACAGAGGTTCAGCGATTGCCTCTAACACAAAAACCCTTTATGGAAATAGCTAACCGTTTGAACATAAATGAAGAGGAAGTGCTAAAGGTGTGTAATAATCTTCTTGAGAAAGGAGTCATCAGACGCTTCGGACCTTCCATATCCCATAGGAAAGTTGGATTTAATGCCAATCCTTTGACCGTGGTTAAAGTCCCAGAAGATAAGATAAACGAAGTGGGACTTGCAATTGCTGAAGAGCCAGACGTGACTCATTGTTATGCACGCTCAGGGTGGGAATATAACCTGTTCTTTATGATTCATTCAAGGACTAGAGAAGAAAGTTTACAACGGTTAAAATCCATAGTTATAAGATTAGGTGACTTTGATTACCGCTTTCTTTTCTCTCTCAGAGAATTCAAGAAAAAACCTTTTGAGATATCGAGAGAGAAAGAAAAGAAGCAAATAGAGGTAGGAAAATGAAATTGCCTACTGTACTTAACATAGGGGATAATGTAGTGATTTTTGGTGGAGGTAAGGTTGCTCTTCGCAAAGTTAAGTATCTATCAAACTTTACCAAAGATATCACTGTAATTGCAAAGGAATCACGTTCCTTACCCGAGCATGTGAAACTTACAATCTCCTCAATAGATATTCAAAATATTTCCAAATTCATACCTGAGAACACGGCTCTTGTAGTAGCAGCTCTTTCCGATTCAGGTATGAATCATTCTATCGCAGAGTGGTGCCATAGCCACCACATATTGGTAAACGTAGTGGATAACCCAGGCCCTTCCACGGTATTGTTCCCTGCTCTTTCTCATAAAAGTGACCTTAATGTTGCAGTATCTACTTCAGGTAAATGCCCATTTCTGGCAAGAAAGATCAGGGAAGATATCGACGTCTGGATAGAGGAAAAGTCAAGATGGCTAGAGGTTCTCGGTCCGATAAGGGAAAGACTTGTTGGTACTGAGGAGAAAAATAATGTTCTTTCCAATATCTACGACAATCCTGAAATTGGGAGAATGGTCAAAGGAGGGGACCTTGAGAACGCCAAGAAAAGAGCATGGGAGGTATATAATGTACATTGCAAACATTAGAGTTACTCATAAAACTGCTCCACATGATGAAATTTCCCATTTGGCTCTGATCAAGTCAGACAAACGAAGGCTATGTGAAACTCTACTTGCTCAAGAAAACATAGACGAAGTTATAATTGTTCAGACCTGCAATAGGTTTGAGGTATATTTCGCAGGTGAGAAGGAAACCGAGGGTAAGACTCGGGCCCGCAAAGTCACCCTCGATTGGTTCGGCGCGAGTACAGCTAAGTACATGATCATGGACGCTTATTTAGATACTATAGCCCACCTCTTCAGAATGACCTCATCCTTAGATAGCATGGTCGTGGGGGAGAACCAGATACTAGCTCAGGTTAAAGATTCTCTAAACTACGCTTCAAAGAATAATTACTGCGGCAAGATCTTGAAACTCACTTTCCAAAAGGCGTTATCCGTTGGAAAAAGTGTGAGAACCGAGACAGGATTATCAGATGGAAAAGTCTCGATTTCATCTGTGGCAGTAGACTATGCAAACCAACTCAACCCCATAGAAGGCAAGAAGGTTATTATAATCGGAACAGGAAAAATGGGTTCTCTAGTCGCTAAATATCTTCCCTCGTTTGGACATAGAGAACTTGTTGTTATAGGTAGAACACCAGAGAAACTTAAAAAGTTCTGTGAAACCTATTCTGGACGTCCTTTAAACTTCGATCACTTGCCAAAAGAACTTGAGGATGCAGATATCGTCTTTTCTGCTACCTCGTGTCCTAGGGTTCTAATCACCAGGGAAATGATAGAGAAGGTAGTCGACGGTAGAACCCAACCCCTTACTATTCTAGATATAGCCATGCCCGAAGACGTTGACCCCACGGTCGGAGAAATTCCTAATGTCACTTACCATTGCATTGATGATCTAAAAGAAATATCAAAGAAAAATATGGCTGCGAGACATAAAAAAGTAAAAAGGGCAGAAGCCGTTATTAAGGATGAGGTAAATAAATTTAAGGAAAAACTGCAGAACATTCATATAGA
This sequence comes from Thermoplasmatota archaeon, assembly GCA_030601705.1. Taxonomy (GTDB): domain Archaea; phylum Thermoplasmatota; class E2; order DHVEG-1; family DHVEG-1; genus JAGLML01. The sequence continues at coordinate 4,717 of JAUWBM010000040.1, forward strand.
TCATTTTCTTTTCCAATTGAACAACTACACTGAGGAGATACGTCAACGAGAAGTAAAAAAATCAATAAAAATGCTCGGAGACATTGAACCAAAAGTTCATAAAATCATCGAGGGACTGGGTATATCACTTACGAAAAAGATGATGCATAATTTCTTACTGGCTCTCAAATCTAATTTTACTTGCGCCGAAGAAGTGGAAAGACTTGTAAATCTCTTTACAAACAATGGAAATGGAGTAAAATATTCAAAACTGGAGGAAGGGAAAAAATGAAAGGGTTTCCCAATATTCGAATGAGACGTCTTAGGAATAACCCTCTCATAAGGGGCATGGTTTCTGAGTATGCTCTGTCGCCTTCCAATTTTATCTTACCTCTTTTTGTAAAGGAGGGTCTTGAGAAGAGACGACCTGTATCTTCTATGCCAGGTGTATACCAGCATTCTATGGATTCACTCATAGAGGAGTGTCACCTTACAGCAGAATTAGGGATTCCTGCTGTCATTCTCTTCGGGATTCCTAAAAGGAAAGATGCTTTAGGTTCTGAGGCATACAATCCTAAAGGCGTTATACCTAAGGCTGTCAAAGCCATAAAAAGGGAACTGGGAGAGAGGTTACTTGTTGCCTGTGATGTATGTCTCTGCGAGTATACTGACCACGGTCACTGTGCCCCTATAAAAGGTAACAAGATTTTAAACGACGAGGGCGTAAAACTTTATGCAAAAGCGTCACTTGAATATGCAAAGGCTGGAGCAGATATCGTTGCACCCTCAGACATGATGGACGGTAGGGTAGGAGAGATACGAAAAACCTTAGATGAACACAGTTTCGAGGATACAATTATTCTTTCATATGCTGTGAAATATGCTTCCAATTTTTATGGTCCCTTTAGAGATGCTGCTGAAACCGGCTTCGCGGCAGGCCCCAAGGACCGCAAGAGCCATCAAATGGACCCCTCAAATTTCTCACAGGCCATCCGTGAGGTTGAGCTTGACATAGAAGAAGGGGCAGATATTATAATGGTAAAACCAGCACTTCCTTATCTCGATGTCCTACATGCACTTTCGAAACGTTACAATGTACCTCTTGCAGCATACCAAGTTTCTGGAGAGTATGCAATGCTTAAAGCAGCTGCCCAAAATGGATGGTTAGATGAGCAAAAGTGCATGCTGGAGGCTCTGTTAGCAATCCGTAGAGCCGGAGCTACCATGATCTTAACTTATTTTGCAAAAGATGCCGCGGAGATAGTTAAATGAATAATGAAGAATTGTTTCTAAATTCTAAGAAAGTATTAGTCGGCGGTGTAAACAGCCCAGTCAGAGCCATTTCACCCTATCCTTTCTTTGTTGCTAAGGGAGAGGGAGCAAAACTTTTTGACGAAGAGGGAAAATCATACATTGACTATTGTCTAGCGTTTGGCCCACTGATATTGGGTCATAACAATCCGATCATACGCAGTGCTGTTGAAGAGCGGCTAGGCAAAGGATGGTGCTTTGGAACCCCCACTATAGCAGAGCTTGAATTTGCTCAGTTTATCACCCAGCACGTACCCAATGTGGACAAAATTAGATGTGTAAGCACAGGAACTGAAGCAACAATGACTGCGATAAGACTGGCTAGAGGTTTTACAGGTAGAGATAAAATTATAAAAATCGAGGGTGCCTTTCATGGTGCCCATGATTGTGTTTTGGTCAAGGCAGGTTCAGGAGCCTTAACTCATTCTGTGCCTAACTCAAAAGGAATCCCAGATGATGTTACTAAAAATACCATACTTATACCATTCAATGATCTTGATGCTTTGGATCGTGCTTTGAAAGAAAATAGAGATCAGGTGGCAGCACTTATCACTGAACCAGTCATTGGGAATGCTGGATGTATTCTTCCGAGGCGAGGTTATCTCAATGATGTTAAGAAAATGTTAGCTGAGCATAGTTCCCTTCTCATACTTGACGAGGTCATTACTGGATTTAGACTTGGCATGGGTGGCGCCCAGGTGTACTTTGGCGTAGATGCAGACATAGTTACCATGGGTAAAATTGCGGGAGGGGGTTTCCCAATAGGTGTAATAGGTGCTAGTGAGGAATTAATGGATATGCTCACCCCCATGGGTCCTGTATACAATGCTGGTACGTTCAATGGTCATCCTGTATCAATAACTGCCGGTCTAGCGACTCTTAAAACGTTGAAAAAAGAGAATACTCTTGAGAAGATAGCTAAGACTGGAAGTAAACTGCAAAAAGGGCTTTCTGATATCATCGCGGATACAAACCTAGCATATCAGGTGCAGGGAATTGGTCCTATGTTCCAGGTTTACTTTAATCCAAATCCTGTTTGGGATCTAAACGGAGCCAAAGCCTCAGATGCCAAGAGATTCCTTCGATATTGCAAAAAACTCAGAGAGAAAGGCGTTTACATTCCTCCATCACAATTCGAGTGCTGCTTTGTTTCATCGGCACATGATCAGGAGGTCGTAAAATTCTCCCTGGAACAATTCGAAACGGCTTTAAAAGAAATAAAAAAGTGAGATGAATTAATGAAACGTCTTGTAGCAGGCTCCAGGGGATCAAGATTGGCAATGGTTCAAACCAAATTAGTTGCAGACGCTCTGAAGTTCAAAGTTGAAATAAAGAAGATATCCACTCGAGGGGACAGGATCTATGATGTTGCCCTGGCAAAATTGGGGGGAAAGGGTTTTTTTACAAGAGAGATCGACGAGGCACTCCTCAATAATGAGGTGGATTTTGCAGTCCACTCTTTTAAAGACATTCCTACGGAGTTGCCTGATGGAATCATAATAGCTGCAGTACCAAAAAGAGAATCACAAAAGGATGCTCTGGTTGGAGGATACAAAAGTCTTGATGAACTTCCCTTACAGGCAAAGGTAGGAACTGCTAGTCTTAGGCGGAAATCTGAAGTTTTGAGGGCAAGGCCGGACGTAACTTTGGAAGACCTCAGGGGAAACTTAGATACCAGAATAAGAAAGGTTTCAGAAGGTATGTACGATGCGATAATTGTTGCTGAGGCAGGCCTTAAAAGACTAGGCTATCGTGATTATTACCCCCTTGACCCTGAGATCTTTATACCAGCAGCATGCCAAGGAGCCTTGGCTATAACGGCTAGGAAGGATGATGCCGAGGTTTTGGATATTCTTTCAAAGCTTGAAGATCCTCAAGCTAGGCTTTCGTGTAACTGCGAAAGACTTTTTCTGTCAACTCTAGGAGGCGGATGTCAAATCCCTGCAGGAGTATATACAAAAATAGACTCTAACGCCAAAACATTTCATGTGTTAGGTTTCATCTCTTCTTTGGATGGAAAGCGTTTCCTTATAATAAAGGATTCTGGACCACTTGAGGAGATGATCAATATCACTAAGGTATTAGCTAGAAAGCTTCTTGACTCGGGTGGACGGGATATCATTGATGAAATCCGAAGGGGTGAGAGCTGAGCATGGTTGTCTACATTGTGGGCGTAGGCCCTGGAGACATAGAACTTCTAACATTAAAGGCGAAGCGCCTCGTAGAAAATGCAGAGATAATAATTTATGACAAGTTGGTTAATAAGGATATTTTAAACTGGGCTCCCGCTAACTGCGAAATCATATATGTGGGCAAGCGTGAAAAGGGTTCTGGACACTCTCAGAAAATTCAAAAAGATATAAACAGCCTTATTCGGAAATATGGAGCTTCAAAACGAGTGGTACGACTCAAAGGCGGCGATCCTTTTATATTTGGGAGAGGAGGTGAAGAAGCGCAGATATGTGCACAACATGGAATCCCTTTTGAGATAGTGCCTGGTATTTCTTCAGCCTTTGCTGTCCCTACATATGCTGGAATTCCAGTTTCACATCGAGATTTCAATTCATGCTTTGCTGTACTCACGGGACATGAATCATACAAAGAAGAATCAGCGATAGACTGGGAACATCTGCCAGAAACCCTGATTATACTCATGGGTGTTAAAAAGATAAAAGAAACTGCTAAAAGACTTCTTGATGCAGGGCGAGATCCTTCAACCTCAGTAGCGGCTATATATAATGGTACAACAATTAAACAGAGAACAGAGATAACTACTTTAAAAAAATTGGCTGAGGGAGGCATCAGATTTTCACCTCCAGTTGTGTTCGTAGTCGGCCCTATTGTTTCTCTCCAAAAAGAACTTAATTGGTTTGAAAAGAAACTAGCTACAATTAAAGGAAAGAAAGTAGTAATTACAAGAGCCAAGAACCATGAGGGAGAAAGTAAGCAATTGCTTAAATCCTACGGGATGGAAATGATATCCATGCCCTTGATAGAAATTGTTCCTAGAGAGTTTAGTATCCCAAACCTTGAAGAATTCGATGCCCTAGTATTCACTTCAGTCGAGGGTGTTAAACAGGTAAATGAAAGATTAAACCTGGGTAGTTTTACAGGATCTGTTTTCGCCATTGGTCCTAAGACAAAAGATATGCTTCGAGGGTTAAACCTTAATGTTTCCATGGGTGAGAAATACAACTCAGAGAGTCTTGCGGAGCACATAATCAATAACTTAGCTAAAGGGAGTAAGATACTTGCTCTACGCTCCTCCGCAGCAACTAATACGTTAAAGAATAAGCTTTCAGATAGGTTCAAGGTTACAGAAAAATATGTGTATGATATTAAGCGTCTACCAGCTGATGCTAGGAAAATAAAAGAGGGAGATGTGGTGTTTGTTGTCTCAGCCTCATGTGCAAAAAGCCTAGCTGAACTTGAACCATCAGTATTTAAGGGAAAAACATTGGTATCTATCGGTCCGGAAACATCTCGACATCTCCCGTTTCCCCACATCACTGCGACTAATCATACAATACAAGGCATGATAGATATATACCTTGACCATCTATGGATGGAATCTACATGATTAGCATATCAAAACTATTAATTGGATCACCCAGCGAATCCGATGGATTGAGATACTTGGCAGCGGAGGAGGGTGGCCCTGAGCAGATAAAATACCATCAGGAATATGTCAAGTCTAATAAACCGGTAGTTGTCTGGAATATGACAAAACAGTGCAATCTTAAATGCATTCACTGCTATGCTGCCGCTACTCCTCGTCCTGAAGAAGGTGAACTATCCACGGAAGAAGGTAAAGATTTTTTGGAAGATATAGCAAGATATGGATGCCCTGTAGTGCTATTTTCAGGTGGTGAGCCTCTACTTCGTAAAGACCTATTCGAGCTTGTAGAGTATGCAGATTCACTTGGACTAAGACCAGTAATATCAACAAATGGCACTTTGATAACTGAAGAGAAAGCGATTTCCGCTAAAAAGGCAAGGGTCAAATATATCGGAGTTTCGCTTGATGGACTGGCTTCAGTCAACGACAGATTTAGAGGGGTAGAAGGTGCATTTAACAGCGCAGTCACTGGAATGAAAAATTCACTAAAAGCAGGTATAAAAACAGGGTTGAGATTTACAATAACTAAGCACAACCAACATGATCTTCAAGGAGTGCTTTTAAAACTAAAGGAGATAGGAGTCGATCGTTGTTGCGTCTATCACCTGGACTATACTGGGAGAGGAAGACATATTGCTCAATATGACCTAACCACTGCAGAATCCAGAAAAGCCATCTCAACCTATTTTGAACTCACAAAAAAACACCATGCGGATGGTTTTTTCATTGAGACCCTCCTTGTGGGGAATTACTGCGATGCTGGTTTCTTATACCTTACACTTTTGGACGAGAAGCCAGAGATGGCCGAGTGGGCCTATGAGCTTCTTAAACGCAATGGAGGTGATGGAACGGGTGAAACTATTGCTTCTGTCGACCACCTGGGATTTGTACATGCAAACCAGTTCTGGCGTGATTATTCTTTTGGAAACATTCGGGAAAGACCTTTCGGTGCCATCTGGGAGGATACCACGGATCCACTCATGAAAGGCCTAAAGAACAAGGCTGCCTACATCAAAGGACGGTGTGCTGCTACATTTTGTAGATTCTTCGAAATATGCAAGGGCGGCTCTAGAGTGAGGGCATTAGCCTTAACAGGAGATGTTTGGGCATCAGATCTAGCATGCTATCTGACAGATGAAGAGATCAAAAAAGATAAATCATAGCGAACTTAAGGCCATATAGAGAAAACTGCTATAGTAATACATAAAAATATATTGTAGCTGGTTGCAATCTTAAACGTTCTAAAGACTTTTTTTATCGTTTAATGGAGTTTTGACCATGCTGTAAGCTGCACTCCAGAATAGGGCAGAGAGCAACAGGATTACGAACAAAAAGAATCTGTTACTTGAATTATTCCCTCTCCTTGGCCAACTTGGCCTAGATTTCAGAAAAAGCCTCTTAATATGGCCAGTACGATTCGTGGAAACCGTTCAAACAGCCAACTAAATAGATTAAGGTTGAGCTTGGAAGCTTTGTTTTCGGTTAAGGGTATTAACAGAAAGAACTGTCATCTTTATCCCCATCTGATAGTGTAGCAAACATAAGTATCTCAAGAAACTTTCGAAAGGCATTACAAAAAACCGTAAAAATTTGGTGAAAATAGCTGTAAAATTGCAGAGATCTTGAGAGAACCTTAGAGAACCTGACTAGAGACCTTGAGAGAGCTCTTAGGAATATGGAGTAGATGCCTTAGAGAACTCTTAGATCTCTATAGCAGAGCCTTAAGCAGAGCTTGCTATAGAGCCTGCGGAGAATATAGAGAGTGAAAGCAGAGTCCAGAGCAGAGTCTAGGCACAAGTAGTAAGGCTAGTAGGAATATGGAGTAAAACGACTTAAGGCGCTCTTAGCTCTCTCGCTTTAGGTTGCTTGTAGACCCCTATGCCAGAGCTCTACCGCTTGCTCTATAGTTTCCTTTCAAGTTTTTGTTGTCAAAGATTGAGAGGAAAGCTGGACTAGGATTTGAGAGAGGAGGCAATAGAGAGATAGAAATGGAGAACGTAGAGATGAGATCCGATAAAGAGAGTAGAGGTCTAGTAAGAATATGGAGTAAACGAGTGAACGTGCTCTTAGATATCTTATCTTAGATTATTCGTAGATCTCTATACCTGATCTTTAATGATCGAAAAAGCATCTAATTGGTTTTGTCGTTAAAAAGTGAAAACCTTAATTAACTATTTTCGTGGTTACAGTTTTGATATTATGGGATGGGCGAGGACAAATTTACGGCGATTATCGTTGACTCCTTCTCTTTTAATCTTATGCTTATCTGTTTCTGCGATAATTTTCTCATAAAAAGATTATGAGAACCAACAGGAGTAATGTTTAAAAAAATGTTACCGATCTTACTTGACATTACATGTATTTTTTTTATGAGTCTTTTGAGGGTTTTCTGAACTTCATTATGTGATTATTTTGTAAATCCTTTGAGTGTCATTTATGTATTTTTACGTAAGTCTTTCGTGAGCCTTTCGATCCTCGCATCGTAATTTTACGTACGTCTTTCGTAGGTCTTTCGAACCTCGCATTGTAATTTTTCGAAAGCTTTTCGAACCTATTTCGAACCCGATATCGTGGTTTTTTCGATATTATTACGATGTATTTATCGTGCTTTCTTACGTGTTTTTTTTTCCGTAATCTCCCCATATGACAATAACAGCGTACAAACGGAGCTCATAAACAGCCTACAAATAGAGTCTGAGAAGAAGGAGACCAAGAACAGGGAATCAGGGCTGGAGAAGCAAATAACCAAGAGGATGCGAAGACCGATGCGTGCCAGCCGACGACTGATATATGGCCAGCTGCAGACTGTAATTGGTTAACTGCTTTCGGTTAATAACTTTAGCCGAAAAAAACAGCGTCAAAATGTATTCCGAATTTACGATGTCATTATACGTTCCATCGAATGAGTTGCCAACGCCCAAAAGCGGGAATGGGGTTGTTTTCTTGATGATTCTACTGACCAACACTTGATTAGACTAGGCGATTTACATGAATCATCACTTAATTCGTTACTAAGATTTACCCCTGTTAGCACTCAGTTTACCTCGCCATCTGCCTACTCATACTCCCTCTCCACGATTCCTCTCCAAGCGGATTACTTTTATTGCCTTCAGAGCTTCGATATATATTTTTGTTTGTCTCTTACGCAAGTCTTTCGTGAGCCTTTTTGTAAATCTTCTGAGCTTCATTGTACATTTTTTGTAATTCTTTGAGAGATTTCTGAGAGCCTTTTGAGAGCCTTTTGAGAGCCCTTTGAGAAGGCCTTTGAGAGATTTCTGAGAGCGTTTTGAGGAATTTTTGAGCATTATTGTGTATTTTTATGTGATTTTTTTGAGGGATTTATTGTGTTCTTATGCGTTTTTTTTCTGTAATCTCTTCATATGATAATAACAGCATACAAACAAAGCCCATAAACAGCCTACAAATAGAGTCTGAGAAGAATGAGACCAAGAAGAGGAAGTCCAGGCTTGAGAAGCAAATAACCAAGAGGAGGCCAAAGACCGATGCGTACCAAACGATGATTGATGTATGGCCCGCTGCAGACTGTAATTAGTTAAATGCTTGCGGTTAATACCCTTAACCGAAAAACAAAATTTCCAATTTCAACCTTAATCTACTTAGTTGGCTGTTTGAACGGTTTCCACATGCATTTCCGATACTCAGATTCCTACTGGGACTGACGTAGATTAGAGAATCAGCAATTAGATGAAAAAACTCTGTTTGACTCATTTTATTACGCATAATTTTACTAGTAAATTCGCGCTCAGATCCCAACGGGGACATACAAAAAAGAAGATTAATGTGCATTTTTCGACAGTTTACATGAGAAAACGTGATTTTTTTACTAGTAAATACGTGATCAAAACCTGAATGATATAGGTATATCGTATTCTAGCAGAACAAATCGCCGTCAACCGTCCACCTACACCCAGCGAAGAATAAATTATGAAAAATCAGTTATAAACTTATCGTCTGATTCCAGTAGTTCCGAAAGTAAAATTCTACGAAGGAAAGGACAAATCAATAGGAGAAAATTGACTTCAAAATTTTTGCAAACAATAATAGATGAAAGGGGGCTTTGCACTTTTATTCCGTTTTGCATTTTTATTATAGTTTTTGCACTTTTATTCAAAATCAACAGGAGAAGAGATAATTTGAATATAAATGCAGAACAGTTAATTTTAAATAATTAGAAAAATGAATTACGGCTTTACCTGTAAAAGTCTATTTTTTAATTCTTATATTTCTTTTACAACCTTACCGCTAATCTTACATTCTCTTTTAAAAAAATTATCTTTCATTTTATTTTTCCTTAAAAGTCTCCTCATCATTTGCGGTATTTCATCCCAGTGGTTATATGCTGCATTTTTATTCGTGTTTTTGCACTTTTATTCACGTCTAATTAAAATTTATATCGAGAAAATTGGCATTCACAATAAACCTTGAAACAAAATATCATCAAAAAAAAGAAATTGAATCTTTACTCCTTTGATATGTCTAAATATCAGGAGGTTCAGTTAAGGAATATACATGTCCATCCCAAGATGTAACATACACAATATCATTTACAATTATAGGAGTATGTCGAACAAAACTTTCAGCTTCAAAACGCCAAAGTAACTCCCCATTATCAACACTATTACAATACGTATAATCATCCGCATAACAACCATAAATCCTCCCATTTTCAACAACAGGAGGATCACTTGAAAGAGTATGCCAATCTGATACTAATTTATAACTCCAAAGCATTCTACAAGTATCAACATCCAAACAATACAACTTATTATCTATTTCACCAAAATATGATAATGCACTAAAAAATACTTTATCATCATAAACAGTAGGACTTGACGGTAAAAAACCTGTTTCGAATGACCAAATTTGCTCTCCATCATACTTATTTAAACAATATACAAAACGATCCTCTGAGCTAAAAATAACTTTATCACCATGAATAACAGGTGTAATATAACGAATCCGATGATCAGTTAAATATCTCCAAACTAAATTACCACTATCTGCGTTTAAACAATAAAAACTATGATCTTTAGATCCAACATATAAATATCCATTATCAACAATAGGAGATACCGAAACATCATCACCTGTTGGAAACATCCAAATCAGACTCCCATTATCCGCATTAAGACAATATACATTATTATCATCAGAGCCAAAATAAACTCTACCATTACAGACAGCAGGTGAAGATTGAATCCAATAACCTGTTGTATAACTCCAAATGAGTCCACCCGTAGATGCATTAATACAATACATATTATGATCATTTGAACCAAAATAAACCGTCCCATTCACAACAGCAGGAGTTGTTTCAACACCCGCATCTGTTATATAATGCCATAGCTCATTTCCTGTATTTGCATCAATGCAAAATAACATATTATCACAATTTCCAAAAAATATTCTTCCATCAGACAAGGTTGGAGATGTAACTATTGGACGACCATAATCAAATTTCCAATTAATCGAAGGAGTCACTGGTGTTTCTAGGGAAGTAGGTCGGCGAATAAAAAAAATGTTCATCTTATCTGAAGTTGTACTTCCACCATGATACTCTACAATTACTTGCATCATATAAAAATGAAAAATAAATTCAGAATCAGGAATATCAACATTGAAAAAATACGGTGGTTCAACATCAATACCACATTCTATTATCTTTGGTATTTCAAATCTTTGACGATAAGGTAATAAAGGATCATAAAATTTTAAAATAAAAGTAATGCGTTTGATCTCCTCTTCAAAAGTAGGTTCAAATGTTATATTTAAATCACCAAAAACAATTGTACTTCCAAGAAAAGTCCTTATTCTCTTCTTATTATTAACATAGACATACCCCGATTCTGGTTTTGTAATTCGTACTTTTTTTTGATCTTCAGATCCAATAGCATGAAGATAACCCCAGCTTGTAAAACCTTGACCTTCTCTGCGAAACCAGGTTCCGATATAAATAGTGCCATCCTCTGCAATCGTTGGAGAAGAATGTACAGAACATCCATCATAAGGTTGTATATCTGTTGTCAGTTTTGTCGTCCATTTCTCAGTGCCATCAGGATTTATTGCAAAAAGGCGCTCTTCACATCCGATATAGATGGTGCCATCGGCTCCAACTGATGGTCTTGAATAAATCACCTCGCCATTATCTCCACTTGTAAATTCAATAGCCCATTTTCTGCTACCATCAGGATTAAAAGCATTTAGAAACACAGCAGTACCAGCCAGATAGATTGTCCCATCAGGTCCAAGGGAAGGGGAACGATGGCAACCCCCTCTTGCTGATGCACGCCACTTCTCAATACCATCAGGATTTACTGCAAATAAAAATTCGTTAAGCGGAGCGATATAAATCGTACCATCATCTCCAACAACAGGAGAAGAATAAAACATTCCAGGTGACTCAAAAGTCCATTTAAGTGTCCCATTAGGATACAGAGCATATAGATTTGAGTCACATGACGTTATGTATACTATACCATCGTTTCCAATAGCAGGAGAACGTACAATAAGTCCATTTCCTGTTTCATATTTCCATTTCATTGTGCCATTAGGAAAAATAGCATATAGCTCCCCTATTTGCGTACCAACATATATGGTACCATCTTTTTCAATTGTAGGTTCACATGAAAAACCTTCAAGTGGAAAAACCCATTTTTCGGTACCATCGGGATTTACTGCAATCAATTTATCATCATGTTGTGTTGTTACATATATTGTACCATCCTCGGCAATCGCTGGAGATGAATCCGACCAATCGCCTATATGAAAGCTCCATTTCAAGGTACCATTTGGATAAAGTGCTGTTAGTAGTCCATTAAAAATTTCACCATATTCAGTGAAATATATTGTACCATTTTTATCAATGGAAGCTGAAGAATGAGTCCCCCCCTTGACTTCATATTTCCAACTTTCACCTCCAAGGTTATGACTTGTGTCAACTGTACTTCTTCCTGTATGTCTTGCATCGTGTTTGAACATTGGCCAAGATGAGTTCATAGGACCATCTAGTGGTTCAGGGATTGGTATCATGACCTCCATCAAATCATCTTGTATTTTATCGTTGTTTTGTATTTTCATTCCTAATGAATTTATTGATGATACAATGAACAACAATACTATCCCTAATGCCAATGTTTTATGTTTCAAACTGTCTTTTCCCCATTACTTCTATAGGGTACTCTTATATATAAGTGTTATAGGCCAAAACCTGTAAGTAATAGACTTTTAGGTCAAAGCCCACTTTTTCGGCTTTGCACAATAAATTTTATTTGAAAAATCTAAAAAAATTGTGGTGGAGCTCTATTTAATTTTGATAGTTAAAAGATTATATAAACCGTATAAAGGCAGATCAACAAATGGGGCCATTTTTCCTTCTTCTACTGTATCATAGCCTAAATTCTGTAAATAAACATGTCTTATTACAGTAGTTATTGGTAATCTATTTCCATTTGATTTTTCAATAGGTTTCTTATTACCGATACTGCAAAGAGCTAAACGACTCCCTATCTCCAATAATTTTACACCTAACGAATAGTCCTCTTCGAATCTCCAATCTGTTTTTTTTGGTCTCCATTTTTCTATTTGATTCGGTTGCCTATGAAGATGTGAGTTAAATTCATCCTTGACCTTTTTCTTATTTCCATAAAAAGTAAATTTCACTCCTTGGTTATCAGCTTCGTTATAATGAAAAAAGAAAAATATTTTACAAAAGGGGCATTTTATAGCATAAACTAAGCCCGACCTCTTAGTTTTATATCTGTTGCCTATTAGTTAGTGAAAACTAGTAATCATTGGCTAGTTTGACACGAATATCGCTGTGCTATAACTAAGGTTATGGAGGTTATTTTATGACCAATATAATTAGTAATTATTTTTCTTAGTTACTAATATTAATAGGGGGGGGAAAATAACTAGTTTAACCTACCCTTGAACATGTGGTGTCTTTGTTATTTAGTATGGTTAATTAGTATGGTTAAAACTAAGGCTATAATAACTAAGGATATTATTGAACAAAAGATGTAGACTTTAATTATAGCTGAATACATTGGGTCAGATACATTCTATAGCAACATAATTAGTTACTAGGATTAGATGATTTGTTTTTAGCCAGAAGAATCTAAGGTTTGGTAGGGGGCTTTGGGAAAGGAGGAAAGCGTATTACAGAAAGGAATATCCTCTAAAAGTAATTGCCCCCTGTGATAGATATAATATCGTATCTGGATATAATATTTACTATCAGGTTTGATTTTAACCATCAGAATCCCTTTCCATAGGTAGATTAATATATTATATTATCCATTAGAATAATAAAGGGGGAAAAATGAAAAAGAAAATACTAGTAGTTTTTATTCTTACGTTGTTGATAGCTATGACTATACTCCCTGTTTCAGGAATTAAGAATGCAGATAAAAATGAGGGGGGAGAACAAATCCTTTCTATTGAACAAGAGATTTCCCCTTCTACAGGTGATGATGTTGATTGGCGACATCATTATCAATATGATTTGCAGAATTTTAGGTATTCAAGAGATAGAAAAGGAGATTTCAAGTCAAATTGTCATCCCAGGGAATTAATCGTTAAATTCAAGGAAGAAATAAACGAGTATGTTTCTATAGATGGTATTTTGAATACAGATTTAGAATCAATAAATAGGTTGAATGCAGAATTTGGTATTATATCTGCTGAAAAATTTTTTGGGGATAATCCACCTTCTTCCCTATCTAATATATTCAAGTTTATTCTTTCTGATGATTTATCTATAATTGAGATCTCTGAAGAATATAAGAAAGACCAAAATATCATATATGCTGAGCCGAATTATATTCTTCAAATTTCTGCAATTTCAAATCCTCTCAAGTCAAAGATAAAAGGATTAGTATCTACCAGATTAATTTCAGGTTATCCTAGGTTAATTCCCGACGATCCTTATTTCGATCAGCAATGGGCTCTCGATCAACCAAATGATTGTGATATTGATGCACCGGAAGTATGGGATATAGAAACTGGTAGTGAGAACATAATCATTGCGATTCCAGATAGCGGAGTTGATTATAGTCATAATGATTTAGCTGATAATATTTGGATAAACGAAGATGAGATACCTGATAATGGTATTGATGATGATGGGAACGGATTTATCGACGATATTAATGGATGGGATTTTCATCAGGATGATAATGATCCTATGGATAGGAATGGACATGGAACAATCTGTGCTGGTGTTGTAGGTGCGGTAACAAATAATGCTATGGGAATTGCAGGTGTATGTTGGAATTGTACAATTATGCCGATTAGAATTGGTCACACAGGAGCCCCTATAACTAATGTAGTAAAGGGATTACTATATGCAACTAATAATAATGCAAATATTATTTGTATGAGCTGGGGTAGTCACACTCCATCGAATCTTGAAAAAGATACTTTGGATTATGTTAGTTCTCAGGGTGTTGTCCTTGTTGCTTCTGCGGGAGATGATGATACACATGGTAGATATTATCCTGCTGCATTTGATAACGTGATTGCTGTTGCAGCAACAGATCAAAATGATAGCCGATTTTATGATTCATATTTTTGGTGGGGTAGTAATTATGGAAAGTGGGTTGATGTCTCTGCCCCTGGTAAAGATATTCTTACACTTAGAGCTAACGGAACAGATTACTATGGTGATGGGGAACATATTGTTGATGAAGAATATTATATAGCTGATGGGACCTTCTTGTCATGTCCATATGTAGTTGGATTAGCTGCCTTACTGTTATCTAAAAACTATGAATGTCCCTATCCTATACAGATGGTAAAGTCAATGATTTCTTATACTACTGATGAAATCGAAACTGATGAATACATTGGTACGGGTAGAATAAATGCCTTTAAAGCATTAACACAGGAACCGTTTGCAGTTGATTTAGAATTTATTCCTAATTGGGAGGATGCCAAAGGAATAATTGATATAAATGGTGCTGCATGGGGTGAAGATTTCCAATACTTTGTATTAGAAAACGGACTGGGTGAAAACCCTAGTTCATGGAATGAGTTACTATATTCATTAACACCACAGAATGATACATTATTATTATTAGATACTACAATGCTTGAAGAAGGATTACACACTATTCGTTTAAAAGTAGTTTGTGATCATGGTGAATATATTGATACAATAACTCTGTATATCAACAACGAAGCAGATGGAACTTATGATGCAGATATATTTATTAGTAACTGTTTTGATAGTTCAACTCCTGGATGGGGTGTTACTCATTTCGATAGAATACAGGATGGTATAAGCAAGGCGAAAAATGGTGATACTGTTTTTGTATATGATGGAATTTACCACGGATATATCAATATTAGTAATTCCTTAAAATTAAGTTTAATCGGTCAGAATAAGAATTGGACGATTATTGATGGTGGTATTGTCATCAATTTTTGTCGTAAAATTACCGTAAGTGGTTTTACCGTTAGACAAAGCATCCCACCAACTCGGTGGGATCTTATTGCTATAACTCTTTGTTCGAAATGCAATATTTCTGGAAATAGAATCCTAAATGATTTGAATGTTGATCATTGTGGTATTTATTTAGACCGATCTTTTAACAATATAGTTAGTAAAAATGATTTTATAGACAGGGGAACGGATATGGATGGAACTGCAATAAATATTGGTTTTTCAATGTACAATAGCATTTTTGAAAATACAATTACAGGACATAATATTGGTATAGCATCAGCAGTAGCAAATAGGAATACTATTTCAAATAACATTTTTTTAAAAAACTCCGGAGGACTTTTATTTGCAATTTTTTCGAATCGTAATATTATATCAGATAATATTTTCGAAAATAACCATGATGGTATTGAATTTGATTTGGTCTGCAATGGAAATCGGATTCTTAAAAATTCTTTTTATAATAATACAGTCAATGGTATTGTCTTATGGTCAGCAAGTAGTAATAAAATCATTGCAAACGATTTTGTAAATAATGGTTGGACTGGTTTTGTTATAGATGGAAATTCATTCAATAACCAGATATATTTCAATAACTTTATTGGAAATGGTTTGAACTCTCCATACGATCCTTATAATGCTAAAGATTATGCATTGAATTTATGGTATAAACCTATTTTGAGGAAAGGTAACTATTGGGATGATTATACAGGTGTTGATAATAATGGTGATGGCATAGGTGATACACCCTATAATATTCCTCCAAATGATTTAGTAAATAAGGATCGTTTTCCGCTTATGGAACCTGTAGATATTGAAAACGTTACGGGAATTTATGATTTATATTAGATGAAAAATCCGTTGAAATTATTATTTTATGACAGGCAATTATTAACAAGGTTTATTGTGCAAAGCCCAACCCCATGGCTTTGTCTCTAAAGTCAATTTTGACTCTAAAGTCGAGACTCTGACTCTAAAGTTTTATTTTATAAGAAGTAAAAGTCTATGTAGTATTAGAAATCGTTTTAAAAACCAGTAGAACAATGATAGCTACAAAGAGGAGGAAAACCATATCTAATACTGACACTTTTTTCAATAGAGATTTTATTATATTCTTCATCCTTTTCGGGATAAGAAATGTTTTTATTTATTGGATTATCAAAATCCTGATCAACATCGTTTGGAGTTTTTGCAGGATGCCAGTCAAAACAAAACCAAGGGATCGTTAAATTAAACCAGCGTAACTCCAGTATCCCAAAGATTGGTTTTGGAAAGGTTCGCTGTTTATTCCAAAAGTTAAAATTTATAGTAACATCTACAGGTCTAATAAAAGCATATAAAAATCTAAAGAAAATATCTTTTGTATTCTTAAAAAAATTATTGTAAGAGACCTCGTTTCCCTCAACAAAGGCTTGGTTACCTTGTAATTTTAGCCCTTCTTCATTACCTAAGAATTCATTTCTGGCAATCACATTTCTATTTCCAGAAAGATGTATACCACATTCATTGTCTGAGATTATATTACCAGATATAGTATGTGAATTGTATCCGATGTATATCCCTTCTTTGTTTTCTCTAATATTATTATTTTTGACAGAAATATGTTCATGATGAGGGATGTAAATACCATATTCTGTATTTCGCTCTATATCATTTCCTATAATAACGTGACCGTTTTTT
>JAUWBM010000114.1 GCA_030601705.1 Thermoplasmatota archaeon
AATAAGGATCAGAGGAAACTGTTGGAAAGGTACAAGAGGAAGCATGATGACTATTGGAGATCTAGGCGATTAATCCAACGCAGGATGGAGGAGTTTGATCCTGATTGCATATTCCCTCATAAGAAAGAGCAAGCTGAGCCAGGTTTTAGATTGTTTCCAAAGCGTGATTTATGAGATAAAACCACATGATTATTTAGAAAAAAAGATTATTTTCCTTTCTTTATTCTATTACAACCTGCTTTATAAAATGAGAATGTTGCAATGGGAAATACGATTATTACAAAGAGTATTCCAACCCAAATCGGTATTTTTTCTCCAGAGTTATTTAATAATAACAATAGTGGAACTCCAACTAAAAAAGTTATTCCGACACCCCACCATATTGAACCCATTAATAATGTATTTTTATCCTTCCAAATCAATCCCCATGCATGTGACATATTATCATTTTAATAATCATTTGTTTTGTTTTAACATTTTTGGAGGTTTTCAAAGAGCTATGTTTTTAACTCTCTTCTATAGATGCTCCTCATATAAGCCCCAAATAGATATGCGAGGGAGAAAGCAATTCCATAAGGGAAAATCCATCCATAAGGATTCATATAATACAAAACAGCACACACAATCCAAAGAGGAATTAGCATCAGCACTAATGCCTTTGGAGAATCCCATTTTTCAACTTTTCGGAGATACTCCTTGCTTTTCCTTAATCCAATCAAAAAGTAAAACAGCAAGATCCATAAACAATAACTACCGAAAAGGACAGCAATCCAAAATGGTGTTAAACTCGGGAGAGGTATTTCATATGCGAAACCAAGTAATATGTAAATTATCGTACCGACAATTATCGCAAGAAGAAACCTCTTTGTTTTTAACTTCATTTAATTTCGTATCATATTTATCATTAATTAACATTTTTGGAGGTTTTTGACAGCGGAAACTTGAGGATTTTTATGTTATATTAAAAAATCAACATGCTTTGTAAAAAAAATGGAAATAATAAAAAGAGAATAGCTAAGAGCACTTTCCAAGGTTTATCTAAAGTATTCCCTTGATAGTTAGGATCATCCTCAAAAGGATCATCATAATGGGGACATGATGGCCTATGACCAAATCTCTCACCACACCAATTACAATCAAAAGGATCATCATAATAGGGACATGATCGCCTATGACCATGACTCTCACCACACCAATTACATGCAAAAGGATCGTCATCAGGTGGATAATGCCCAGTTTCTATGTAAGAATCACCATTATCTGAATTTACTGCTGTGTCGTCAGCAGTAATTGAGGTATGATAGTTGCTCGATCTTATTTCTAAATCAAAGTCATTTCCATTATCTGCCAATCTTTTTAAAGGTCGGATTTCTCCAACTTGAACGGATACTTTGATTGTAAATTCTTTATTTACCCAGGTGTAATCAAAGTATTTGTCTTTGAGTTGTTTTTCGACTCCCATTATGTTCTCTGATTCTAAGGTGAGTGTTGTTAGTTTAAAATTATTTACAGGGAGAGTGATTTCGATGTTTCCTTGTTTTGTCTTTCTTGCACTCTTTGCAGATTCTACTATTTTGTTTCCATCTGGTGTAGTGATTTCAAGTGTTAAGGTATCAAGACCTAATCTACCCAAAAAGGTAGTTTTGTCATCAGTCCAGCTGAGAATGAATGTTATTTCTCTGAGATTTGGAGTTTCAAATGAGATAGTTTTTTCATAATTTGAGTCTTTACTTGCATAATCTGAATGACTTATCAATAAACCTTCTTCGACACCCCAATCAACAGTATAGGAGTTTGTATCATTGTTACTTGATCCAAATGCATCTGCGTTAGGAATTTTATAAAATGAAATAGCTATTCCTCCAAGAATTATTGAAGTAATTACAATAAGACTGAGGATTTTTTTATTCCCCATCATGTTAACCATATATTATAGGAGGAGGATTTATTTAAACGTTTTTATGAAGAAATTATAAAAGATAACCTTCTTTCGTATATTTTAAGTTGATAATCACAAAAAAGTGCATAGTCCTTTTGCCAATTTCCCTCCTATTGGAGCACGTTTCTTTGGCATTTTTTTACCTTAGCATCTACTGTCTTCTGGCTAAAACTTAAATAAGATGCCACTTATGAGATATATGGGGAAAGAGTATGAATAAGAAAATCCTAATATTGAGTTTAGTAGCAGTTGCAATACTAACAATACCAGTTTCGACAGCTGTTGATATAAATACAGATGGGGATAACGAATTAAGAGAAAACACAGATATCGGGACGTTAGATAATAATGAGAAGGAGATTTTTTCCAAAATTGATGGTTCGTGTCTAGATTCGAGTTTTTA
Organism: Thermoplasmatota archaeon; assembly: GCA_030601705.1. Taxonomy (GTDB): domain Archaea; phylum Thermoplasmatota; class E2; order DHVEG-1; family DHVEG-1; genus JAGLML01. The sequence goes on from JAUWBM010000114.1 coordinate 2,343, forward strand.
TGGTATAGGTGTGTTTTTTAATGTAGAAATCTGGGCAACCTCCAATACATGGATTACAATCGTTGGATATACCTCGCTATTACCGCCAAGAAGTTATACAGTCCACACTGGAAAATATGTTAAAGTTCCCATATTCATAGGATATACTTTTCAGGTAGCACCTGCAGCACAGACTGTTCATGGAATTGCTTTTGGCGACATTGAATGGAGTTAGAATATGAATAAAAAGATACTCATCGGCAGTATCATAGGAGTTGCCATCCTAGTTGGTGTATCACTTACTTCTGTAGTTGGATACAATAGTGTAACATCTGATGTGAAAGCATCACCACTATTCACCGTTAGAAGTAGCAGGGCGATAGATGAAGAGAGTGAGGATTTGAGTTGTGATTATGTTGGAAAGGGAGAAGAAATAAACATACTTATACCTACAAGGAATAATAGGAAAGAATTATTCGATAGATATATTGATATTATCAGAAAGATGGACGATAAATCATATGATAGGTTTGTGGATTTGATACTCAAATATCTTTATACGAGAGATGATTTTCAAGAATATCAAAAAGATGAACTTATCTTGTCTTTCAACAAATTAAGGAATAATCCAAGTGAAATAACACCACATCTTCTGGAGAGAGAAGAATCTAATCTACACACTTATCAATGCACAATTACTTGGGACGGATGTCCTATGCCAACACTAGAGAATGATGGTAAATTATTATGTATACTATTTTATCTTTTGTTATTACTTTTACTACTAATAGTATCTTAGCAATATTGTCAATATCAGTTGGTTTACAACATATTTTCCAATGTTATTTGATTGCTAATAATTCACAGATTCTTCTGGCTAAAAACAAAATTGGCAATTGGTAAAACTTACCTCTTTAGAATCCTAGATCTTTCGATATCCAAACTTCCACATGCCGGACAGCGATCCTTTCTCGTATTTTGATCGAACTTTGGATAACTGAAAAGATCACCGCAGTCATTACACTTCCAAAGGTAATTTGCCTCTCCCACAGATATCGATATCACGTTTTTCCTTATAATTTTTTTGAAATCCTTCTGTTACCTTAACCGGTATTGCACAATAAACAATTTTCAACAGGGTTTTTTCATCAAATATTCAACCTCAAAACATCCAGTATCATCTGCAATATCGGAAACCTCTCCAGCCACTGCAGGAACCACATATTACTGGATTGTTGACTACTTTGATAAGAGTTTGATTGTTGTTGTACTACATCTAGATTTATCTCGTTAACAACCCCATTAACATATTCTTCAACTTCAACATTTTCAATATCATCAGGTTCCATAAATGGAAATCGGTCTTTATTCAGAATTAATCGTGGAGGTACGTTATGAGGTGTGTCTCCTATACCCCACCGAGGTAGAATATCCCACCCATTGTAGTCATCCCAGTAGTTACCTTTCCTTGTTAAAGGATTGTACCAGATGTTGAATCCCCCGCACCAAGCGTTCTTGGTGTTCTCTTTAAAGATGTTATAGCAAATGCGGTTGTTTGCACATAGAAAATCAAACCAAATGCCATAATCATTATTAGTAACGTTATTTTGATAGATGATATTGCTACTGGAAACTGCAATACCTGACGGAAGACCAGGTATACCATATGCCACCTCGAAGTTTAATCCATACTTGTTGTCCAAAACGTAGTTATCGAATATGCTATTGTGACTGGAACCAATAAGATATATGCCACTTCCGCTGTTATAACTAATAGCATTACCAGATATTGTACTATAAGTAACGGATAGATGAAATTCAATGCCTTCTTGGCCAAAAGAGATGCCATGACCATTATTCATACTGATGGTATTATTTAACAGGTTGTTATTTGTACCATACCAACAGAATATACCATCCTTGTTGTTCAAGCTGATGTTGTTACCTATTATGATGTTGTTTTTGCCGCCACCGACGATGCCATCCCAGTTGTTTGAGGTGATGGTGTTGCCAGTGATGGTGTTGTTGCTGGAACTACAATAATTTATGCCATCGCTATTGTTCGAGATAATGTTATCCGAAACGGTATTATGATTTGAACGTATAAGAATTCCATCATCACCATTTCTTATTGTGAACCCACTGATATTTACCCAATCAGCAGTAACATAAACGACATCTCCACTGCTGTCACCGTCAATTACTGTTGTGTTTCTATCTTCACCAACCAGATTAATTCTCTTGTCTATTTTCACATGTTCATAATACGGTGAGGAATAATCAAAAACAAAAATAGTGTCAAAGTCACCAGCATCATCTATCGCATCCTGAATTTTGCTGTAGTTACCAGGTCCATCGCCACCGACGTAAAGGGTTTTACCAGGTGTCAAAACGAAGTCGTAAGTTGTATTCTCTGAGATTCCAAGCAAGACCCATTCCGTGTTGTATCCCGCCTTTGAAGCAGTACAGTTCTTCGTGCAATTACAAATTGGTATGTTGCTAACATGATAATATCCAGAAAAATCACTGTAATCCTCTTCATATATACCATGGAAATACACCCTTACTCTCGCTCCTTCAATTGGATTCATGGAGGTGTCGTTGACATAGCCCGACAAACTGCCATCGTAAAATGTTGGCATAGTAGATTCTTTCACAAAATTGAGTCCAGTTGATGAAGTAATAATCATCCCAATGAATAGAAGGATTATTCCCATCGCCAACAGTTTCTTCATTCTCACACTCCTATGTCATATGGTTCTCGTGCTGGATGCCAATCGAAAGCAAAAACAAAAATAGGAATTCTAATCATACGAGTAAATATCCCAGTTATTCTTTTTGGAAGTTTACTGAGTTGAGGACGCTCTAAGCCAATCCAGTTGTCCCAATAATTGCTATCCCATCTATTGATACCAAAACCCCATCCAATAGATGTGAATACTGTAAAAGATGCATGTTCGGTATTGTTTATGAAATTATTTTCAATAATTTTATTTCTCCCGGACTCAATCTGTATTCCATAATATTTTGTTGATGAAATGTGATTTCTCGAAATAATGTTATCATTACTCCATCGCAATAAAATGCCTCTTTGGTAGCCGTTGCTTATCATATTGTTATTGATGGTGTTTTCATTACTTGAAGACAAATCTATATTATATAAATTGAAACAAATTACATTATTACTAATATTATTGAAATTACCATCAAGCAAATGAACGCCATTATTGTTGTTCGAGATTATGTTGTTTCCATTAATGGTGTTGCTACTGGAATCCCAAACGAGGCATATACCATCCGAGTTGCTCCAGATGCAGTTACCCGTGATTCTGTTGTTGCTGGAATCAAAGAGGTTTATGCCATCACTGTAATTCTCGCTGATGCAGTTGCCCACGATTTTATTGTTGCTGGAATAATCGAGGCGTATGCCCACCCCATTGTTCGAGATGTCATTACCCGTGATAGTGTTATTGCTGGAAGAATTGAGGTATATGCCAATCTTGTTTTTCAAGATGTGGTTACCTGAGACGTGATTGAAATTTGAACGAATATCAATTCCTGCATCACCCCAATTATTTCCACAGTTTTGTATTCTAAATCCACTGAGTACAACATCTTCTGCAGAAATATAAACAACATCTCCACTATTATTACCATCAATAATCGCCGTATTCCTATCCTCACCAGCAATATTTATTGATTTATTCACTACCACATTCTCAAAATAGGGTGATGAATCATCATAGACAAAAACAGTATCCCCAACACTGGCGTTATCAATTGCATCCTGAATACTGGTATAGTTCCCAAGTCCACTACCACCGACATATAAGGTGTTGCCAGAAGACAACGGTTTTATAGACTGTTTCTCCAGATATATTCCAGTTGAAGAAGATATAGTCATACCAAGAAATAACAGCATTATTCCAAGGGTAATTATTTTCTTCATTTTCTAACCTCCCATATATATTCTAATCAACGATATCCTATTTAAATGCCATCTAGAAGGTTTTTTCATCTAAATATCATAAGGTGAGGTAATGAGATTGTTGGAATGAAATCCCAATTTATCTTTAAGTTTATTTGGGAGGAAAGTCAAAATACCAAAAAAACCCTTCGTACCAGATTTCTGGATTAGGTATAAATGCACCATCATCGAGAATCCAACTATCCTCAATCCATGAATTATCTGGTTGTGATTTGAAATCAATGGGTCTATTTGTTAATCCTGCTAACCATAAATATGTAATCATACCTGAACCATTTATCTCATCATAATTATTCAAGAAATCTAAAAATTCGTCTCTATAACTTAGTTTTATAAATAGTTCCGAATACCATTCCCGAAAATCAAGTAATCCAAAAAATAATACAGTTCCAGGTATTATAAAAAATGTTGTTAATTCTATAAATTTTTTTAGCCAGGCATTTTCAAATCCTAATTCATCTATAAGAGATATCCATTCTAATGTTTGTTCATGACTATTACAAAACATTATAGAAGTATAATTATTTCCATCTGGTGAAGGAATATCCATCAAACTTTTGTATCCTCCTCTTATACCAATATTTTCATTATTAGATACTAAAAATTTCTTCTCTCTTATTTCAGATTTGGCAATCTCTATTTGTGTTAATGTTCCAGAAACCGGTAAAACAGTTGCAATCAACAGCATGCAAACAAATATTCCAACAACTTTCTTCATTTTCTAACCTCCCGTAAATGCCACACTATAGCACGGTTAATACATCTGAATAATCATATATAAATCTTTGTAACGGATAAGGCTTTGGCACTAAATAATAATTTTCAGCAGGGTTTTTTATCTTGATATATGCTAGTTTCTCTAATAAAAAAAGAAAAGGTGGTTCTATTCTCATCCACCTGGGTTTACCTTTATGAAGAACAAGAACACAAATCCAGTCTGTTCTTTTGTATCAGAAACTCCTTCAGCCGACTCTGCAGTAACTGTAACAGTAGTTGACCCTAATCCTAGTATTAACTTCGAAGTTGCCGTTATTTCTCCACCTGCAGGAATATCGTCTGTGCCAGTGGTTTCTTTACCTATAAATGCACCACCATCTAATTTGATACTCCAATTAACATTAGTTGCATCAACATCACCAATGTTCTTGATTGTTGCTTTTACTTTGAATAATCCACCGGTGATAAGCCCTATATCAAGTATTGGCACTACTCCCTCAATGGTTGCTGTGGTCTCGTCCCAAGCGGTGCTTTGATCTTCGTCTGTAACAGTAAGATTAACAGTATAGACACCAGGTTCACTATAAGCGTAAACAGGGTCTTCGACGATTGAAGTATCGCCATTGCCG
>JAUWBM010000147.1 GCA_030601705.1 Thermoplasmatota archaeon
TGTAATCTGAGGCATATCCTCTGCACGTCGTCCCTGACAGAATCGTTCGAAACCACGCAATTCAGGGATTTGAAGATATGCATTTTCAACATCACCTTTTGAGTCAAGGAATATACTAATCTTTCCATGTCCTTCAAGTCTTGTTATCGGATCAATTGTTATTGTTTTCATTTCATCACCTTCCTATTTATTAAAGCAGCTGGCAAACCATATTTATAAAAGGTTCCAACTGGGTCTACAACTTGATTTATTAATTCTTCAACTTCTTCATCACTCATTTTCTCTTCCCCTTCAATACCAAGGATAGATGCAAGTGCAGACATCATCTTAGCACCTTGATCAAGGGAATTCGGCGTAGGGCCACCACAACCGGTACAGGGCATATTAGCATCTAAACATCGTGCCTCACATCCTCCGCGTGTAGCAGGCCCCATACATATGATGCCTTGTTCAAGGAGACACTTATCTTCGAGTTTGTCAATCTCATATATCCGTTTTATCTCCTTGATCTTCTTCTCTGATTTTTCAAAACGACACTCATCACACACTGATTTCAACGGACCAATAACCGAGCCTTTAGGTGGTAGCTTGTTTTCAACGATAGCACCCACCGCAGTCATGATAAGATCAGGTGTTGGAGGACATCCTGGTAAATAATAATCAACATCAACTGTTTGATCCAATGTTTTAACAGTGTCATAAAACTCAGGAAGTGTAAGAGTACCCTCTTTAACCTTAACTGAAGTTTTCGGAACCGTCTTTTTTGGATTATCCGTAGAAGGATTGTTCAGATACGATACATTAAATATTTCTTCCTTATTTGCAATGTTCGCCAAACCTGGGATACCACCATTACATGCACAAGCACCAAATGCCACAAGCACCTTTGATTTCTTACGAAGTAGCTTTGCTATGTGTTCCTGCTCAGACGTACGAATAGAACCATTGAAGAAACAAACATCAATATGGTTATCCTTCATCGCTTCAACATCTTTATATTTAAAATCCATTGCAACTGGCCAAAACAGTAGGTCTGCAACTGCTACAACGTCTAGGATTTTTTCATCAATATCTAAAACAGCTATTTCACATCCACCACAACTTGCAGCCCAATAAAACGCAAGTTGTAGTTTTTTCTTACCGGCTTCTTTTTTCTTTCCTTTTTCCTTACTCATACAATCACCATTTTATTAATTTTTAACTTTTTTATTTTTCAAATACCCCCTTCTTCTTTAACAACAGGGTTGGATCTACAGCGTGATCATCAAACCCGCAATATTCAGGATCCAAACCCAATGCAACAGCTATAAGCTGAGTGTAGTAGTAAACAGGGACCTGTTTATAACTCTTATATATTTTTTCAGCTTCTTTTCCCCGCACATCAAGATTAAATCGGCAAAGAGGACAAGAAAGAACAATTGCATCACTTCCCCTTTCAATCGCAAAATTAGTAATTCTATATGCCCTGTTCATTACCAATTCTTTTTGTTGAATTGTGTGATAAGATCCGCAACATTCAATTTTAAAAGGATTATCAATAACTTCTGCGCCAAGTGCGTTTAAAAGGTCTTTTAATATTGTCGGCTCTTCTGCATCATCAATAGCTACTTCACGAGGCCGAAGCAACATACACCCATAATAAGGCATAATTTTTACGCCTTTTAATGGATTTTTCACCATTTTTTTAAGAACATCAAAACCTACTTCATCTCTGAGAAACTCTAGGAAATGAACCACTTTTACAGTTCCTTTGTAATCGTTTTCCCTATCCATAAATAAGTTGAGTGTTTCTAAATCATCAGGTTTTTCTTTTACACGCAAATTTGTTTGCTTGAGAGTATTATAGCACATGTCACAAAGTGTAATAACTTGTTCGTCACCCGCGTCTTCTACATGTATTAAATTTCGTAATGGTGCAAGATGATGCATCAGATCATCATCTGTAAGAGATGAAACTACTCCACAACAGGTCCAGTCTTCCATTTCTACCATTTCATGGCCTAGCTTTTCCATTATTGCAAATGCAGATTTTTCTAGATTTTTTGCAGATGTTTTAAGGGTACACCCAGGATAGTATGACAGTTTCATAGTTTTACCTTATTTTTCATATTCATTCTCATACATGTTCATATATATTTTCGTATATCTTAACCTATATTTTTTCTAAATAAACTTACAAATGCTAGTTGAGGAATTGTTTCTTTTTCATCTTTAGTTATTTCTGTCAAATCTGTCCGATCAATTTTTTTCCGTAAAATTATCTGACGTAGAGCCTCCATGATCTTTGTAATGTTAATATCACGGGGGCATCTCTCTGCACATGTAAAGCATGATGCACATAACCAGATGGTTTTTGAATTTAGAACCTCTTTTCTATCTAGAATAATATATCTTATTACTTCATCTGGCGAAAGGTCCATATCTTCAATAAAAGGACAACCTGCAGAACATGTTCCGCATTGATAACAACCAAAGAGGTTTTCACCACAGAGTTCTTCAACTTCTTTGACAAGATCTCCTTTTTTTAGTTTCAATGCTTCAATGTCGACATTGCCCTCTAGTTTTTTGGTCATTTAGCCACCTCTTTTTCACAGAGAGCAGCGATCATTACATTGATCTGATTACTCTTGTATCCCTTCTGTTCAATGGCGCTTGATAGACATGCAGCTGCACATGAACCGCAGCCTTTACAAAGAGCCCTATTTACTTCTGCCACAAGGCGAGTTGGATCCTTTGGATGTGGTTTCATTTCTATTGCTGAATAAGCACATGCTGATTCACATAAGCCGCAGCCTCGGCAGAGATCCTCGTTTACCTCTGAAACGATGCCTTCTCCTTTCATTCTTTCCTGCATAATGGGTATTGCTGCACGTGAAGCAGCACCCTCTGCCTGAGCGATTGAATCGACTAAATTCTTGGGATAGTGTGCCGCACCACACATGTAAATACCAGATGTGGAAAAATCAAGAGGTTTAATTTTTGCATGGGCTTCCATAAAGAAACCAGCGGAATCAACGGGGACCTTTAGCATGTTTTTTAGTTTCTCAGTCATGGCCCCTCCTTCAGTGTTAACAGTTAAAATCAATAGATCTGCTGGAATTGTCATTTCTTCATTGAGAAGGTCATCATAAACTTTTACAGAAACAGGGCCATCTTTGGAATTATTTTTATCAAGGGTTACCTCAGGTTTCTTTTCACCTGGATAACGAATCATTGTTACATGATAATCCTTTAAAACATTCGCATAGTATTCCTCTTCTTCTTTTCCAAAAACTCTCATATCACGGTATAGCATGTAAATCTTAGACTTTGGATATTTTTGACTAATAAGTTTAGCATTTTTTATTGATACTCCACAGCCAACTCTGCAACAATAAGGTCGTTCTTCATCCATTGCACCAGCACAGTTGATGATTACAACATTTTTTTGCTCCTTTAATTTGTTGGTTTTTAGTTTAGTCTCAAGTTCTGTTTGAGAAAGAATGTTTTCGTTTTTACCATACTCATATCTGCCCTTTAGATCAATTTCACGGAAACCAGTTGCAATGATAATAGTTCCAAACTCGATTTCTTTGGTTTTACCTTTTTGTTTTATTTTTCCCTTATAGTTGCCAATGTATCCTTCAAGCTCGTCAAGCTCTGATTCAGTCATAACAGTGATTAACTTGTCCTTCTTGACTTTGTTAACCAATGGATTAAGAATATCCTCAGTTTTTGTATCAGATGGAAACATTGAATGAAGGTTTGTTAGTCGTCCGCCAAGTTCTTTCTCTTTTTCTATGATAATAGATTTAATACCCATATCAGCGAGAGCAAGTGCTGCTTTCATACCAGACACTCCGCCACCGATGATAAGAGTGCTCGGGTAAATAGAAAATTCTTCCTCTGAAAGTGCTTCAAGGCCTCTTGCCTTTGCAACTGATGATCTTACTAAAGCTATTGCTTTTTTTGTTGCTGCATCCCAATTATCTGAGTGAACCCAAGAGCATTGATTACGTATATTTGCCATTTCAAAAAGATACTTGTTAAGCCCTGCTTCCATAAGAGTATCCTGGAAAAGGCCACCATGTGTTCGAGGTGAACATGCAGCAACTATTATTCTATTCAAGTTTTTTTCTTCAACAACTTCTTTAATTTTTTTACAGCTATCTTCGGAGCAAACAAACATTATATGATCTGCATGATCAACATTTGGCAGCTTCTTAGTCTCCTCTGTTACTTTTTCTACGTCAAGATAACTTGCAATATTTTTACCACAATGACAAACAAATACACCTATACGTGGTTTCTCACCTGTAACATCACGCTCTGGTGGAAACTCTTTACCAATATGTTTTTCTCTATCTTTTATTGGAGCAACTGCTTTTGCCGCAGCTCCACTTGCCATAGAAACACTATCAGGGATATCCTTTGGACCCTGGATGCATCCAGCAAGGAAAACACCATCTCTGGTTGATTGAATCGGATTAGTTAGTAGAGATTGTTGTTTGAAAAAACCATTTTCGTCAACTTCGACGTCTAGTATCTCGCCAAGTTTTTTATTACCTTGATTCGGTATTATCGCAGTGGATAACACAAGTAAATCTACAGTATCTTCTTTAACTTCCCCAGTTAGTGTGTCTTTATATCGTATTATAATGCTCTTATCCTTATTTTCATAAACAGATGAAGGTCTGCCTCGAATGTATTTAATACCAAGATCCTTGGCATGATCATAATATTGCTGGAAGTCTTTACCATAGGCTCTAATATCCATATAATAAATCGTAATATCTATATCAGGATCAGACTCCTTAACAATTGATGCTTCTTTTGTTGCATACATACAACAAACACGCGAACAATATGGAAAACCTAGCTGTTCACTACGGGATCCAACACATTGAATCCAACCAATAGACTTAGGTTTTTTACCATCTGACAAACGAGCTGGTTTTCCCTCTGTTGGACCAAAAGAAGAAAGTAGTCGTTCAAACTGCATAGCTGTTATTACGTTTTCATATTTCCCATAACCGTATTCTCTTCTCATCTCAGTAGGCTCAAATACTTCAAAACCTGTTGCAACAATAACACTACCAACATTTACTTCTATTTCTTCTGATTTTTCTAAAAACGAAATAGCCTCAGGTTCACAAACCCGGTCACAATAACCGCAACCAACACAATTTTCATAATCAATTGTATAAATAATTGGTACTGCCTGTGGGAACTCAATATAAATTGCTTTACGTGTTGAAATCTTTTCATCAAAAGAACTTACCACGTCAACCGGGCAGACTTCTGCACAGTCATCACAACCAGTGCATTTATCAGGATCAACATACTTGCTTTTCCGCCAAATATTTGCTTTGAAATCACC
>JAUWBM010000125.1 GCA_030601705.1 Thermoplasmatota archaeon
TATGGCTACGGAAAAACCATTATGAAACATACTACGGTTCTACGTATCATTCCGTATTTTATCTTAGCAATTTTTGTTCATTCATCCTATAATTTCCTCGTCTCATGTGACATGATAGGTGCTGTAACTGGCCTTTTTGCAGCTTTGATTTTTGTTGCATTTACAATAACACTCGTAAGGAAAAAAATAAAAACTCTTGATAGGCAAACTGGCTAGAAAGCAGATTAAGATCGATGTTAGTAACAAAAATTGTAGAGACAATAACCCACAAGTTATAACCTTACTAAATACTTCCACCAGGTCTGATGTTTATTAGGAATAAAAATACAAAACCGTTTAATTCTTTTGTATCTGTTGATCCATCTGGAATCCAGGCATCAACGGTTACTACTGTAGGTCCAAATCCAATTATGAAATTTGAATTTACAGTCTCTATTCCATCCGTAGCAATAGTTAGATTAGAACCTTCCGACAATTTACCAATAAATGCACCGCCATCCAAAGAAATCTCCCAGTTTACTCCCGTTGCTTCGACCGCACCATTGTTTTCGATATCCACGGCTATTTTGAATAGTCCGCCTTTGACGGCACGTATATCAAGCGATGGTCCTTCAACTATGTTGATTGTGTGGCTAGTAGACCAACCACTTTCGCCAAATTCATCCCTTGCTTTTACTTTAATCTCATGGTTACCTTCTTCAATCCAAGCATGGTATCCTTCTACAGAAGTTCCGGAAGCCACTGGGCCTATCCAATCACTATAGGTTCCATCTCCCCAGTCGAACATGTATGAGATCGGATCTTCCTCAGGATCTGTTGTGACCGCAGTAAAGGTATATTCTATATGAGTTACTCCGTCGGTTGGTCCAGAAGGTGCATCAGGGAGTTCAGGATTTTTATTGGCATTTGCAGCAGCCAAATTTTGTATCGCATCTATGTCTACTCCAGGTTTTACTGCATATGCGTCTCCGTCACCATCGTCAACAATTTTAACATATCGTGCCAAATCTATGGAAAGGCCATCTAAATCAAACTCGGTAGTTCCCATACCTGATCCAACAGAAATCCATGGTCCGTTCCATTCAGAGGAAACATACACTTGATATCCATCGTCTGTATCGTCACCTTCAATTATTTTGAAATCTGTTTCACCTTCTAAATTGAGAATCTCAGTTCCGTTTCCCATATCCAGAACAATATTACCGCCTTTGCCTAAAGATGAACAATATTCATCTGGAATACCTAGGGCATGAATTCCGTCTGTCGGATTATTCTGAAAATTGCCAGAAGGAGCATAGTACTCGCAAATGGTTACTTGATAAGCATAATAACTATTGCTGGGGTTCAACTCCACATCCAGAATTGCAGGCTGATTACCACTAGTTACTGTCACCGTCTCAATTTTTTCAGCGTAGCCATTTGCCTGAAAATGAACATTATAAGTACCTGGTGAAAGTACATGATGATAGTCACCAATGGGAGGGTCAGTAAACGTAGGCCAATACGCTTCCTCTACCCAGACAGTAGCGGCAAGTGGTTCACTCGTTGATGCATCAGTAACTATACCAGTCAATCCCAAATTAGCTGCATCTATGATATCAAGCATAGCCTGACGGTTCTTATTCCATGAATAAGTGATGTCACTGTTACCGGTTTCAATGGTCCAATCAATATCGCCCCGGCAGCCATAGCTGAAATCATTCGTATCACCCCGAGTTTGATACCAATCATATCCTCGAATTGCAGTATAGCCACTTAATGCGGCATAGTGGTCAGATAACTGCTGAATCATAGCATCATCAGGGCTTGGCTGCGCCTTATAATTCCACAAATAGTTCACATAAGCTGCAGTGGTATGGAAAGAAAGCGATAAAACAAAGTTATTCTCAAGGGCATGCTGTCGAATAATCTGAGTCTCCGGTTGTGAAAAGGATGATGGACTACCGCCAGAACCAGCCCACATATATCCATAATCTCTATTTAGATCAACATTATTTGCATTCCTGCGAGTGGATGCTTCTCTCCCATCAGGGTTTACCATTGGTATAATCCAGGTTTCTCGGTTATCAACAAGATCCTCAATATCTGGATCACTTTCGTAGTTTTCTACTAGGTACCATGCTAATTTTAAGGGTAATTCAACAGACATAAATTCATTACCATGATGACAACCACAGATTCGAACTTCAGGTTCATTTTCCTCAACTGTAGGATTGTCAGTAACTTTAAGACCCCAAATAGTTCGACCTTGGACACTATTGCCAAGATCATAAAGTTGTACAATATCTGGATAAGTATCAGCGATATCCTGCAATTCACTTGTCATCGTAGCGTAATTATGAAATTGACGCATAAGTTCAGGAGGGTACATTTTATTGTTCATCTCTCCAAGGTTTTCGAAGAGCATCTCATATTTGAATCCAGATTCACAAATCCATGCTAGTTCACTATCAGTTATATAAGCGGTAGCTTTTGAATCTTTAACATCAACGATATCGAGGCCATGATTAATCAACTCCTGCAATTGTGAACGATGAGTAAATGAAATATTGATAACCTTCAACTCAGGTATTTGAAAAATTGGGTATTGCCAAGGGTCTGTTTCTTTTTCCACAATTTGATTTCCTACTGTCACGGCCCCTGTAAAAGCAGTTGCTAACAATATGAATGAAAAGGCTATTGTCATTATTCTGTTTTTAATTTTCATAATATTTTTCCCCCTATTATCTAATAATACTATAGTAACATTTGATATATAAATATTATTAACTGCGAGTTTATCGACCGATAACTCCCGTCATAACGATGATTATATTACCCCCTCAGCTTTTTGTTTTTGCAGTGATACTAGGTAACATGTGTCACTAGGAGAAATATGTATGGCAAAGAAAAAGAAACCACAAGATAAGAAGGCTGATAAGAGCAAGGAAGTAACCCAGAAACTGAATGAAATAATAGTAAAGAAGGAGAAAAATAAGAGTAAGCATGTCTTCAGAGTCAAAGAACTGATAGAGGCACTACCTAAAGATACTAGAGTCAACTATCGTAAGGATGATTTTGTAAAGTTATTCGAGGGTAATGTGTACCTTAGGGATATAACATACGGAATACAAATGCTAGAGAACCACATAGGTGCACCTGGTAAAGTAATACAGAGAATTGAAACACAAGTTGACTTCGACAATGCAGTGGCTAAAATCAAGGAGAATGTGTTGAGTTATGTCCCAAGAGAATATAAGAAATTAAGTGATAATGATGAAGTCAAGATTGCCCTGAAACACAAAACAAGAGAACTACTAAGAACTGCTAAGAAAGGCAGTGAATCCTGGGACTCGTTGATTACCAGGCTCTTGGAGAAATAGAATGAATATTGATGAATTTATTTCCAGGTATCCTAATAGAAATACAAAACATGGGTACAGAGCAACACTAAAGCTATTCTTTAATGTAGTAGGGATTACTGACCCCAACTCCTACTTCAACAACAGGAATAATGAACAAATCGAGAAAGATGTGGAATTGTTCTATCAACAGAGAATAAAACAAGGTTGTGCACCCAAGACAATTAGTAGTGACATAGGTTGTCTCAAAACATTTCTATCCTATAACAGAGTAGATTTACCCTCTGTGGTATGGAGGAGTATGAGACAACGTATGAAAGGCACTAGAGCTAGGACACAGGATAGGATACCAGAACCCCACGAATTGAAAGCAATATTGTCCCACATGGATACTAGAGGACGTGCATTTTATCTTACTATGGTCTCCTCTGGTATGAGGATAGATGAAGTTACAAACATAACATTCAAAGATATACACCTAGATGAGGACCCCTGTAGAATAGTGATTAGAGGCAATCACACCAAAACAGGAGAAACAAGGACAGTATTTGTCTCCTGTGAAACTAGGGAAGCAATACAAGAGTGGCTGAAAATACGACAACACCACTTAGATGTTATTAAGAGAAGATTTCCAAGGGGTACTGAAAATACAAAAGATGATAGAATTTTTCCTTTTGGCAATAGAGCTAGTAGGTGTCTCTGGAATGATGCCTTGAAGAAATCTGGATTAGAGGAATTTGATGATTCTTTAACATGTCTTGTGAACAGTGTTGAAAACTGTAAGGGACGCAGAACACTACATCCACATTCACTAAGGAAATACTTTGCAACACATTCCAGTTTTGTAGTTGGACATGATATAACAGAAGCATTACTAGGACATCAAGAGGGTTTAGATGCAGTATACAAGAAATACCAAGGCAATACAGTAAAAGAACTGGCTGAGTTATACAAACAAAAGATTGAACCTAAAGTATCCGTCTATAGTAACACTGAGGAATTGATGCAATTGAAAGAAACAGTAGGCATACAATCCAAGAAAATAGATACACAAAGCCAAAGTATTGATGCAATACTAGAACAAAGAAATACTAGAATAGATAAACTTGAACTCACACTTGCGACATTAATAGGTATTCTCCAAGCCAATAACCCAGATGAAGGGACACAGAAGTACATACAAAACATAAATTATGAACCCGTGGCAAAAACCATGCAGAGGGACATCGGGACACACGTAAATGATAGTGCCTAGACCCCTCATCCCCTCATATTTTTTGATGTGTTTTTGGACGTTTTCGTGTGTGTTCGAGGGTCATGTCAATATTGTTTTTAGCCCAGAAGAATCTGGTGAAATCAACAGTAATTCAGTAGAAGATTATTTTATTCAGGGTTTAAAGCATCCCAAACTGCCACTTCACCACAATGTCCAAGAGGTGGACACACGGTAGGAAAAGGAAACAAAGTTTTCTGAAAAATATCATAAAGTTTCATCTGTATAGATAAAATAATAACTGCAATTACAACAAATATTCGAGTCAGAATACAATTTGGAACCCAGTCGCATACTGTAATAACATAGGTTGGACTACATAAAAATCCAGGAAAAATTGTAATCATCCCGTCTTTTGAAATATTTTTTTCAATGACAATATTATTTATCAATCCTTCATATTAGATACAATGTTCCCAAAACTTTTGGTTCTTGAAGAAATCAATAAATTCATTAAATTCCCTATCATCCATTTTACTAATTAACTCGAAAACCTTTTGAGTTAATATTGTTCCATTGTCTCTTGATGGAATATTGATATTAGTTACTACCCCTTTTCCTAAATAATCACAACTCAAATCCTTACTCTCTTTATCTATGGCTCTATTACTCCTGATATTAAATAAAGGAGATTCTTTCACATTAGATTCTACACTTCCATAACCAACTACAGAAGTAAATGATACAAGAATGAGTATTACCACAGAAATAATACTACCTAATAGTATCTTCGAATTCATCTCACACTCCTATGTCATATGGTCCTTTTTCAAAAGTTGCCAATATAAAGAATCTACCAATGTATCCTTCATAGTTGTTCCGAAAAGAAAAATGAGTAAAAAACATCCGTTTTGGTGGAGGAGAATGACCAGATGTTTCGTCATAACCCCAGTTTCCAGCATTATCATATGCATAAGCACTAACAAAATCTTCCCATGGAGCAAAAGAATATTCTACACTATGCGTTACTGCTAAAGCAAAAAAGCTTACATTTTCTTCAGTAATTTTTCGATTACAAATAAATCCGATAATAGAAAAATTTTCTAATTCCCAGGGTATTACCCATTCATATATCGGTCCAGGTCCAACAATTGTTTCTTGTAAAATATTATTTAGATAGAATTCAACACGGTTCATACCACTTTCACTATCAAAACAAGTTGCAGTAAATTTATGATACCATTTTCCATCCTTTTGATAGAACAACCATTCTAATTTAATCTCGGGTGGTGTGGTATCATCATTGAATACTCTATTTCCAGTTGATGGTGCTATAGCAAGTCCAATGAACAGGACTATCACACCAACCACTAACAGTTTCTTCATACTACATACACCCCCAAACAACCAATAACTGCTGTAATAAAGGAAACCGCTCTATGAGTTTCTCTAAAAGATTAAAACGCATATTAACTGCTTTATTTTTCGGCATAGTAACTGTTAGTGTTCCCCAAGGGCCATACTGCTCAGTTCCATCTTCAGCACGAGCTCTGATTGTATAATTTCCAGGCTCTGACCACCGATGATCAAGGATCATTATTTCACCAGATTCAATGGGACCCAAATTAATATCCCATTTTCCATCCCCCCAGTCAATATCATAAAGTATATCGTCTCCATCAGGATCAGACGCAACAAAGGTATATTCATACCATTTTCCAGTTCTCCCATAGGTTTTTCCTGTTATCGTTGGTTTATATGGAGGCCCTGTTCCAACTTTTACTGTTACTCTGTCAGTGTCACTATTGCTTTCGTTATCTGTTACAGTCACAGTAGCCTTATAGGTTCCAGGTTTATTATACGAATGAGACGGTTCTTTTTTATCAGAAGTGTTTCCGTCACCAAAATCCCAATACCACGAATATGGAAGGATGCCACCACTTGCTATACTCTCAAAATCTATAGATTCATTGACAAGAACATAAATCGTTCCATGTTCACCAGGTGCATATCCCCATCCCTTTACAACAACTGCATTGGTCCAATGGTTTTCACTTGGATGCCAATCTATTTCTGGTTCACTTACGTAAGAGCTTGGAATGATGTATTTATCTGGATAACCTGGATTATGCTTCCAGTCATCCCAATAATTACCTTCTGAACCATCATCCCAATAATTATTATAACCCTGGGAGACTCTGGCATTTTTAAAGTTAAAAAAGAGATCATTGTGGTGATAAATACTATACTCACCATTATATTTGTAAATACCATGGAGATAAGGATCGCTTGCTCCATGATAATGACCGTTGTCTGCAATAACATTCCATGTTACAATTGTCCCGCCATTATCATATATCCCAAAACCAAGATTATGAACTATGAAATTTTCAGTTAATACCAAAACTTTTGCAGTTTTCAAATTGACTAAACAGCAGAATGCTTTTTAGATTTTTTTGAAAACCAGTCAAATACCCATCGTTTTAATTTTTTACAGATAGAACCTATAGCATTAATTCCATCGAGTAAATGGTTGAG
>JAUWBM010000185.1 GCA_030601705.1 Thermoplasmatota archaeon
GGTACAAAAAGAGAAACATCACAAATATATAACACAATAAGTGTATTACTAGCTGAAAAGCGAACGTCTCTTGCTGTGTTGAGAACGGCGATAGCTATATTCACATTGCCCATATCTGTATTCACTGTTTTAATTGCAACATCAAGATATTATGATGTTTCTGCAGTCCTTCATTTTATTATTCCATTGCTAACCATCTGCGCCATCCTTGTTTTTTTAGGAACCTACTTTGTTTATCGATCGTTCAAAAAAATCAAAAGGATAGACCATACAATACGAGAAATCAAGATGAAAAAAGAATGCACGCACGATGTTCTTGAAGATTAAATCGCCAAACCACCCTAGTACAGTATCTGCGTTATCATTCACCGCAAGACATGTTTTTCTTTTCTCTTCCTCTTACGTTCCTTTCTTTCCTTCTTTGTTAAAGGCCCAGGTTTCTTTCCTGGAGATATATCTTTTCTGCCCTTGGCTTTACCCATATCACCTTCCTCCTTTATTCATATTCATAAAGATGGATAGAAGAATGTAGTTAAAATATTTACTATTCGTAGTGCCTGTAGATTTTAGGGAGGATAAAAAGGAATTGAAAATCAGATTATTTTGCTTGGGGTTTAAGCAGACAAGAAAAAAGTTGGGATTTATCTACTTGCGATAATATTTTTAAGTTTTGATATATCCCTTTTAGCTTTCTCAAATTCTTCTAATTTTTTCTGCTCAACGGCTTTCAATATTTCAGATAAATCCGCTATATAGTTATAGGCATAAGTTGGTCTGCCTTTTCCTTTCTTTTTAATCTTTTTAAAATTCTGCCTTTTCACCCATCCTCTTTTACGTAGTTCCTGTAACGCTTCGCTAACATCAGATTGATACATATTTGCCCCCTGTTCAATATCACTGGAGCGACATTCCCCAACCCGCGAAATGTATATTAATGTTTTAGCGACATTCGTTAGCATACCTAGGTTAATAAATAATCGAATTGCTGTGTTATCCTCCCCGTCTATCCTATATACTTCCTTTTGCTCCATGTTTTTCTTTCTCCAATATGATATTAACATTAAAATTTCATAACATCACTTACTTTAAAAAACCAACCCTAAGGAGTTTGGAGAGGGTAAAACGGGATTTCCCCTATTTGTCTTACATGTCATCAAAAGGTGGTTTATCAGGCGTTTTTGTGTAATAAATAGCGGTAGCCCAACAAGACGTCTGTGATGAGATACAATAGCAGTTATCCTTTACATAGGTATCTAGTGTATGAGTTTCGATAATTGGAAGCACATGAATCTTATTATAATCCCAGTCAACTCTAAAACGATTCTCTCCAGATTTTAAATAAAAACTCGGCGCACTCTTGTATCCTTCAAAGTAGACTTTATGAGCCTCCCTTCCAGATTCATCATAAATATCCCAATGATGATCTTCTCCATTTAGGATGATATGCAGACTTGACGGAGTTGCTACTCGGTTTATTGGTTCGGCTTTTATCCAACAGTTATCGTCTTTTCTTATCATCTTAAATTCTATGTCGTTTATTATTGTACTAAACTTCGCATATTTTTCAGCCATGGCAACAATCCCTTAGCCTTCAATTTCATAGCCTCTAATTCTTTAAAAAACCAACTAGTGTCTATTTTTCTGCTTCTTTAAGATGTTTAACCAAACTTTCAATCTTATCACGTCTAACCTTAGTCTCAATCCATAATTCAACAAGCTCATCTTCCAGTTGTTTACCCTGTTCCATGTCATATTTCATACACTGATACCTCCCACACCAGGATAAGATTTGATAGTTGTTTAAGGTTATGTACAAATTTATAACAAAACTATAAGTGAAATGTAATAATTTGAAAAAGCGAAACTGGTTATACAAAAAGGGATTGAAAATCGGTGTTGGCGAACTGGGGTTGAGAAGATGTTAGTTTTTTTCTTCTATCTTGTCATAACACTTCTTGCAAAGAAGCCATCGTTTCCCGAACTTATGATGATAGTACCCCTGTAAAATACCTAGTCTTTTACCACATTCAGAGCATTTTACCATAATCCCACTCAAACCACTATCAGATAGATAGATTTCATTAATACGGTGAATAATAATTCTCTTTTCCTCCTCATCTAACTCTTGATCAAACTTAGGATACACTTTTTCATCCTCGAAATCTTTGTGTTTTTTTAACAACTCTTTAAATCCCTGGAAATCAAAGACTTTCTTCTTTTTAACGCTCTTTTTCATTACTTTTAATCTATCAAAAATTTCCTCGTGTTCTTTTATTAATTCTGGAATCATTGCATACCCCTCGTTTTCATCTTCTGGCTCATATGCAATAAATATTGCTTTTTCCTCGGTAAAAAAATGTTTTTCAAGTTCCCATAAAAATGCATTAAATGCTTTCATCATTGTCTGTTCATTTTGACCTATGCTTTTTTCAAAGTCAATGAGTAATTTTACGATTTTTCCATGGTCTCTTACCATAATTTCTGATATTATAGTTGATTTCATTTTGTTCCCCCAAAAAAACCACTTAACTAAAAGTAAACATCTGTTAATTATAAAAATCTTGGTATTTTTGGGGGGATAAAAAGGTGTTGAAAATTAGATATTGGGTGGAATATCATCTAAATTTATAACAGAAAATTTACACTCATTACAAATGCCATCTGGATTATCAGTTTCTTCTCCACAGATTTTGCAAATCATGTATATTCTACCAATTTCATAACCATTTATTTCTTCACAATCAAAAGTTGTTCAAAGTACTACATATATGTCTTTTCGTTTTCATACTCTATCTTGTTTTTCTCCTCAAGTTTCTCCAATAGTATATCAACTTCTTCGATTGCTGATTTATATTCCTGATATGTTTTTTTCTCACCGTTAATCGGCAATGCTTTGTCTATTTCTTTTATCACAAATTCATACTCTTTATTCATTGTTTCACCTCTATATTTTATGCATGCTAACCTGTGACACCCATGATATATAAACCTATTCCGTTAAAATGTCAAAATGGAAGAATCCCGTTCTGGGTTTTGTGGGAGGATAAAAAGGTAATCTAAATTGAGCTATTTTTTTATTCTACATTTACCCTACAGTCCTATGAGGGAGGTTATGTGGGGGCCCAAGTGAGGAAAGGAGGAAAGGATGTAAAATAGTTTGTTTAGAAATATTCTCTTAGTATTAGACCCCCATTGTAATAAAAAATATGCACGAATAGTATAAAAACTTTTTGCAACATTTGGCTACATCCCTAAATGACATGCTCGACTTCACATCATGATGAATATTTTGCATTAAACCACAGCAATCAGAGACGCATTCAGCTGAAATTTTGATAAAATTCACACAATTTCAGCTGAAATAACCTATCTTTTTAATAAC
>JAUWBM010000085.1 GCA_030601705.1 Thermoplasmatota archaeon
GAAATTATAAGGGATCTAGAATTTGGGGAGAAAAGATTGAAAAGTAAAATAGTTGGTTAAAATCAATTTTCCTGACTGGATCCCTCCTTAACTGCTGTTAATAACAAATCCCCGGGTTTTGGCGAGGATAAAAAGGCGTTGAGCAACGAGATAGTTTGTTGACTTTTTGTTTAATTTGTTCAAGTTTCTTCCTCGGGCCTCTAGAGCCGGCTACAATGGCATAATTAGAAATCCCTAAAGATATCGGTTTATGTGAAAAACCGAAATGACATGCTTCCTTGGATAAATTTTGATTGGCATCCAGCACGAGAACCATATGACATTTAGATGAAAAAACCCTCTTCTGGTAATAAATTATTTATCACACCTTCAACAATAAAATAAGTGGTGGTTAGGTGTGTGGTAAAGGAAAAAGGGCAGGTTTTGGTCATTTACCCTGTCCTTACCTCCTTTTCGTTCCATCTGACAATATCTTTATTTACCAAAAAGCTATAACATCGAATAGGGGCCATCTGGAAACGAATTTTCTAATCAGAATTCTTTCCTCCCACCTTTGACCCCCTTTTACAATATCTCTTCTGTGCCATAATGCCTTAAATGATAGTATAATATTCCCGATTCTATGCAGACTTTGCAAAAAATCCAGATTATCTTGATCGTGGCGATGCTGTTGTCTGCAGTATTATCACTTGTTTTCCTTGATACCTGGTTTGAAAAGTATCTGCGAGCTGTCACTGGTGTGAGTCTGATACTATTGATTTATGTGCTATGGCATCAAAGAAAAACAAAGATATAGTAACATCCTATGAAATCAATCCGCTAACCTTTTGTTACGGATGTTGGTGCAGCCAGTAAAATAATGGGACTAGCTGATGAAAGTTCAGCCACAGGAATTGGTTATTTGCCTGTGTAGTAATATCGGACATTCACTTTAGGGTGACCGAGTGAATGAAAGCTCCGAAGTAAAAGTGCTTGGGCGAAGTGCAAGCAACTTATCAGGTCGTAGCATAAAGCGAAAGTTGCAGCGTCGTAAGTAACCCACCTTCTATAGCCCTTAGGTGGATAGTATGGATGTTGAGTTTGTCAACATCAGATGAAGACTAGTATCAATAGGGAAGAATAGCCATATGCACCTATTGAATCCATCGGCGTAGAGACTGCGACATGATAAGAAAGTCTCATTATCAAAGCTGGGAAGATCTTACGGTCAGCCAATACCATTCCGCATGGCAAAGACCCTTTGTATAACTCCAAGTGAGGAAATCAAAGGAAGACTGCAAGACTGGCGGATGAGTCCATAGTAGCAATGATGGATATGGACAACATAACCTATCCTAGCAAAGGGACTCTGGGTGCAAATAGTTGGAAGTAATGCATAAGATGCCTGAATGCCTATAGGGTTAACAACAGGGAATGGCGAAGTGCCTTATAACTTAAGGTATAGTAGTCGCAATTACATCGAGAAGCATAATTCTAACTTAAAGTTAAGGTAAACCTTATGGAAATAGCATGTATGCTGGAATGGGGCTTAAGTGCTATCACTTAAAGGGAAGACCTCAATTGAGCGGGAGCATTTGCATTTGAAGCCGTATTGGGGAAAACTCAACGTACGGAATTTTAGAGAGCTTGCTGGAAACAGATGGACGAGAGTCCTGATACCTTTGTATGTCCTGCAAAGGCTGGTGAAATCCATACTGCGCCAGCTTGCTACTCTACCAATATTATTTTATGCCAAACATTTAAATTAAATTAACGGATAACAACTATTCCAGACGTTTTTCTGGGGAGGAAAAAAATGAAAAATAATGCGTGGAAAAAAGGACTTGTTTTAGGAATAATAATATTGTTTGTTGGAGCTGGTGTTACACCGAGTATAAGTGGGGATATTCGAAAAATTGGAGAATGTATTGAAAAAATAAGTGGTTGGTCATTAGAAACAGTTGATTCAACAGGTAATATTGGAATGTTCACATCGATTGCATTAGATTCAAACCAATATCCACACATTAGCTATTGGGATAATTCTAATGATGATCTGAAATATGCAAAATGGACAGGTTCATCATGGTCAAAAGAAACAGTTGATTCAACAGGAGGTAATGGTAAGTATACTTCGATTGCATTAGATTCAAACCAATATCCACACATTAGCTATTATGATGACTCCAATGATGATTTAAAGTATGCAAAGTGGACTGGTTCCTCATGGTCAAAAGAAACAGTTGATTCAGTAGGAGATGTTGGTCATTTTACTTCGATTGCATTAGATTCAAATGACTATCCTCATATCAGTTATTATTATCCAACAAATGATGATTTAAAGTATGCAAAGTGGACTGGTTCCTCATGGTCAAAAGAAACAGTTGATTCAGTAGGAGTTGTTGGGGAGTATACTTCTATTGCATTAGATTCAAACGATCAACCGCATATAAGTTATTATGATGGCTCTAATAGTGATTTAAAGTATGCAAAGTGGACTGGTTCCTCATGGTCAAAAGAAACAGTTGATTCAGTAGGGAATGTTCCAGGGGGACAGTATTATGCTTTGCTTGATTCGCTAACGTTAGATTCAAACGACCAGCCACATATTGCTTATCATGATTGGATCAATCGTGATTTAAGGTATGCAAAATGGACTGGTTCATCATGGTATAAAGAAACTGTTGACTCAAGCGGACTCGCAGGGATGTATCCTTCTATTGCATTAGATTCAAACGATCAGCCACATATTAGTCATTATGAAGGTGACTATAATGATTTAAAGTATGCAAAGTGGACTGGTTCCTCATGGTCAAAAGAAACAGTTGATTCAAATGGGGCTGTTGGTCATTTTACTTCGATTGCTTTAGATATATACAATAAACCACATATTAGTTATGAAGATGAGACCAATCATGATTTAAAGTATGCAACTATTGAAAATCAACTTCCAACTGTAGAGATAACTTTTCCTGAAGAGAATAACAGAATCGCAGGGACTATAATAGTTCAGGGAACATCAAATGACATTGATGGAACAGTCGTACTTGTAGAGGTAAAAATAGATAATAGTGATTGGGAACCTGCAGCTAGTACAACTTCTTGGAGCTATTGGAGCTACGAATGGGATACCACAGAAGTCGATGATGACGCACATATCATTTACGCTAGGAGTTACGACGGAGAAGCTTATTCAACTATAGAATCCATAAATGTGAATGTATACAATGCCCGCATTATGGGGATTGATGTCTCTCATTATCAGAATGACAAAGGGGAGATTAACTGGACGAAAGTGAACAATTCAGGTAATATATTCTCTTTTGTGAAAGCAACTGGAGGGACAGGTTTTGTAGACGATTATTTTGATGACAATATGCAAAATGGAAGTGATGTTGGTATGTTAATGGGTATCTATCATTTTGCATGGCCACATCTCTATGATGCTGAAGCTGAAGCAAAGCATTTTAATGGTACTGCTAGTGAATATCTTCAACCAGGGTATCTTAGACCTGCTTTAGATCTAGAAAAAGGTGGAGAACTGGGCAAGGAAAAACTTACAAACTGGGTACATACGTGGATGAAGTACGTTGAAAATGAAACTGGTATACAGCCACTACTATATACACGTCCTTCTTTTGCAGAAGAAAACCTGACTGATTCCATAGGGATTTATGATCTTTGGCTTGCTCATTGGACCTATGATCCAGAAAGTCCTCCTGATATTCCTTCTCAATGGAAAGATTGGGATTTTTGGCAGTACAGCGATACTGGTTCTACAGCAGGTATTGTTGGAGATGTTGATTTGGATGTATTCAACGGGGATATGGACAGGTTGAAAACCTTTTTGATTGTTGATCTTGACATATCAATTTCAGGTTTATTTGGTATTTTCGGTATTAAAACTACAATTTTAAACAAAGGGGACGGTGATGACACTTATGATGAGATTACTGACGGTGATGCAGTTGATGTAAATTGGTCAATTAAGTTCGAAGGAGGCATTATACTCTGGCCACCAGGTGGATTCAAAGAGGGATTGATTGAAGAGATAAGAGTTGGTGATTCGGCATCTATATTAACATTTGTACTGGGATTTGGCAAGGTTGACATAACAGTCAAAGTATGGTGTCGTAGCGGCAGTGCCACAGCTATCACCTCGGCACGTGTATTCGGACCTTTTGTATTTGGAATTAAATAACCTCAAAATAAAATCCCCTTCTCTTTCTTTTTTTATCTCCTACCAAACATTTAAATTAAATTAACTGATAACAACCAATCCAGATATTTTTCTGGGGAGGAAAAAAATGAAAGAAAGATTGTGGAAGAAAGGACTCGTTATTGGAATAATATTGTTGTTTGTTGGAGCAGGTGTTATACCGTCAACTGGAATAATGGAAAAATCAACTAAATCAATCATAGGTAGAAGTATATTGTATGTCGGTGGGAGTGGACCAGGGAACTACACAAGTATTCAGGATGCGATTGATAATGCCAGTGACGGGGATACTGTTTTTGTCTATAATGATTCCTCACCGTATTATGAAAATATAGGTATAGATAAATCAATAAACCTGGTTGGGGAAGATAAAAATACTACCGTTATTGATGGCGATGGAGTGGGTGATGGTCTCCTTGTTTCTGCTAATTCGGTGAACATCAGCGGTTTTACAATACAAAACAGTAATGAGAAATGTATTTTCCTTGAAGCTTCCAATAACAGCACTATCTCTGATAATATTTTGATTGATAGCGATTGGGGTATTCAGCTGGTAAACTCAAACAACAATAAAATTATAGACTGTCATGTTTCCAACAATATGTGGGGTATCAATATAGGCAGTAATATTAGTTCTTCTGGGAACAACAACACAATAAGTAATTGCCATATTTCCACTAATTTTGCTTTAGGTGTTCATCTATTCGGCTCTTCAAACACTAACATACATGGTAATACATTTATTGCTGATGCGATAGGAATTGCTGGGAGTAGTTTAGAACACTTTACCCATAATATTGATACTACTAATACCGTGAATGGGAAACCACTATATTACTTTGTTAATGAAAAAGAGGTGATAATTGATAACTGGGAGATTGGACAGTTGATTCTTGTCAATTGCACTGGATTTTCAATTAGTAACGTTGAAATTTCTGGTACGGAAATAGGATTAGAAGCGGCATTTTGTTCAAATAATAGTATCACGGATTGCATTTTTCGTAACAATTGGTATGGTATATATTTCATGAATTCTTCTTATAATGTAATAGAGAATTGTAGTTTAAATAACAACAGTGGTCCAATGGATAGAGATGGGCCTTGGTGGGCTAATGGTATTTCAATTATTGGCTCTCATAATATCATTAAAAATAACAACGCCTCCAACAATGAAGTTGGAATTATTATCCTCACGTTTAGTGCTTTACCCTCGTTTGTTTCGGTAGGTAATGTCATAGAAGGCAACGACATATATTCGAATAGCTATTGTGGTATCTATTTATTTGATTCTTCAGATAATTTCGTCTATCATAACAATTTCATCAATAATGCAAAGAATGCCTATGATAATGGAACCAATACTTGGGACAACGGCTATCCCTCTGGTGGAAACTACTGGGATGACTATGATGGAGTCGATGAATATCCAAAGGATGGCATCGGTGATACACCATACAACATCCCTGGTGGAAGTAATCAAGATAGGTATCCTTGGATGTATCCAGATGGTGATAATAAGGTTGAGTTACATTCAGCTTTTCTCATTGGATTGGTCAGTAATGTATACAAAGAAGAAGATTTCAGTTGGTTCGCAGCTAAATTATTATTATACTTTAGAGTAATCCCATTTGACCTCAAGCTTTACCGTTCTAGTGAACAGATAATAATTTCCAATGAGTACCTCGGTTACGTAGGACTGCGATTTATAATTGGATGTTTTAACGCATCTGTCGTTTCAGAAGAGTAGTGACAAACGAAAGAGAGGTGAAAAAATGAAAAAAAATAGATTGTTGAAGAAAGGCTTGGTTTGTGGAACAATCTTATTATTTGTTGGAGCTAGTATCATTCCATCGATGGGAAGAACTGTAGAAGAGGAACAAAATTCAACAGATAGAAAAACATCATTTATGGGTTTTAACTCTCGTGGAGATACCTTGTATGTCGGTGGCAGTGGACCAGGGAATTATACTAGGATTCAGGATGCTATAGATAATGCGTCTAATGGGGATACGGTTTTTGTGTATGATGATTCATCACCGTATTATGAAAATGTAATAGTGAATAAATCAATTAATCTAATAGGGGAAGATAGAGATACAACTGTTGTCGATGGTGGTGGTAGTGGAGATGTTATACACGTTACTGCTGATTGGGTGAACACCAGTGGATTTAATATAAGAAATGGTAGTTCAGGCTTTTATCTCAATAATTCCTCCAACAACACATTAAACAATAATATTGTAAATTCAAATGCTGAGTTTGGAATTAATCTAAAATTTTGCTCAAACAATAGCCTTATATCTTACTGTGTCGTTACTGATAATGTCTTCGGCATAGTGATATGGAATTCATCAAACAACCAATTGAAAAACTGTTATGTTTGCAATAATACCCTTGGCATTACCTTATTGAATTCTTCAAGCAATATAATAGTTAACAATATTGCAAACAATAACACTTATGTATATGAAGGGCCTCCTCCACCACCAGGTCCACCAAGTGCGGGTATACTTTTTGCTCAATCTACCCAAAGTACACTGATAAACAACAGTTTTTCAAATAATACTGTTGGCATTCTTTTCTTTAATCTTTTCAATGAGTCAAAGCGGAAGTCCTATTTTAATAATAGTATTGATACCTCCAACAGAGTCAATGGTAGACCTGTCTATTATTTTTTTGACCGAAAGGATCTTATTCTAGACAGCCTTGAAACAAGCCATTTGTCACTCGCATTTTGTGATAGTTGTGTTATAAAAAATTGTAACATTAGTAATGGTGATGGGATTTTCCTTTGGTCTTCAAGTAATAATACCATAACATATAGCACTAGTTCTAACAATTATTGTGGCATTCTGCTCTACAGCTCAAAGCTATACCGCTCATTTGATAATATCATCTCCAACTGTGAAGTATATTACAACTCTTTTAACGGGGTAGGTCTCCAAGGAGGTTCATCAAGGAATACACTGTCAAATTGTAATATATATAGCAACGGTTTGTCACCATTTGGTGTCGGGGTAAGTGTGGGCGATTCCTCAAACAACAATATCATCAACAACACGTTTACCAATGATGGGATGCTGATAGGTGGTGATATTCAGAAACACTTCACCCAAAACATTAGTGGCAACACAGTTAATGGAAAACCGTTATATTATTTCCTAAACCAGGAGAACATGGATATAGATGGACAAGCAGTGGGGCAACTCATACTTATTAACTGTACAAATTTCCTTATAAATAACACAGATATTTCCCATACTGCTATAGGTATAGAAATTCAATTCTCAAGCAACATATCAATCAGCAACTGCAACATTTATAACATTTCTTTTTGCGCCATTGGAACAGGTTATGGTTCAAACCATATGTCAATATCAGATTGTAATATCTATAATAGTTCGGTAGCAGGCATTGCTATTGGCGACTCCTCAAACAATTCAATTTCTAACTGTAATGTTTATAGCAACTACTGGTTTGGCATCAGCTTGACTCGTTCAGCAGATAACAATTTGATATCAAACTGCAATATTTCCAACAGTTCTGGGATTGGTCTCTTTCTGATTGACTCCTCATATAACACTATCTATCACAATAACTTCATCGGGAACACTCAGAACGCCAATGATAACGGGGAAAACACCTGGGATGATGGCGAGTATGGAAATTACTGGGATGATTATGAAGAAAGATACCCAAATGCTCATAAGAAAT
The DNA here is from genome assembly GCA_030601705.1 of Thermoplasmatota archaeon. Classification (GTDB taxonomy): domain Archaea; phylum Thermoplasmatota; class E2; order DHVEG-1; family DHVEG-1; genus JAGLML01. The sequence goes on from JAUWBM010000085.1 coordinate 7,913, forward strand.
GGTGGAAAGGCATTTGGGACACACCCTATGAAATCCCTGGCGGAGATAGCAAAGACAGGTATCCCCTTATTAAACAATGGCCTAACTCCTCACCTATATCTATGCCGAAATACAAAGCCTTCAATTTCAACTTTAATCTGCTAAGTTGGCTGTTTGAACAGTTTCCAAATGCATTCCCAATACTCAGAAATCTGCTAGGACTATAAATCACCCCCAACACCCTCTTTTTCTTTCTTTTTTAATGCATTAAAAACCTAATTTTCAATCCCTTTTTCTCCTCCCCCAAAACCCAAAAAACAAAAAGTTTATATGTCTTTAATACTATTATACTTTACAATGTTAAGAAATAAAGTATAAAAGAGGAAATAGATATGAGTAAAATAATCAGAATATCAGATGAGGTATGGAATGTGCTGCGTGATATGGGTAAAACAGGCGACTCGTTTGATGATGTGCTGAGGAAAGTATTAGAAATTGAACCTCAGAACCAAAAAGGTCAAGATCTAATGTGTAGAGGAGGAAGAATCCCTCATGGAACAAAAGTAACAGCCACCTATAAAGGAGAAAAACATGAAGCTGAAATTAAAAATGGCATATTTTTGTATAATAATAACCCATACAGAGGCCCCTCTCCAGCAGCTATGAGCATAACACATACCCCAATCAACGGCTGGTTATTTTGGGGAATTGAAAAAAAAGGAGATTGGAAACCTTTATCATATTTTCGAAGGAATGGTTTTCCAATGAATTAAATAGTTTCCTTCTTTTGATTTTTGATGGATTACATAAACAATTTTCCCCTCTTTCCTTCCTCCCCAAATTATTGAATCATTCAATCTCTCTTAAAAGCTACCTAAAAACCCTTTTTTCAATCCCTTTATCCTCCCACACAAAAACAATCTTGAAAAATAATAAAATCATAAAAAGTAAGTGAGAATATAGATAAACAATTCTCAGTGTTTTAAATAAGTCTACGTATTACCACTCAATTATTAATCTTCTATCTTTGGTACGAAATCATATAGCTTTTCAAGTTCGGGGTTCAACTTGCCCTCCTTGACCAGAGAGAAGTTCACGTCAGATAACGACGGGTCTTCGAGGAAATAATCGCTATATGTACTTCGTAACGTTTCGTAATACCTTCTTGCCGTTGTATGATCCAGTGCGGAAAACTTTATAATAACATCATGGTAACCATTTACATAGAGTATATCTATTACACGGACACCTTCTTTATTTGGTGCTCCTGTAGTCAGTCTCTTTATTACGAGATCTGCAAATTCTTTGGATAATATAGGTTTGATTCTAAATAGCGCCACATAGAGGGCATATCCTATTTTACTCTCATCGATAACAGCCGTGTACCCCCAGATAACGTGACTATCTTCTAATTCCTTCTTTTTCCGCAATACCGTCCTTCGATACATATTGATTTTTTCTGCAATTTTATTAATACTTTTGGTGGGGTTTTCCAACAAGCAGTTCAGTAAATCTAGGTTTTTGCTATTTTTCAAGTCTTTTTTAACCATTTCTCCTCATCTATTAATAACATTTTCTGTATAAGTATTATATGCTTTAAGCAGATTGTTTATAGTCAGGGATGCAATATTTTGTTGAAACAGCACAGTTTTTGTCATTTCATATGCGATATTTACATATGTTGTTGTATTTTCTCAATAAAAAGCAACAACTTATGAAAACAGTAATATACGCTTTGTTATATTATTAAATTCGGTTAAAGTTTACAGTTAATAGCCGATCATGGAGGATTTTCATGACTTGATTTCCATGTCTTCCATGTTTGGTTATTAAACCAAAGAGGTAAATACTATGAAAAAAACGAAAATGGAAAAAAGATTTTGGAAGGGTGTGTGACGAATAGAAGACAAGCCAAGAGTGAAGAAAGCAAAGCAAAAGCCGAACTATCGAAAGTTGTTGAATAAAAAAGACCCGATAGATAGATATATTCTGAAACTTGCGAAAAAGGACGAGTTAAAGGTAGGGATTGGACAGCTGAAGAAAAAATAGATGGTTGTGGGCTTATAGGCTCGATCTCCATGCCTTCCCCAAGTATTAATGGGATTATAGTACATACATCGTAAACATATGCCAGGTGCAGTTGCACGGCAATGCTTCGGGTAGCTGTTCCCTGTATTAAAGCGATGTAAAAGTGGAGCTCTCGCTGGGCATACCGCAACCAGTCTAAAGAACGAGTGAGCGGAAATGTCAAAAGGCTACCTCTTTGAAAACAAATGGAAAAATTTACTTTTTCATGGTTCCCTTTTGACCCCATATATCACAATCGCAGAAAAAGATAGGGGGATGAAAATATGCCGAAAAGTAGTAAAAAAACAAATTGATGAAAGGAAGGTTATTGCTGAGTTGCAGAAAAATGCTAGAGAAAGCATGGTTGTTATAGCTGAAAAATGTGGTCTTTCCAGGCAGAGGGTTTGGAGGATTATAGAACGATTGGAGGAAAACAAAACAATCTGGAGGTATAACGCAGTGGTTGATAAGGATAAGTTGGGAGTGGAAAAGTATCTTTTACTTCTGAAACGGACAAACGTTCCTATAAGTAAAGAAATATTTTTCTTCCTTGATACAGAGGAGGTGAAACAGGAAACATCGAAGATAGGGGTGTCTGTTGATTATAGTTTCTTTGTCCACGGGTCTTTTGATTTGGTTGTAGGCATCACCGTAAACAATGTTAAACAGATGAAACAGTTCTGCGAGATGTTAAGGAAATTGTTTGCAGGGTACATCTCTACTATAGAAACATTGGATGTGCTTTTCACATTTGAAGAAAGCGGCATTGGCAATCCAAATCCAGAGGGAATTAACGATTTTTTCCTTACGGAAAATGAGGTGAATAAAAATGGTGAAAACAATTATGGTGGTGGATGATAATCCGGATGTAACCGATGTTATTAAGCAAGGGTTGGGATATTTATATCCAGCGAAATATAAAGTTATATGTGTTGACAGCGGAAAAAGCTGTCTTAGATTGTTGAAGGACAATCAGATTCCAGATCTCATTCTGCTGGATATCATAATGCCCGGGATGAACGGATGGGATGTATTTGCAAAAGTGAAAGAAAACCCGAAATGGAGAGAGATACCTATAGTTTTTCTAACGGCACAGACAGATCCATATAGCGAAGGATTTGGGAAGATATCGACGGATGACTATATCGAAAAGCCTTTTGATATGCAAGAGTTAAAGAAAAGAATTGATAAGTTTCTGCAGAGGAAATAACAATTACTCCTTCTGCAAGTTTTCTATTACTTCCTTCTCTTTTCAGGGCAAAGAATCGGTTATGTATTGAACAAGACTTAAACACCCTTTCTCGCCCAATTTTTTGGGAGAAAACCACTTTTTTCTATAACCGTTTATATACGGGTGCTGTTGCATATTTAACTGATGGTACCTACAATGGCTTTTGCAAAGAGATTTGCATAAGGAGAAATTAGAAGAACTTCTATTTAGAGGCGCTTTTTATCAGTCGCAGATGCACCAGAATCCAAAACAACAACCTATATAAATTACTTGCACATTTTAGTAGAAAATACACCTAAATGTGCATATTTTAGCACTTCTAGGCTTGGATAGGTGTAAAAAAATTTAGGGATGCATATGAAAAAGAAAATAATGGTAGTTGATGATGAAAAGTATAAATCTTTTATTGAGAATGCCGGTCTTGGTATTGTAGTATTTGATAGATGTGGTACTCACTTGGATGTAAACCCAGCTTTTTGCGGCATGACTGGTTTTGAA
>JAUWBM010000126.1 GCA_030601705.1 Thermoplasmatota archaeon
TTTGTGGAAATCTTTAGAGTAAAAACCACAAAGAGGTCTTACCGTTCAACAAACAATTAGTGGATACTTTATCTAGTTATTAAAAAGATAGGTTATTTCAGCTGAAATTGTGTGAATTTTATCAAAATTTCAGCTGAATGCATCTCTGATTGCTGTGGTTTAATGCAAAATATTCATCATGATGTGAAGTCGAGCATGTCATTTAGGGATGTAGCCTACAGACAAGTAACATTTAAATAGTCTTTAAAGAGAATTATATTTGGTGGGGTAGGGAAACTATCAGAATTATACGGTATTTTCTAAAACAATAACTATCCAGTGTTTTTCCCTTACCCATTCCCTTATTTGAGTAGAAAAACAGAATTCAGACAAACTATGTTGGATAGATTTATATACCAAAGATCAATGCTATTACTCGTGGGGCTAGTCAAGTAAAGAAGATGATTTTTAGTCTATTATTTTCATTTTTCTTTTCCTCCCTGACTAGTCCTATTATCTTTCCTTATTGTTAGATAATATGGTTAAAGTAATGTACCCATGAAAACAGTGCATCACATATTTTTTAAGGAAATAGATGTTATGTAATGTATTAACAAATGCAATAATATCTTCCGTTGCTAAATAGTAAAGGGATCGATCAAACTAAAATCCAGTTAATTCAGCACAAAGCATTTTTATAAAAGATTATTGCGCTACCTCGCATTATCAGACACATGTAAATATTGAACCTTATTACAAATTTTACATAGTTTCAAAATTCACATATCTAATTTCAGACTCATCACAATATGGACAGTAGTACTCCAACATCATGAGGGAGTCGATCTTCCGCAACGGAATCTGTTTCATCTGTTGTTTACATACTTTACAGTAATTCAAAAAAATGCCCTCAATAAATATTAATACGCTATAATATATAAATCTTTCTATAAATAAGTACCTTTCCCTCCTTATTTTTCAAAAAAACGACAAAAATATATTAAAAACTCAGCTCGTCTTCGTTATACTCTAATCGGATTTTTTTCTTAGGCTTTGCCTTTGTCATCTGATGAAACAAAAGGACAGCCTTATGCAACTCATCGGCATACTCGCGAGCAACATCTGCATCATCACCATAAATACTAATGTTTAAAATTTGAATCACAAGGCAAAGTTGATATACCCATGTTCTATTCTTATATTCAAAAATGGAGTTGAATGACGTGATAAAAACCGAACCAAAGGATGATTTAATCGAACAAACTTTTAATAAGGCTCTACTCCCAAAAAACACGGGAACAAGGAAACAATACAGGTGTAGAATAAACCAATTTTTAAAGATGGTTGGTAAAGATATGGACACCTATTTCAAAAGCAAACCAGAATATGAGAAAGATGTTATTGCTTTTTGGGAACAAAAGCAGAAGATGGGAAAAGGAGAAAAATTAATGTGCGTGAACGCACTTAAAATATTTCTTAAAATAAATGATAAGAGTACAAAAAATCTTGACATCTGGGATTTGATAAAACTACGAGTGAAGGGAGAAAGCAGAGAAACAATACCGGATGCTATGACACCCGCTAAACTAAAACCAATACTCGATTATGCAGATATTCGTACAGAAACAGCAATATTGCTTTGTACAAGCTCCGGAATACGCATCGAAACAGTTGTCGGTCTTGAGTTTAAAGATATAGATTTAAACAAAAGCCCGACACAGATAACCGTTAGAAGGGAGATTAACAAAGGAAAGAAGAAAACAATTATTACTTGGTGTACTCCTGAAGCAACCGAGAAATTAAAAGAATGGTTAAGGGTACGAGATGACAAATCACAGCAATATCGAAGGTCGTTAAATTTCAGCAAGAACAAAGAGTTTTTACCTAATCTCGACACGGATAAACGCATTTTCCCATGTAGTGCGGACAGGATACGAGTTGGATTCAACAAAGCATGTGCAGAAGCGGGATTTAATGAAAGCGTAACAATCAATAAGAAATACAAAACCAAAGATGGAAAAATTAAGCAACAAAAAAGAAGGAAATTAACTTATCATTCGTTGAGGCATTATTTCAGGAGTTACATGGAAAACAGGGATTTAGCAGAATTCTGTCTTGGGCACAGCGATATAAATAACAGGTATTATAGCAAACCCATAAATGAAATTGCACAGAATTACTTAAAACACTGTATCAACTTACAAGTTTTTGAACGAGAAACTGATTTAACAGAGGTACAAGAAGAGCTAAAAGAGAAAGATGGGGAAATCGGTAACATGAAACAAGACATCCATAACCTACGAAATCAGATATATGAATACCAAGAACAGATGAATTTTCTATCTGAGGAATTGAAAAAACTACAATCAGGAAGTAAAAAACCCTAAACCTGAGATATAGATTTTTTTTTAATTCTCTCCAAGACAATAATTGCCTACTTGGTGTAAAGTTGCTCGAAACTCTACACACTTCTTAGTGGAAAAACAGTGTTATCGGTGGATTTCAAATCTTAACACAGCTAATTTCTTTTGAAGGTTGAACAAATCCAACGATTCCCTTATCCTCTTTCAAATCAACAGTTTTATACATAATGTTTAAGCCTGTTTGACCGAGGCTTTTTCTCATTTTTTCTTTCTTCTTTTTAGTGATTAGGTCTTGAAACCATTGCTTAACTGCATCTTCATCTTCAAAATTGGGATTACCTTTTTTATCTGAGAAAGGTAGATACCCTGAAAAAAAGAGAACAGGTGCTTTATGATTTATCATACCATCAATAGTCCAACCTGGATTAAAACATGTAGTCATTTTTAATTCGATTTCCGTTCCATCTGGAAACTTTAAATCAGGTCCACCAAACTTATGTTCGATGGTCTTACCCTTTTTCTTTAATTCTGCTATTAGTTCTGTTTGAAACCACCCTTCAACACCTCTGTCTCGGTGGTAACAATTTTTTGCGTTTTGAATAAAATGATACAATGTCTCTTTTCTTCTTTCAGTGATATCAGACATCATTTCAATTAATTCTTCTGGTTTCATTCAATTGTTCTCCTTACATCCTTTTTTCATTACTTCTTCCAAATCTACAATTTCATAACATCTCTTTCTTAATAAGCCCTATTTCCTCCTGATTGCTGTCCATATAGTACTAGCCAACTCCCTATACGACCTCCTATTATTCACCTCCATTCATTCTCAATGTATTCTATACAATTATGTATCATCTTACTTTGTTGTTTTGTTAATTCTTTATCTTTATAACTTCCATTAACGATTGAATAGAATCTTTCTTCAGGGGATATATAGACTATCCATCCAGTTGAACCTTTAACCCTTAAACTCTTTCCATGAACTTTTATTAATGCTGTTTGTAAACCTGGAAATGGGGTTTGACCTTTAAATCTCCTTACAATTAACCCTTTTGAAGATTTCAAATTATTCCGATTCAAAGCAGTTGTTATAGCAGTTGCAATAAGTATCTTATTTTCATTAGAACGACCTTTAATCTGACCGCATTCTCTTGGAATTGACTTTCTGACTCTATCGGAGGTCTCAACTTGACCCATATACATAAACCCATATTCTTGAGGTTGTGTAAGATATATCCGCTTGGTTGACTCTATTCTATCGACATAGATACTATCCCATCTTTCTGGCATTATTCGCCTCCCAAATCTACAATTTTAATTTACCAGAAGCAACTTAAGAGATTTTTTTCTTATGTTTCGACAGCTCCTCCTCTAATTCAGTCAGTGTTTTGGTTTGGGTTTTCGTTGTCATTTTAGAAGCTATAGCTTTATCTATCATGCTTATTAATATTTCTTCTACTGTCCGTATATTCTCTTCTTGGATATGTGTCTCTAAACGAGTATTTATTAATTTGATTAAATCTTCTATGTATTCTTCTTTTTTTTCAGGACTAGCCCATTCTTTTACCTCTATGGCAGCCTCAAAATCCAGTTTACACTGTTCAGCACGGTTATAATCCTGCCTTTTAAAATCCTGTATATATATTTGCATCATAGCATGTTTTTCAGTAAAATTTAGATTTGTTAAAGCAATCATTTTTTCATCAGATTTGTTTGAAATTACAACTGCATGACATGCAATACCAATAGAAATTAAAGAAAGACCAATAGCCATTAACCATTTTGCAGCTTCAATAAAATTTACATCATTTAAGGCGATTCCTGTCATCATAAAAATAGAGCCGATAGCAATAGTAGCTATTCCTATCAATAAACATAAGTTACGATTTCTTTCCCAAGAATTATTCATTTTTTTCTTCCTCCAAATCTACAATTACAAATTAACTTTCTTTCCGATAAGATATGAAAAAACTAATAATATAATTAAAACAAAAAAATAACAAATGATAACGAACAATAATTGCTCTTTTGAATAATCTAATAATTCTGTTAAGAGAGGTATTGTAATTGCTACCATTAAAACAATTAAAGTAATCATGAGATTGAGGAAAAAATATGATTTATTATTTTTATCTGTTGGTAAGTCATCAATTTTCTTATCTAATAATTTTAATTTTTTATTGATTGATTCTAATTTTTCAGTTGTTTCATTATGTATATCATCAACCTCTTCCCTTTTTTCCCCAGCCATTTTTCCTCCTCCAAAATTGTAAGATTATAATCATTTAATCCTTTATAACCCTATTTTCCCCATATAAACATAACTATTTACGTTGAGAAACTATTTCTTAAGGCATTATAGAGTATTAAAACAGAATAGATTTTTGTTTGAACTACACGTATTAAAAAAATCCAGGGTCTAATGTTTCAAAATCCTCTTCACCTAGAAGTTTTAAAAATTTCGGATTTCCCAGATATCCTAATTTATCAAGATATTCCAATTCAATTCTAAACTGTTTTTCCTTAAAGTCTTTTTTATCAATTTCACATGCATTTTTCTTTTCATTGGTTTTAAAAGTATATAGTTCATTATGTCTTTCAAGGAACGTTAATTTTTCACCTTTTTTTGGTATTATTTTGAATTTAACACGATGTGCTGTACTTCCTAGGTTTTGAACATAAATCACCATCCAACAACGTCCTCCTGGGTGCGGTTTTGCTTCAAGGACAAATTCAGGTTGATGCCCCATTCTGATAAATCTTGTTTGATTTCTTATGAACCATAACTGAATAATAATGATTGCTGCTTGTACTGCTAAGATAAGCGGTACTAAGAATTCTTCTTCCAAGTCCTGTAAGAAAAAAATACCTCCAATAACGAAAAATAATACTGCTGAGATTAGCATACCACCAAAAATGTAAAAAGGGAGTTGTATGGTTTTAAATATCTCCCAGTTAATAATTTTTTCACGTCTATGTTTTTCTCTATATTTGGCACCGATTGATTTTATTTTAGATAACCGCCCTTTCTTCAAATTTTATTCCCCATACTATAATTTCATAATTGTAATTTCTTTAAAAACATGTCTTAACCCACATATCGTGTTAATGGTTATCACTTCCAAATTCTAGGTATCATAAGTATATATGCAAAAAGATAGATTGGCATAGCGATAAGCGATGCAATTGAAAGTGGAATGCCCCAATACAACAATGGATTATTTCTGTTTGCACACAGAGATGCCAAAGAACTTATGTTTAAAAAAATTGATACAATGAACAGCCCAATAATAGGTATAAGAAAAGTGATGAAAATTTTATAATACTTCTCGTTTTTCAATCCAGCTTTTGTTGTTGGAAAGGCAAGAATAGCAATAAGACCCAAAGACATAACTGTGGGTAACGCAGCAATCAATGCAGAAAGTAATGCTCTGAAATTTTCGATATTCATATACAATTTTTAACAGTTATTTCTTTAAAAACATATCTAAACCACGACTTGTGATAATTTATTGTGTAGACAACAAATAGTGAGGATTTTAAGTTTTTATGTTCTATCTTGTGAATGGTTTTATAAGGAAAAAATTGTTATAAAAATTTTAGATTAAAGGGAGATGTACTATGAAACACCTTTCAAAAAAAGAAAAATTACTAATAATAATTATAATAGCTATAGTGGGTTGTTACATTACAAATCATTGGCTAACAGACCTGTCTAACTCGTATCTTCAAGGTTCAAGGATAGCTAGAAGAGCGGAAGAAAACTTTTTTTCTCTAGCTCTTGAAAGAGAAAATTCTGCATTATTATCTATGGAATGGGCAAATAGTCAAATGGAATGGGGCATCATAGAATTTATACATTGGTCTAAAACAGGTGACCTTACTCATTATGAAAAAGCGATTTCATTTGTGAATAAATCAAATAAATGTTTAGGAGAGTCAAATGAAGACTTTAAAAATGCTAATAGTAACTTAAGAGAATCGATGGTATATGCAAATAAATCTATTCAAAATGAAATCGCTTTTCTGAAGATTAACTCTGGTTTAAACCTGATGCAGATGAGCCCGTTATTATTTTCTTTAGCCCTCGTTGCCCTATCATTTAATGGAAAAAATCAAAAAGATAGATGGAGTAAAGGTATTAATATTTCAATCTTTTTATTAGGTTTAGGCATATATACGTGGTTATATGGTTTGATTCATATTGCTCTCAATTTTCATATATGATATCAATTACACCCTAAAAGGGGTGTAAACGATGTAGGGAGGGGCGCTAATTAGCCAAGTCTAATTAGCCGTTACGTTCATAATATTAAAAATTAACGAAATTAGAAATAAAGTAGAGAATCAGGCAATTCTTTGCCTGACTCGTTTTTCATTTGTCTGGTTTTACAGTTATTCAAAGGTTATCATGAACTCGTACGTCGCTTCCAACTCGATTTCATCATCAGTCACTAGGATGTTGCCATCAGGGTCTCTGAATGCTGCGTAGATGCGATACGTGCCATTTCCATACGATGACAGATTTGACGTGTTCGCCAAACCGTTGAAAACAGTATCCAAAGCAAGAATACCCTGCCCTCCTGGACCAAATGGATCATCCCAATTAATAGTCCTCGGACTGGTCTCATTGACTGTATCGTCAGCAACAACCCACGTACTAGTCGAAGTATTATAGT
>JAUWBM010000038.1 GCA_030601705.1 Thermoplasmatota archaeon
ATTTTGAAATTATCCACACTTCCGTTCTTTAATACTAAATCAAACATTTCTCCCCATTGTTTGATATAATTCTCAGGAATCAAAAAATCCAATATTTTCCTTGTTAATACCTCATCTCTAGGATAACCAGTTATTTTTTGACAACTTTTATCAAATTCTACTATTTCTCCATTTTTGTTTAGCGTGAATACTAGAGTGTTTCTTTTACCAATTTTTGAGTAGTCTTCTGTTCTCATCTCCTCTACCTTATGAAAAACATTATGTCTCATATTTTAGCTATTGCTTTACTCAATTCGTTAACTATTTTAAAATCTTTTGATGTTTTGTCAACGATGTTTTAGATTAATTCATTTTACTCGCTGTGCTAACGAATTTATGACTCCCATAGATGTTTTCTTTAATAAAAAATCACTTGCTATTATCAATGTTTTAAAAAATATTCGGATCTGTTAGTATGATGTTTGAAAACGAGTTTTTCTGATTGAAAATTGGTATCAACAGTAAAACTCCAAAAAATAAAATAATGGGAAAAAGTAAGAAATTCATTCTTTCTCCATGATTAGTAAATATTTTGTTTATTTGGGATTCAAACTTATAACTATTTCAGAGGCGGATTTAAGGGATGTATTGAATATCTGTCAATTAGGTTAATTTTAATCTCTCCATTGGGGCTTTACCCAAGAGTCAATAAATCTTCTTGAAATCTCTGGTCTTGCATTGGAAATATCTGTAACTGTAATTATCCCTATGATATTTTCACCTAAAATAACTGGAAGTTTCTTGATTTTATGTTTTTTCATAATCTCTATTGCCTTTTCTACTTTCTCTAGAGCATAAATTGTTTTAATATTGGAAGACATTATCTCGGCTATCTTCGTTTTTTCAGGATCTTTACGCATGCATAACGTTCTTTCAATAAGGTCTCGCTCCGTTACAATTCCAACGCAAACTTTTTTATCCACTACAACCAAACAACCAACTTTCTTATCTCGATATTTAATACCAGCATCAAACGCCGTGTTTTTGGGCTCTATTGTAACTACTTCCTTAGTCATAATCTCTTTTACAAGCATTCTGTCATCAACCTAATTTAATTGAAATTACAATAACAATATTTAACTTGATGTGCCTTGATTAATTTTTATCTTCATCTCATTGATGTCAATAATTGTATTAACGTACCTGAAACAGCAATAATCCAATGCAGCATTAATTCTCAAAATAATATTTGTTTATTCTTTGTTTAGGTAAACAGTCCAATAGAGAAATCACGTAAAAGTATATATAAGATTATGGTTATTATCTATTGAATCTAACAATAAATTTGGTGATGTAGGAGGGGTACAGATAAAATTAAAGTTGGGAAAGGAAGAACCCGCTGGTTCTGAAGGAGCCGAACCTAGTTCTGATTCTTCTGTTACTGAAACTACCGTTGAGGATAAAGAACAGCCTGTCCCAGAACCTGCTGCTGAAACAGAAACAGCAGAACAGCCAGCCAAAGATAGAAAGGAAGACGTAGAAAATTTAAGAACGATTATCAAAGTCAATGAAGATGAAAGTCAGACCGGAGAGAAGAAAGAAGAAGTTCCTGACGAGGAAAAAAAAGAAGAACCCTCTGATCAAAAAACGGAAGAAGAACCTGATAAAACTGCTTCTCTAAAACTCTCTGTGCCAACTGCAACGCCGTCTGATGACTCTAGGTCGAAATTGGAGGAGAAACGAAATATCCTCCAAACTATAAAGGATTTTGATTTTCAAATTAAGAAGAATCAAGAGAATGTCAACAAAGCAGTCGAAAAAATTGATGGTTTAACAAAGGATCTAGATGACCTAGTAAGTTTATATGAAATAGTCTCAGAGCAAATGAATCCATTTGTAGGATTATCAAAAGTTACCAAAAAAAGGATTGATGCATTGGAAAATTTTACACGAGAAATAGATGATGTAAAAACTAGAATGGGTGATTTAGAATCAGAAATGGAGAAAAACTTAGGTGGTGTGAAGAGAATAAAGAAAGATTTTGAAAAGAATATCGATTCTTCATCTAGTAAACTCGATAATGAACAAGAATCTGAACTGAAAGATAAACTCACTCCAACTGAAAATATTGATGATAAATCACTACCATCAAACGCTATGCAATTCGTAGCAGGAGATTTATCTAATGATGATTTAGACAAGATATTAAGTAGATCTTTAGAGAATTTACTTGCTGAACAAAATATTGAAAGTATTATAAATGAATTTCTACTAAGTTTAAAATAAATGAAATCTATTTACATATAATGTAGGTGGATGATTAGGTTGGACAACGAGAAAAATAGAGGAGAGAATATGACTGATGAGTTCGAAATAGATACAGAGCTTGCCACCGTAGTTGAACAAAACATGTTATCCCCAAGAATCGCAGAGAAAATTGGAGAGAAACTTAAAGAAAGCAACATAAAAATAAACAAAGAACAATTTTACAAACTTGTTAAAAAAATACAGACAGCATTGCAAATTTATTCAAAATCAAGTCAATCTGGAGAAAAAAAGAAAGATAAGATTGAAATCACTCCAAATGAAGATATGCAAAAACTTGTTGAAACTATCGAAAAACTTAAAGATAGAATAAAAATTATTGAGGGAAATCAGTTGGATGGAGTTACAGGATTAACAGGTAAAATCGTTAAAACAAAAGATATAAAAACCGGAGAAAAGATAGAGTTATCTCTTCAAGAGGAAATGGAATCTTTAACTGAAATTTCTAATGACCCTGAAAGTATTGTTGTTTTGATGAAATGGCTTCAATATCTTGTAGATAAGTTAGGTAAGAATAATCTTCCAGAAATTCTTGATTATTATGTTGATGTTAACTGGATATCCGAGGATGTTAGACTGGATCTAATCAAATACTCTAAAGGTATAACTGTGGAAAACGAAAAAGAGGAAAGCAAAAAAGAAGTGGGGAGTCTTTCAACAAGAAATCACGTTCAATCATTGCTATTTATCCAGAAGCTGAAAGGAAATCAGTTGGATGAACGTTTCATATGGAAAATAGATCGAGAAATGGAAAAGATGGCAAAGAGCATTGAAGGTTATAAGTTTAAATAAAATTATTTAACATTACATATATATCCGCACACAATTCATCAGTAAGAAGGGGAAATATGCACTATTAAATTTGGAGGTAATGTGAGGTGGGATTTTCACTCGTGGGTGCCTTTGCAGTTATTGGTGTTTCTATTCTGGTAGCAATAGAAGTTTTTACAGGTAGCTTGCTTCCTACGATAACCGATATCGATGATTCATACAATGATATGTTTGATAGAACCGTGGATAGGGTTCAAACTGATATAACCATTTCCGGTGCTATTTGGAATGATCCAAATACTGAGATTACTGCGAATAATACTGGCAGTGTAACCCTAAACACAAGTGACTTTAATATTTTGATAGAAGGATTATTGAAACAGTTTACTTGTTCTGAACCAACTCTTTATCCCGAAGAAAGTGCTGTATTCTATGTCGTGGGTCCTACTAACAGTGGTGACGTGATTAAAATCGTAACAGATAACGGTGTGTCGGATTATTATGGATATTAATTCCAAGGGGGTAAAAAGTGGGATTTAGCCTAACAGGAACTCACGTCATATTCTTTGTAGCAGCTATAATTGCAGCTGGTGCAGTTTCAGGAATCTTTGTAGCCATTACCATGAATGTTAGTATGTCGCTTTCAGACAGAGGAGATAGAATTCAAGAACATCTCGATACAGATTTTAAGATTATTAATGATCCTGAAAATATTCCAACTTCGGGTAGCGACTATGTATTCTATCTAAAAAATATTGGTGGAAAAAAACTGTCAACAACAAATGAAACATTTCAACTGTTTATAGATGGAGATATTATTGCCACTGTAAATTACAATTTCTCAGATGATTCTATTCAACCGTCGAAATATACTAGAATATACGTAGCTCAAAGTACCATATCTTCGGGTTATCACACTCTAAGAATAGTTGGGCCGCTTGGTATTGAAGATGAATTTACATTTGAAATTTAAAAAGGAATAAAATATGAAGGAAACTAAATCTTTAATATTGAAAAGAAAAGGGGAAACCGACGGTTTCGCCGAGAGATTTGGAGCGGATATTCCTAACGGATCTCTTATATTCATGGAGGGTAAAGAAGGTACGGGAAAAAGTATTTTTTGCCAGAGATTTTGTGTTAGTTTACTGCAAAATGGGCATTCTTGTTCTTATGTCTCCACCCAATTTACAATAAAAAGATTTCTGAGGCAAACATCCTCTGTTGGTTATAATGTAAGACAATATTTAATGAGTGGCAAATTTTTTTTCATATCAACTGAGGTGACTCTTGCTGAAACTCTTCCAAAAAACACTTTTCTTGAAGGTTTACTTACTTGTAGAAAACTCTTTGATCCTGATATTATATTTATTGATTCGCTTTCTACTCTATTGAATGAAAGTTTAACAAAAGACAATTTAGTCGAATTAACTAGTTTCTTCAATAGAATAACGGGTACTGGAAAAATTGTATTTTTAACAGCTAATCCTAATGAATGGCCTGAAGAGATTCATAATGCTTTTAAAATGATTACCGACGTTCACTATAGGATTACCCGTGAATCTATGCCTGGAGTTGGTGTGGTCCATAACATATATATTGAGAAATTTAATGGTGCAAGGAAGAAATACGAACCTATGACCACATTTTCTGTAAAACCAGGAACCGGTCTTAGTATCGAATCAAGTGGCGTTGCATTCTAAATGAGGGGTGGAAGAATGACTAAGATGAGTAAAGATGAAGAAGAAAAAATAATTAACAAGAACCCTCATCTTAAGAAATATCTCGATGATATACAGAAAAAAATAGATAGACCTACGTTTTACAGTAAGGTTCCTCGTGATTTAAAAGAAGAAAAAAATCCCAATATTATTTATCCTACAAAAGGTGTTGTTTTCATACATATTCGTTCAACCGAGGGAGGGGAATTCAAAGAATATACTTCAATCGAGCCCGTATTAAATGAAAATGAAGAAAAAAAACGTGATATAATTCTAGACAGACTATATGAAAAAGCTCCCTTTCGAGAAAAGGTGAAAACCGATGAGGAAATAAAAAATTCTGTAAAAAAATTCTTGGAAGAAATAATTATCCTCGACGAAAAAGCAGGAGTCACACCTAGAAAATTAAAGGGAGGTAAAGTAAGACTTACTTCTGTTGAAAAAATGGACATCGAGTATGATATATTAAAAAACATTATAGGCGGAGGACCACTTGAATGTTTTATGAGAGATCCATATATCGAAGATATTCATATCATAACAGGGGAATGCGTCCATCTCATCCATAAGGTTTTTGACATGGTCAAAACCAATATCTATATTGATAAAAAATGGGCAAGTAGGTTTTCACAGGAGTTCGCCGAGAAGATAGGGAGTCCTGTTAGTGAAGGTCAGCCTATTGCAGATGGTACCTTACCCGATGGTAGTAGAGTTAATATCATACATAGTAAAGATGTAAGTTTAAAAGGACCTACGATGACTATTAGAAAATTCAGTGAGACCCCTATTAGTATAACACAGCTTATCAACTGGGGAACTTTTGATGCCGCAGTTGGTGCATATCTATGGCTTTGCCTCAATTATGGTCGCAGTATTTTTGTGTGTGGAGAAACAGCATCTGGAAAGACAACAACGGCAAATGCGATGTTTGTTTTTATACCTCCTGAGAAAAAAATATATTCTGTTGAAAACACGCCTGAAGTACAGGTGCCTCATGAAGTATGGCAGCAACTACTTACAAAACAATCAGGACCAAAAGAAGGGCGCATCGATGAAGGCATGCTTCTAGAGGCTGGACTTCGATCTAGACCAGATTATATTATCCCAGGGGAAACTAGAGGAATAGAAGGACGTGTTGTTTTCCAGGCCATGCAGACAGGGCATCCTGTTGTGACAACCTTCCATGCGGGATCTGTAACAAAGGTTATACAACGTTTTACTGGACATCCTATAAACATTCCTAAAACATTCATGGATAACCTTGATGTAGTTTTAATTCAGATGGCAGTAGAAAGAAAAGGAAAGAGACTCAGACGTGTACTATCAATAGATGAAATCGAAGGATACAACAAAGAGGTGGATGGTATCATGTCGAGGAAGGCATTTGAATGGAATCCTGTTGACGACACTCATATCTTTAAAGCAAATAGGAACAGCTACATTTTAGAACAAAGAATTGCAAAAAATGCAGGTTATGCGGATGTGATGGAAATTTATGATGAATTTGATCGTCGAAAACATATTCTTGAGCGAATGGTAGAGGAAAAAATATTTGATTATTATGAGGTAGTTCAGTTTATCTGGACTTTTTACAGAGAGGGGGAAAAGGGCATTCCAATCTCATTATAAATGGTGACTGTAAAAAATGACAAAAATGAGCAAAGACGAGATACAACATCTTATGGATAAAAATCCACATTTGGTAAATTACGTTAAAGATATAAAAAGAAAAATCGGAGATCCTGTATTCTATAGTCCGCTACCCCACGAAGTGAGAGATGAAAAATATCCTAATTTAATATATCCAACAAGAGGAATGATTTTCATTCACATATATAGAACACAAGATATGGAGGTCCCGGAATATAAAGCTATTGAACCAATTTTAAACGATGCAGAAAAAGAAAAGCTTAAGCAAATACAAAAATTGATCGTGAAAAAAGCACCTGAAAAGAGAAGTGTAATAGAAGATAACGATTTGAAAGAAATTCTTACTGAACTTATCGATGAAATTACTATTATTGATGAAAAAGCAACTGATATTCGAAAAGACAAAAAAGGCAATGTAATTCTTGCAAAGGGTGACAAAATAAAGGTCACTTCAAGTCAAAAAAGAAATATTGAATATTCTGTTATTAAAGAGCTTGTTGGAGGAGGAGCAATAGAATGTTTTATGGGGGATCCATATATCGAAGATATTCATTTAATTTCTGGAGAAAACATCCATCTTATCCATAAAGTTTTTGAGATGATAAAAACCAATGTATTAATTGAAAAGAAAGATGCCCCAGCATTTACTAAATTACTTAGTGAAAAAATGGGTGTCCCTGTGAGTGAAGGACGGCCGATTGTCGATGGAGTACTTCCCGATGGGAGTAGAGGAAACATCATTTATAGCTCTGCGGTGAGCATCAAAGGACCTAGTATGACAATTAGACGGTTTACTGAAACTCCGATCAGCATTACTCAGCTAATAAACTGGGGCACTCTAAGCTCAGGTGTTGCTTCATATCTGTGGATTTGCTTACAATATGGAAGAAGTTTTTTCTTATGCGGTGGAACAGCTTGTGGAAAAACAACTACAATGAATGCAATAATTCCTTTTATACCTCCTGAAAAAAAGATCTATACAACAGAAGGTACCCCCGAACTGCAAGTACCACATACGGTATGGCAACGTCTACTTACAAAGGCAACAGGACCAAAAGAGGGACAAGTCGATATGTTCGATCTCTTGAGAGCAGCATTGCGGTCAAGACCTGATTATATCATCCCCGGAGAGGTACGAGGTGCAGAAGGAAATATTGTCTTTCAAGCTATGCAGACAGGACATCCATGTATGACAACATTTCACGCAGGCTCTGTAACAAAAGTTATTCAAAGATTTACAGGGGATCCAATTAATGTTCCTAAGACATTTATGGATAATCTTGACTTTGTGGTAATACAACTTGCTTTAGAACGAAATGGAAAAATGATGAGAAGGGTTACCTCGATAGACGAAATTGAAGGATACAATAGAGCAGTTGATGGTATTATGGCACGGAAAGCATTTGATTGGAACGCCGAAGAAGACAGACATGTTTTTGCTGCAAACAAAAACAGTTATATTCTAGAGGAAAAAATCGCAAAAAACGCTGGATATGAAGACACCGCTGGGATTTATGATGAATATGATCTTCGAAAACATATTCTTGACAAGATGGTAGAGGAAAAAATATTTGATTATTATGAAGTAGTCCAATGCATTTGGGGGTTTTATAGAGAAGGAGAGGAAGGCTTACCGTTTTCTTTATAGTGTTGACAATGGCGGAAGAAAAAAAGAGTGAATCAAAAGAATCTAGAAAAAAAGCAAAAAAACAAGAAAAAAAGAAAGAAGAGTCGTTAAAAGAGCTGAAAATTGCTTATAAAAATCTCGATGACCCAGAGAAATTTTACAAAAAAATATTATTTCCATTAATTATAATAGGAGTACTGATTTTTTGTTTGCCATTTATTCTGGAGATGCTTATCCCAGTACCTCTGGATTTAAATCCCATTACATTTATTATTGGAGGAATTATCCCCATATTTCTTGGAATTTTTTACCCGTATATAGCATGGAAAAACAAAGAATCTGACATCAATGGAAAAATGCATTTTTTTATAACCCATATTCGAGTTTTGGCAATATCAGATACACCATTAAATGAGATAATTGGTATACTCGGTGGAAATCCAGCATATGGGAGTCTTGGTGACGAACTGAGAAAGATAAGCGTGCTTTGCAGTCAATGGCGTGTTCCACTTGCAAAAAGTTTTATGTTTATATCCAAAAGAACGCCAAGTAAAATACTTGCCGACTTTTTAGATAGATTTTCACAAAGTCTTGATAGTGGTGTAGAACATAGAGAATTTATTGAAACAGAACAAGATGCTGTTTTAGAAGAATACAAAACCATGTATGAATCTGCAAACGAAAATATTACTATTCTGAATGAGGTCTATGTGAGTTTGCTCATTGCAATAATTTTTGTAATGGCGCTTGGGATAGTTTTACCCATGATAATCGGTGCTGAAGATATGAGCACTTTTATTTTTCTGTCATCCTTCCTTTTAATAGTTTCGGAAGGTATGCTTCTTTATTTATTGCGTGCTATGGTGCCACCAGATGAAGTATGGCATCTTACTGGTGAAAAAGGAGATTTAGAATTGAGTTTAGAGAAGCTTTTTAAAATATCAATTTTAACATGCATAATAATTGGATCTATTCTATTTTTTGCTAAGTATAGTTTAAAGATTCCTATATTTGAGCTGATTCCACTAGAAATCGCAGTAGCGGCATCACTTACTCCATTGATACTTCCCGGTATTAAGATATTTAAGGCTGAGGGCGATATTTCGAGGAAGGAAAGGAGCTTCCTAGGTTTTTTACCAGCTTTAGGTTCAATAGCAACCATGCGGGGGGGAAGAATAAATCCATCTGTATATTATCTAAGTGAGAAAGATTATGGGATTTTAACAAAACACATACGTGATCTTTATAGAAGATTGAGAACAAGAATAAGTGATGATGATTCTTGGGAATGGTTCGGCATTGACACGGGAAGTAATTTCATCCAACGTTCTTGCGAGATGTTCAGACAAGCCACTACTGCTGCTGCCAATCCACGAAGTGTTTCAAGAATGATATCGGAAAATATCAGAAAAATTAGAGATTTACGTATTAAAAAAATTGCTATCGTTAATACTTCTGCAGCACTCTTTGGAGGGATTACGTTTGGTATAGCGTTTAGCGTTTATACTGCACTTGTAATAGCAAGGCATCTTAATACTTTATTGATAGAAGGAATGGGGGGAGATCCTTTTGCAGGTACTACTATAGATGTAGGTGCAATACTTAGCACGGTTCCTCCTGAGGTTTTTACTAATAATTTTATCATCGTATTCATCGTATTAGTTATACATTGTTTTATGCTTTCTTTTACTATTCGAATTCTGAAAGGCAGTCACAAATTAATGACGCTATTTTACTTCGTACCCTTTGTATGGGTTGTTGCTTTAACCGGAGCAATAGTTGATATCGGTTTAGGTGGATATCTTGGTATGTAAAAATGAAAAACATAAATTATTAAAAGACATACAAGATAAAGAATGTATCAGTTGGAAGGATGGGTTATGAAAAAAATTGGTATTTTAACCGGTGGAGGAGATTGTCCGGGTTTAAACGCTGTGATAAGAGCCGTTGTTAGAAAATCCCGCAGGTACAAATGGACCACCATCGGTATAAAAAACGGCTGGAAAGGTCTCATTGATGGAGATATGATTCTCCTAAACGATCGTCACGTTTCTGGTATTCTACCTAAAGGAGGCACTATTCTTGGAACTTCAAGAACAAATCCTTTTAAAGAACAGGAAAATGTCAAAAAACTCGCCGAGAACATAAAAAAATTTAGTATTGATGCTATTGTTGCTATTGGTGGTGAAGACACATTAGGAGTTGCATTAAAACTACATAAGATGAGAATTCCAGTAGTTGGCGTACCAAAAACAATTGATAACGATCTTTCAGGTACAGATTATACATTTGGTTTCGATACCGCAGTGTCTATAGTTACAGAAGCAATAGATAGACTGCATACGACTGCTGAATCACACCATAGGGTTATAGTTTTAGAGGTCATGGGTAGACACGCAGGGTGGATTGCTACAATGGCTGGCATTGCAGGTGGGGCGGATGAAATATTGATTCCTGAAAAGCCATTTGATATAGAAGTGATCTGCAAGAATCTAAAAGCACGTTACGATAGTGGAAAAACATTTAGTATCGTTGTAGTCTCAGAAGGTGCAAGACCAAAAGAAACAGATAAATTCGCTGCCATCTCAGATGAAAAAGATGATTTTGGACATGTGAGATTAGGTGGTGTCGGTAATTTTTTGGGAAAAGAAATAGAAAAAAGAATGGGCGTTGAAACTAGGGTTACTGTTTTAGGGCATGTACAAAGAGGAGGTACACCTACTGCATATGACAGGATTTTAGCAACAAGATTTGGCGTTACAGCTGTCGAATTATTAAAAGATGGAAATTACGGAAAAATGGTTGCTCTAAGAGGGAATAAAATCATTCCTGTGGAACTTGAGGAAGCAGTTTCTAAACTGAAAACAGTTGATATGGAATTATATGAAATTGCAAAAGTTTTCTTTGGTGGAATAACCGTTGAGGAAATCGTTGATACTCTAGTTTAAGGTTGCAAATCGACTATCGTATCGGCAAAAGTACTTGGCGTTGTAAAGCCTATTACTCCACTGATCCCATACTCAGGATTGACGTTTCCAGATACCTCGGTATGTGTTCCTATCCCTGAAAAACATTTTGTGGCATTTATTAATAAAACAACCAAATCACCATCATTTATGACCGGAGTGGTTGAGCTACAGGAGCCATCAATATCTCTAACTACCATTACACCATAGGTTGTAGCACTAAGGTTACTAGAGTTCAAAGTGTTAAACAAGCCATTTGAAATACTGCTACTAAAACAGCTACTATTATAATGTAAAACAACCTTTTTATTTGAATCAGACAGGAAAATATATCCAAATGCAAGATCTAACCCATCAGATGCAGCAATTGGTGTTATAACTATAGCAAGTCGCGTTATTTTTGATCCATCACTATATCCACTCACGTGTGTAACTTTTAGTCCAGAGGAAATGTCTTTAATAGTTTCCGCACCAGTTTGTATTGCTCGCTCTTGTAAGCTATTCATAGTTTGGATGAGAACAGAAGCGGTTATGCCCGCTACAAGCATCATAGCAATAAATATTATTAACGAACCTACACCAATAGCAGCATTCTCATTTAAATTTTCATGCTTATCAAAGATGATCTTTATCCCCTCGCCTCCCTCTCTTCTTTACCCCTATAAGCAAATTTGAGAAAGGTTGTTTAGTATTATTAGAATCACTTAAGAGAATAAAAATTTATGGTTTTCAATTGTAAATGGATGTGTAATAGAAACTTTGATTGGTTAATTAATCGATGACATTGATAATCACATAAGGGAAAAATTCAAAAAATTGAAAAAGTAGTTTTTTAATAAAAAAATAGAAAGAATTGTGTGGGATCTGCCACACAAAATTTCATAAATTTTTTTTAATTTTTTATCTTACTGTAGATCATAGATTTCATCAAAGTATGACATTGGTGTTGTAAAATGTATCACGCCTGGTGATCCTACTTCAGGTATAACCTGGCCAGTCACTTGTACCCTCTCCGGAATCTCTCGACCGAAAGTACCATTAAGTAACGAACTGCAGCGGATTAGTATGATTGCCTTATCTCCTCTATTCAGCGTTGGTGTCGCCTGTTTGATAGAACCATCGTAATCCTGTATAACGGCTATAGCAAATGTTTCACGATCTGTTTTATCCCAGTCAGCATCACTAAGAACAGCAAAAAGATCTCCACTTGGAGAGGCAACGAAAAGATCGGCATCATTATAACCGCCATATCTTAAAAGTGCTTTTTTTTCACCATCACTCAGAATTACATAAGTGTTGTTGAGATCCATACCATCTGCCCCAGGTCTTGCCTTTACTCCAATGGCCAAATATTTCAAATCATATGTCACGTTATTTGTCACGTTTAGTTTTCCTTCGATGTCATAGACTTCAATACCACTGGAGACCTCATTTGTAGTTTGTAGTCCGGTATTCATAGCTTGCAGTTGTATTGTGCTTGAAGTCTGTATAAGTACACTTGCAGCAATTCCCGCAACTAGAACCATAGCTATGAAAACAATCATTGCTCCAATACCAATAGCACCAACATCCTTTCCTCTAAGGATTTTAATAATTCTATTCATGTTTTTTCATCCTCCTTACTGTAATTTTATTACTGTTAAAGTAACAGCTGATGGAACAGTAAATCCAATTACACCAAATGCTCCTTCTTCTGGGATGATAAGACCAAAAACGTCCTGTCTTGGGGGTACACTACTGCCAAAAACTGCACTTGCGTTAATTGCAATCACAACATGATCTCCAAAGTTAACCACAGGTGTAGCTTCAAGACAAGAATCATCAGCATCTTGAAGTACAATAATATCAAACGTTGTGGCATCACCAAAGTCAGTGACTTCAAAGATACTCCCATTTACGGAACTTATATTGGTGAGTGCATCTCCGTATCTTACAATGAACTTATTGTTCGAATCTGAAAGTTCAATTACTGCTTGAGACAAATCAATATCTGGTGACCCAGACAACGGAGTGATCTCTATCGCCAATAGGTCAATTTCTCCTGAGGTGTTGTGTCCTGATATTCCCTCAATTTTTAAGCCACTTGAAACCTGAGCAATAGTTTCCTGGCCTGTGCTTAGAGCTTGCATTTGAAGATTCGAACTAGTTTGTATCAGTACCGATGCTGCAATACCGGCTACGAGAACCATAGCAATAAAAACAATCATTGCGCCGATACCAATAGCTCCACCATCTTCTTTCTCTATTATATTACGTATTTTTCCCATCCTTTATACATTCCTCCTTTATCATTGTTAATTACAACTTTCTTAGAGTACGTGGTAAAAAAATAACTCAAGGTTCTTTATATATGTTGTCCGCAAGTGAATATTCACTTGCATATGCAAATGAATATCCTTTTAGAAATGAAATTATAATCAAATTTAAATAAGGCCGGTGGGCAACTCTCCAATAAGTACGTTTATATCTAAGTATCTAAAAAAATAAATGGGGATCACATTATTTGGAATTTTTAAATATAATATCAGCTACTTTACTAATCAGTTTTCTGTTTATTCATTATTCTATTTTCCAGTTCAGTTACTTCATGTTCCAGTTGCATTAGACCTAAATCTATACCCATATCCTCCATTATTGAACGATAATTATCTCCAATGTTACGTGATAATTCCTTAATTAAAAAATGGCCCGCGTTCTTTCCCAATGTTTTATTCATTGAGATAATAATATCATGAATTGCTTTACCAACCTCATCATGAGAAATAAAATCCACATCAGACATAACACTAATAGAATAATCATCTTCTAAAAATCGTGTATCTCTTATTTCTACATGCTTTAGAAAATCATATTCCTCTTCAAGTTCTTTTATCAATGAGTCCATGATTGAAACGGCATGTCCTTCTGTAGTTTTCCTTCCGGAAATATTAACTAATGCCCTTAAAACATGTCTAATAACATCTGAATTTTCTCTCTGAACTGCCATAGCAACTCCAAATTTTAATAAATTAAACTTTTTTTATCAAAACAAAACAGAATTTTTAAACTTTTTCTAACAAACGGTTTTGGTGTTATGTTAAAGCTTTCATTAATTTTTTTGTAACTGATAAGACAGAATTGCACCCATCAATTTAAAACTAAACGATTTTAGAAGGTTAATCGGTAAAATTTGTTCATAAATAGTTGAAAAAACTAGGAATTCGTAAAGCGTATGCCCAAATGCCGTCAAATTCTTTAAAAAATATTAGAAAACTATATATCACTACAAAACGATTGCAGATCTCCTCTGAACGAAGGAGGGGGAAGAAGGGATGAAAAAAGATCTGCTTATATTGGGATTTGTTATAAGTACAGTATTAGTTGCATTTAGCGGTTGTCAGGAGCAAGGAGTTACTACAGACGAAAATTTTGAAGGTATATATTTAGAATCTAATGTGGTAGAGCTAGCATATGCCACTTTGGAGTTCCATACTATATATGATTTCGAGTATGAAAAAGATATAATTGAGAAGGTCGATGTTAAATATCTTTTTCATAACATTGCTGGTAGAGATATAAACATAAATGTCACTGTAAATTTTTATGATAAGGATAATAACTTATTAGAATTATTAGTCGGACAAAAGACTAGTAATTTATTTAAAGATTATACAGAAAGCATGGTAAATATTATCTCATATAGTGGAGAACGGGTAACAGAGGTTGACCATGTGAAGATCATTGCTATAGAAGCCTAACCTTTTAATGTTGTTAATATCCTGCTGATAAAATGTGAGTATTCTTTGTCCAAGTGAATATCTCCCTTCTACCTGATAGCTCTGAAATCATACGAGTGTTTTCTCAATTGACAAATGAGTCTGAATCTCGTTTGATTGGGAGAACTTAGGCAATTATCTGTTGTCTTTTCTTTTGTAAAATGTCAAAGTGGCAATTGCAATAACTACTAAAATTATTTCAAATCCCGGTGAGGAGTTGTCATTAATTATATCATATGTGCTAATAACAAGTGTTGCAGAGCCAGAATTATACTGAGTCTTTCTACTTTCATTAGTAGGCGAAAAGGCAATATTTACATTATGTTCCCCCAAACCAACTACCATCCAATCATCGTTTTCACCAAAAACAAACGGTAATGATTTACCGGGCGATATTGTTCCATTTCTAAGTGTCTTAAGTCCATCGTTTTCATCCCAGATACTAACAGTAATATCTTCTGATGTGTTACTACCAGAATTATGCAAAATTATGTTGATTTTAAAATAAACAATGGTTTGTGTTCCAAGTTTCTCGGTTTTAACAACCTCATATGATTTATTTACTATAGAAATCCCGTAATTTTCATCCTCGGCATCACATCCCTCAAATAAAATGATGGAAGAAAAACCCAATAACAAGATGCTTATAGACATAAATTGCAAAACTTTTGATTTCATATAGATCCACCTCAAGACCCTGAATGTATAATAATATATTTAAATCTCATCTAGTCGAAAAAATAATCCATTTTCATGATTTTATAATATTTTGTAACAAAATTTATATTTATGGGTCATATCATATATACTACACTAGAGCGGGGTAAATCTATGTTAAGAGATAGAGGAATACGAAGGGGGGTGGAAGTTTTTGTAAAAAGTAAAGTTGATCATGATTCACCTTCGCGAAAAGCAATAGTTATTAATACATACCCGCATCCTAGCAGATGGGCCGTTGTAAAATACGAAAACGGCGACATGGAGCAAGTGGAAGAAGGGCAAATTACAACAATGTTTGAAAAAAATAGAAGAATTTTCTATTGATATATCTTAAATTATAATGAAATTAATGATATGATTACTAAAAATTTTTAAAAGTGTCTTTTGTTTTCCCTAAGCGATTCTACAATCTCTTTTCCAAAGTCTGTAAGTTTGTATAACTTAATATCATTCTTTTTTCCACTATTGAATTGTTCAACTAGATTGAGACTGATAAGAGATTCATCACCTCGATATCTTGAATTCATTCCTCTTATAGCACCTATTACGTTAGTCGGAGTTGTTTTAACATTATATGCAATCTCAGAGGTATAGCTCCCACTTGGACTGATATCGAAAAGATACTCTGCAATCTTTTTTCTGACGTTACTTCTCCTTAGCGAGCGTATAACAAGAGGTTTCAGTATATCTGGAGAGGCAACTGTCCCATCGCTATCTTGCATCCCATCCACTTAGTAAAAAAAGAATGATTCTTCGTGTTAATAAAATAATCGGTTTAGTAACAGGCGAGGAAATATGAAAAACGACCACATGTAAAACAAAAAAGAAAAGCATACATGAAAGAATATTGCTCGAGATCTGAGGTAAAAAAAAACAATACTCGCATAAATATTGCCGGAGATCCAAAGTTAAAGAGTGAGCTAGACAATGTTACAAGAAATATCAAAAATGGAAAGAGAGTTAGTAAGAACCAATTTTCAAGTTGAGCCGAAATTGGGCTTTAACCCAACAATTTTTCTCCTATTGGAGTTCATATTTCCGGCGAAATCCAATGACTTTTACAAAAGAAACATAGGATTATAAGCATATGTTTTTAAAATATTAATTGTTTAAAAGTAAGTAAATAATGGCAAGAGAGGCGAGGGAAATAGCAGAAGTTAATCAATTGAATCAAATAAAAAAATCATCGGAAGTAAAAACACATGATGAAATACTAGGATTACTGAAAGAAGTTGAATCAATTGAAGATAAATTAAAAAGCACAGAAACAACATTGGAGACAGTCGATGAACCAGTGTTTATCGAAGTAGAACAAGCTGAAAGGACTGGAGAGATAGAAAAAGAGATTCACTTCATAGAGGTACCAACTGAATCCAAAACAAAGGAGAAGGTTCAGACTCAAGAGACGGAAAAACAAAAACGCAAAATTCATTTCATGTTTAAATCACGTAGAAAGAAAAAACCCAAAGGCGAACTTGAACCAGGTAATAGTACTTTTACATTAAGGATTGACGATCAGAGCAATCTTGTGGGATTTAACATTAAAAAACCTAAACCACAGGTGGAGAGTAAACATAGACGATTTCTTCCATTTAAAAGAGGTTTTTCTAAAGGATCTGAAGATGAGAAGACAACAGAGGAATCAGGTATAAAAGGAAAGATCAAAGGTATATTTTCACGATTAAAATCAAAAGCGTCTGGAGAAGAAGGCGGTTCAAAGATATCAAATACATTAGGCAAAATCAAAAGTATTTTTTCAAGAAGCTAAAGAAACAATAATATTTTGGAGGGGCAAGCTAAAAATCTAAGCCTTGGAAAACATATCGATAAAATTGTTCAAAAAATTTTACTGTTTTTAGAACGGAATGAACTTCTAACAAAGAACCTGTACATATTTTGGGCTGAATATCTTGATAAGAAGATATCTTGGGAACGATAATGCATAATTTGTTACAAGTTTTTCTTGCGATTCTTATAGGAATATTTTTATTGTAATACTAGATTTGCATATGCAAATACATATGCACAAGGATGGGATGAAACAAAAAAATTTAGTTGTATTACTGGCTATTCTGCTAACTGGCAGTTGTTTTACCCAGTTTATTTATGTCGAGCCTGTTAGAGCAGTTGAACCTAAATTCTATGTAGATGACGACTATGACAGCTCCACACCTGGATGGCATTATGATCATTTTGATAAAATTCAGGATGCAATAGATAATGCAACTACTGGAGATAGAATCATCGTCTATGAAGGAATCTATTATGAAAACTTGATAGTAAATAAGAGTGTAGATATATTTGCTGAAGATAGAGATAATACAATTATTGATGGGGGAAATAATGGAAATGTTGTAACAATCTCCGTTACATATGTCAATATCAGTACTTTCACCATAAGAAACAGCGGCAATAGTGAAAATAATGCTGTAGTGATAGTAAATGCAGGTTATTGCAAGATAGTAGATAACATTATAAAGGCTGGAATACAGGGAATATTCATTAATAACAGCAATGGAAATACAATTGCCTACAACGCTTTGACAAAAAATGATTACGGCATGTTTCTATATTCATCTGATAGCAATATAATCAATTATAATGAATTTTATGATAATAGCAACAACGGAATTTTTTTAAATGAGACATGTGACAGTAATAGCATTTCTAATAATGATATTTATGAAAATACAGATAATGGAATTTATCTTCATGATCATTGTGATCAAAACATTATTACAAATAATGATATTTATCAAAATGGAAACACGGGTATTAGAATAGAGAACTCTAGCTCAAATGAGATAATCAGTAACAACATTATGGAAAATACTCAATATGGTATAATAATAGCAGGTTCAAGTAATGAAGTGAATGGAAACACCATATCAGGTAATGAAAAACATGGTGTGTTTCTTCTTGCTGATGATGAGAACGTGATTTCTGATAACATAATAAGCAGCAATACTCTCGATGGAATAAGATTGCAAAATTCTACAAATGATATAATTTCTGGAAACAGAATAACTGAAAATTCACATTATGGCGTATATCTAAACTATTATGCAATAGGTAATAAAATTTATAATAATTATTTTGAGAATAATGATAATAATTCAAGAGATATAAGCAATTCTTTAAACCTTTGGAATAGAACTAAAACAAATGGATCAAACATTATCAATGGTCCATATTTAGGTGGGAACTATTGGGATGATTATAAGGGTACAGATTCTAATGGAGATGGTATTGTCGATGTACCATACAATATAAATGGTGGCAGTAGCCAAGATAAATACCCTTTGATGAATCGTCCTCCCGTAGCTGACGCAGGTGGACCTTACCATGGGTCAATAGGTGAAAAAATACCATTTTATGGTTCAGGGAGTGTTAGTCCAGATGGAGCTATTGCTTCTTATACATGGAGCTTTGGAGATGGAGGCACAGAAGATGGTGAAGATGTGTCACATAATTACTCATCTAAGGGTAATTATACAGTGACATTGACAGTTGTAAATACTCTTGGAGGAACTAATATTGATACCACCTATGCTCTTATCGATGTTGATACTGAACCTCCATCAATAAATATTGATCAGCACGATTCTTCATCTACTGATCTTACAAATATCTATACATTCAGTGCATATATCACGGATAATGTTGGGATTTCAAATGTAACGATGGAGTATTGGTATGATAGCAATATTGATCACATAACTGCAGACATGAATTATAAGGGCAATAATTACTATGAAAAATTTATAATTCCCGAAGGCAAACCTGACCGAGTATATTGTATCATTTTTGCAATTGATATTTCTGGTAATGAGAATAATACTATGAATCCAATTGCTCATATTGATGCAAAAGATAGTGTGAATATATCAGAGACAATTGCATTTGATGCTTCAGAGAGTTTTGACCTTGATGGAGAAATAGTAAATTTCTCTTGGGATTTTGGTGATGGAACTAAAGGATTTGGAATTACTCAAACCCATACTTATGCTGCAGATGGAAGATATAAAGTAACACTAACGGTTACAGATCGTGATGAAAGAACTGGTGTAGATACTGCAAATGTTGAGGTAATTGTAAACCTACCCAAAGAAGCATCGAATAATACATTAAATTGGATTAATAATAATGCAGAATACAATGTGAATTTGACAAAGCCATTTCTATGTTATGATCTGGACAATGACGGAGAGTACGATACATTTTATGATCCAAATAGGATCCTTAAATTAGTAAACAATCCTGTAAACATCAATGGATATGTCTCATTTTTGATATCTGTAGACGATTCTAGTATACCAGATTTCTTTTGGACACCAGAAACCGATTATGTTACAACAATAACTCATGCCATAGGAACATTTGACGACGATTCTATTGTGATTGACGAAAAAAAGGAACAA
Organism: Thermoplasmatota archaeon; assembly: GCA_030601705.1. GTDB lineage: Archaea > Thermoplasmatota > E2 > DHVEG-1 > DHVEG-1 > JAGLML01. Next base: position 19,933 of record JAUWBM010000038.1, read on the forward strand.
GCAATAATCAATATAATAGTGAATAAAGCGAACTGGATTTATATCGAGGTAGATGACACTAAGTATCCTGATTTGTCAATTACTGTAAAAACAGGCGATAGAACTATTTCTTCAGATATGATCTGGCGTAAAAACAATAAGATATATGTACTTGATGACCCTACTACCAAATATCAGTTCATTTTTGAAAATATCTATCCCGAAGTGAAACCCCCTGCTTTCTCTCCTGTCGACGGAGGAGTAATCGATGAGAATAGTACAATAATTACTGTTTCATATAATGTCCCAGTTTCAATTACATTCGCTTCGTTTGGGTCTTTGCAAGTAAAATCAAATCTTGTTACAACAGATAACAAAGTATTTACTTATTCACCTCTACCGTATTTGAAGAACGGAACTTATGCATTTGAAATTGCCGCGGATGCGTTAGAAGGTAACTCTTCCGATACTTCAAGCGCAGTATACTTTTACTTTGCATATGCTACTCCCCCTCAAAAAAACTTTATCGAAGAGAATTGGATGTTTATAACAATAAGTTTAATTATTGGGGCTTTGGCGGCAGCTCTAATATTGTATAAATATAATCTGATAACAATAAACGATTTTATCTATATAAAAAACAAAAAGATACTGCCATTCTTTAGAACAATAATATTTGGTCAAGTTAGTGTTAATGTGGACAATACAGATATCGCCAAAGCAGAATTCTATGTAGATAACAAATTAAAAGAAACATTAACAAGTCCGCCTTATTTATGGAAATGGAATGAAAAAGCATTTCTAAAACATACACTTGAAACAAAGGTTTATGACCAAGAGGGAAACAGTGCTTCAAGCGGGGAAATGACGTTTTATGCATTCAATCCATTTAAGCGCTAATATGAGTATGGGTTTCCCCATCTGTCATAACTACTATGACCTGCTCCGATTCCCCCAAGTATATTCATGTCCATTTTGAAGTTACATTATAAGACAAGCTACTGGTCGGAGTTAAACCAGACACCTGAGGATCTTCCAAGTCAAAAAAATCCCATTGCAGGGTCCGACTAAATAGTCAGATTGCGTTATATATCAAAATATTCTGCGTAGATATTATATATTAAAAGACAATTCATCTTAACTGAGTTTACCTGGATGAGGTAATGGGATGATCAATGCACTAATTTCTGCCATTGAAAAGTTTAATATTATTCATCTGAATTTCCTTTACGTGTTGTTCTGGATGGCAATTTAACGACGAATGAGTCCGAAATTGTAAGAAGATTAAGAGATGAGGAAAAGGAATGAAAAAATCCATATTGATAGTAGACGATAACCCTGATGTGAGGTTTTCGGTTAAACTAGGGTTAGAAGATTTAAAGAAAAGAATTGATAATATCTTGAATCGATAAAATGCCCAACTTGACAAATTCTGAGGTTATTGAATGCATATTACGAGCACTTGCCAGTAAAATAGGTAGAAGAACCTCTGAGACTTTTGCAATTGCAACCATCGATAAAATACTTAAAGAGCTTAAACCAAAATATGATTTTTTAAAATGTATAAGGATACAAGATACAACATATTCTGAAGGGATGGATGCTGTGAGTATTATACCTGATATAGATTCTGTTAAACCTAATGTGTTTTACAAAGCTCTCAACGACATTATCAAATCTGTAGTTAAATACCTTGAGGGAAAAACTGATTTATTTTTCATTAAAGAATTTCAAGAAGCCCTCGATTACAATGTCAACTTAAAAATGAAACAGGAAGGCATAGATCTAAATCTAATGGAGTTTGAGTACATACTAGACAGAAAGCAAACTCTTAAGACGGATAACTCTGAAGTGATGGAGAATGTAATAAGGGTGTTAACTTGTTTGTTAAATCGAGTATTTCCTGAAAAACAAGCAATAGGGAGCATGATTAACATAGTTAAAAAATTAGAGAGGGAATACGATTTTTTAAAATATATAGAGATAACGGATAATGAGGATTCAAAAGGGAGCATCGTTATCAAAGTCTGGCCAGATATTGATACTGTTTTTTCGACCAAGATGGCTGAGGCAATAGAGAAACTTATCTGGGAAGTAAGTGTATCAGTGGAATGGGATGCTGAGGAATCTTTTATAGAATGTTTTAAAAATGATCTTGGAGAAGAACAACTTTCAAAGATTGAAAAAATGAGTGTAAACCTAGATCACATACAGACGGCATTATTGCAAAAAAATCATGAAAAATTGGTTAAAAAATCATTGGATGCACTTGTGGCTGTAGTGGGTAGAATGACATCTGAAGGTTTTGCAATTGTTGCTGTAGATAAAGCAATCAAAAAACTTGAAGGAATGCATGATGTATTAAGATACATTAAGATAGATGAATCAAGATATACTGAAGGAGCAGTTGCTATTGATGTCATACATGAGATAAACAATGTTGAATCATATAAGCTTGCCAAAACACTTCGAGAAATCATTAAGATGACAGGTAGATCTCTTGGTGATGAAAGCACTGCTTCATTCATTGAGGAGTTTAAAAGACAACTTGGAAAAGAATATCTTTATGAAATTGAAAAAATCGGTATAAACCTACACTTACTAGAACTGAAGTTTACTTAAATAAAAAGACATTGATAGATGAAAAAGTTGATAGTATTTTTTATCCATGAGACATAGTAGGCGGGGAGAGAGAAATATAAGATTGAAATATTAATTTATCATAGTGTTTTGTACTTAATCGATGGCTTTGTCTCAAAAGTATTCCTCCTCGACGATTTTTCGTGCCAAGATCATGAGGTTATATACGATGATTTTCAATGCAATTTCTACATGTTGAATGTTTCGTTTTATAGAAGAAACGTAACCTCCAAGCTTTCTTTTC
>JAUWBM010000058.1 GCA_030601705.1 Thermoplasmatota archaeon
GCAGATATAAAGAAATGGGAAATCGAGGAATTTTAGTGGCGAGAACAGACAAAGAAATATCCAGCGCTAGCGATCTAATTCTAGAAGATTTTTCCACTGGAGAGTGGACTAAATATAAGGCGGCGAAGAGATGAAAGGTAAAAAATTAAAAGAACTATTTCTTCATTCTCGCTCAGTTATTTCAGATGAAGAATTTAGTGGTTACAAGGAAGCTTGTCCAAAAAATGTTAAATTAGTTGGTGTACGAGTTAGACCTACTTCAAGATATGAATTAAAATTATATAGATCTGGAAAAATGCCTGTTATAAGAGGAACTTATTTGAAAATAAATAATAAATCAAGTTATCTCTGGGGTACTGGTTTTAAATCTCGATTGGAAACTTATGATGGTTCTGAAGTTCCGATTCCATTACGAATCGATCTTCAGCATGGTGAATCTGATATTGATCAAGTAACAAGTGATATTTTTAGCTTGACAAAATTAAATTACAATGCATGTAAATTAGGATATTCACAACCCGTTACAATTGGTTTTTCAAATGCAGTAGGAGAAATATTAGTTTCAAATCCATTTGTGGAACATCGTAGTCCAAACTTTAAATTTTATATTTAAGTGTGGATGAGATAATGATTTGTAAAATCTGTGGTGTAAACGAAACGAACAACCCTGATGAGATTTGTGATGATTGTAAGGTTTCAATTATAAGTTCTGATGATGTGCCTCCAACTTTTTAATTAAGTTAAAAAGCCATTTCTTAATTCAATATATGTAAACGTTGCCAATATTATTATAGTAAACGTATTATCAATAAACGTTAAGACTCCGTTGCATATTTAGAAATATCATAAAATAAATCGAAAGATGATTTTGAATTAGTTCCCCCATTAGTCATTGAAAATCTTAATTTAAATTATGATATTGACTAATTAACTTTTGCTAATTAGTCAAAAAATCTTGACTCACGAGTCAGACTCCTTATAGGCGAGAAAATAACAGATATAATATTGCTGTTGCTAGATATTGCTGAAAACAATCAAAATTTGAGAGAAGCTGGGCTCCCTAATTAAAATACTTAACGTGTAAAAAATCTAGAGAGTTATAAATGTGGGAAAACACATCTTGGATGGTCTCTTTCAATTCTTCTTAAAATGTGATACCACAATTTAAACTTTATTTTATTGTATCATAAGACCCATCAATCATTTTGGATAAAGGATGAATTTATTTACTATAATTTGTTATTAAATAAGGGAAGCAAAATGATAGATTTCCGGATTTATCTGGAGAAAATTTAAATCGTGTTGTAAGGAATACATTAAAATTAAGTAAACAGTTTCATTTTTTAAAAAATGGAGACTACACTGAATGGAAAACGAATACTACCCATGGGGTGGAGAATTCACCGTTTGTTCACCTGATGGATGCGTTGCAGTTGTATTACTTACTGTAAAGTATACACCTCCAGATAACGTTGCAATATATGGTCCTTTGAGAACCGAGAATATTGGAATAGAAAAAATAGTTGCCAATGTTATTTCAAACCCTCACATAAGATATCTTGTTATCTGCGGAGATGATATCAGAGGTCATCGTTCAGGTACTTCCCTTGTTGCCCTACACAAAAACGGAATAGATAAGCATCATAAGATTATTGAGGCACAGGGAGCCATACCGTACATAGAGAATTTAAAAGAAGAGGCTATAGAAAGATTTCAAAATCAAGTTGAAATTATTAATCTAATAGGGATTAAAGATAACGATAAGATTGAAAAATTATTAAATGAGTACACAGCAAAATCATCTCCATGTTTTGGAGAGCCATATATTGCAATAAGAATAAAAGCCGATACAAAGGTAAATTTAGAAGATAAAAGGGCATTACATTCAAAGATTGTAATGAATTATATGGGAAAAATTGAGAAGAGAGGTAAGTAGATGTTTTCTTTCACTAAAACGTAATATAAGCAATGTTTTTATACCAACTACATATTACATATTTTCATGCCAAAGAAAATTATTGTTTTATCTACGAAAAATAAGAATGCTATTAAAACATTCTCGAAACATTTAAAAGCAAATGGTATATCGAACCCCGATACATTAAGAGTTTATGAATCTGCATGTAAGAAGATTTTTGATATAGCCAATAAAGACTGGAATAAACTGAATAAAAACGATATTGATATTGTTTTTTCTTCAGACCGTATGAGTCCAAGAACTAAAGAGATATATAAACCAAAGTTGGTAAAGTTTTTAGAATACAACAACAGAACTGTATTATCTAAATATGTTAGAACTCTTTTCAATTTTGATGTTTTGAAAAAACCTACAAAAACAGATGATGATGTTTTATCTAAGGAAGAAATAAATAAACTGATAGATAGTGCTAAATCATTAAGGGATAAAGCCATAGTTGAAATATTTTTAACCACAGGAGGAAGAAGAAAAGAAATTAATTTATTAAAAGTTAAGGATATTGAACCGACTGAATCTATCATTTGGGTTACAATAAATTATCCCAAAGGAGAAAGAAAGCCAAGAAGAATTCCAATCGTCGCAAACAAAGATATAGTTTCATCGATGTATCCAGAAAACTTAGTTAATTATTATAATACACATATGTTTAAAAGTGAACCTGAGAAACCATTGTTTTATTCAAATTATTCAAGCCGTTATGGTGAGGCGTTAAATAGAAATTATATAACTGATGTAATAAGGAGAGTTGTAAAAAGTTCTGGCATTAATAAGAAAATAACACCACATATTTTAAGACATACAGGTGCAACATATGATGGTCATTTTTTAACTGAAAAACAGTTACGTATGAAGTATGGATGGAGAGCAAAGTCCGATATGCCTAACATATATTGCCATATGACAGAAAATCAATTAGGAGAACATCTAGTAAAACTATCTGGTGCAACTGATGAACAAATAAGGAAAGATAGCATATGTCCAAAATGTAAACAAGAAGTAAATATTAATGATAAGTTATGTAGACATTGCAATTATATTCTTGATAGAAAACTACAACAAGAAGAAATCGAAAGACTCACAAAAGAAAAAGAAAAATTTTCTAAATTAGAAAACGAATTTCACAAAATCAACATTGAGCATAATATTAAAATGGAAAGACTCAACAAAAAATTGATTTCTGCAAACAAAAAGCATAATATTTATAAAAATAAATTCAAAGAACACGACACTAAACTCAAAAACCTTGAAGATAATATACACAAACTTTTTAATCCCAATAATCAAGATTTTAGTAATCGTTTTCATGAACAAGCGAATAAAATTTTAAATGATACACCAGGATTAAAACAACGTATTAAACAAAAAGATTTAGACAAAGCAGTTGATAACGCTATTGAAATATTAAAAAGAGATAAATCAAATCCAACAATTGTACTTAAAAATAAATTTATGGAAAAACCAATTGATAATGATCTAATCAAAGCAGTAAAAACAATAATCAATGATCCAAGATACATCCCTCCTAAAAAAAATGCAGTGAATGAAAAAACCATGGGAATTTTCAGCTTCACACCAAGCAAAAAGACACACCGTAAAAACAACAACAAACTAAGAGATAAAACTGGGAAAAACAAAAAGAGTAAAACTCTAAAACCATTACCACACTCCAAATAAATAGCAAAATAAACAATAAACAATAAACAAAATGTCAGCAAAAATAGAGGCTCAGCAGGATACTTCGTTCCTGTAGCCCTTACGGGCTATCAGCGGAGCGGGTGATCTTCGCTTCGCTCAGATTCACCCTTCCATGTCGCTCGTACCCTCGCACTTCGCATCTCTTTTGCTTCTAGAAGGATACCTATAAACCTTCCCTTTCTTAGTATAATAAACAAACTTCTTTTTTTTCTGCACCATATCAACAAACAACATATACATTAACATATATATAAACATATTCATTAACAAATACATAAGCAAACAACATAACTGCACCAAGCATAAAACACAACATTTTAAACAACAAAAACAAACCATTAACCAGACCGCACCAAGAAACAAGACACACGGCATAATTAAAACAGTAGAAACCAACCAAAATCCAACCTAATAAATATTTAAAGATAACAAATAGCAACTTCTCAAAGGCACGACAACTAAAAGACGTAACTGCTTAAACAAACTCTTAAAAATAAACTATCGTGATTCAAATTGCATACTATCAAAAATACTGAATAAATGCCTAAAAGTATTAAGCAAACAACATTAACAATAATGATACCACTACCAAAACCATACTCCAAATAACACCCCATCCAAGTCAGATAATAAAATAAATAAAGTAAATAATAAACATAACAGATAAAGATGGGGAAACAGAATAAACATTCTGAATAAGCAAAGCTAGACAGAAAATCTGATAATTTTCTGTTCTGAGACACATTCTCAGACTCTTATACAAGACTATAAAGAAAAATAAAGGATACTAATAAAAACAGCAGTAATAAAACAAAGCAAAAAAGCCATGATCTAAAAAGGTTTAAACTTTCTTTGTTTCGTATGTAGCAAAGTGACTGATTAGCAATGTCAAATAGAATATTAAAAGAACTACAGGTACAAAGGGATTACTCAACATATTTGGTTCAAAGTATATAGCTATCAACACAGCGACAGCAAACAAAACACCCAATATGATTGTATCCCTCACATTCATTTTCATATGCATCTTATCTCCCATCGCTTATTTAATACTTACTAGAATATCTAAAAAGAATATCAAAAACCAAACACCGTATAAAATAAACTAAAAATCAAGTCTAGACCCAGTCAGCTAAAGCTGACTGCCTGCCAAACCATATAACAAATAATAACTAAAGAATAAGTGGTGTCCATCATTCATTTATTTAAGGAAACAATCTATTATAAAATTGTTCTTCTGTTTCATTTGGTCTTTTACCTATTAACTGTAATTTTGCCGAGAAATTATTTTCTTGTCGTTTACCACTACGTTGATATTGTCTTGCAATCCAATATATTTGTTTCACGTTTTTCTGTTGATTCGGTTTCAAACTATTCCAAGTTACACTAATATGTGGAGTTTGTAATAGAGTTTCAAGAGTCACATTAAAATATTGAATCAACCTATTGTGATATTTGCACTTAATGCGATTTTTATCCAATTCAAATGCTTTTTCAAGATGTGTTCTAGAACGCCATATATATGCCTCCACGTTATATATCCTTCTGATAAAATAGATTCTTGCATTTTCAAAATCTTCCAATGCCTGTTGAAAATTAAAATTTGTAATCTGAATCATTTTTGTATCAGAATTAAATGCTAATATCAATGAGAATACCGCCAATGTGATGGCAAACAACGCAAGTCCTATAGATACATAAGGTATGTAATCATCTATTTCTTTCATTAAAAACAGAATTATTATAATTGCAATATATATATAAGATACTGAGATACATACGTAAACACCGTTCAATATTTTTTTTGATACTTTCTTTCTTTTTTCTATTTCGTCGTTATCCATACAGCGCATGTTCCCACCCACAGATTCAATCCAATATTCTTCTATTAAACCAGCAATAATTAAACAAAGATATCCAACAAAATTTCCAAGTAATACATGACCTGAAAATATTAAATATAACCCTAAAAGTAAGGATAAAATCAACAATACTGTTATTAATATATCTTTCAAATTAATACAAATACCCGATAAAAGTAATAAATTACTGTTTTTAAAATACACGGTCATTTTTTTTATAATTGTCTTAATAATTAATTGAAGCTTCAGTTAATAAATATGATTTTAATATCTCTTTACACGCCCATTCACACTCACAACTTTTACAAATATGATAATCTCTCTCAGGATTCCATAAAAAATATTTATTTAAAATATTACAACCAACGAACACGTGCCTTAACACGCTTCGATTCACTCCGTATACGGCTTATCTATAACACCTCCATTAACAATCTGTATAACATAAAAAGAGCCACAATCACTACAAGAAACAGGCAACAAATCAGAAACACCTTGATTTCCACAAGACTTACACAACCACAATAAACCAGATTCACAACAAATAAAACGCTTAACAAACAACATAAAACTACAAATCCTCATCTTCATCTTCCTCATATTTTTTATCATAATACAAAAAATCTTCCTTCTCAAAACCTTCATCTTCAAAAGAATCTAAACGTTTTTCTTGAGAATAAACCTTATCTCCAATAAAAAACTCTGGAGAAATAGCAATAGCACTCATGCCCTCATCACCATCAATATAGGCATACCTATTCTTACGATCAATACCAAAATAATCTTCATAACCTCCATACTTATACAAAGTAGCCTTAATCTCACGAACCAGACTACCAACATGATAATACAAACTCTCCCTACAATAAGGTAGAGAAACAACATTAAAAAGATGCATCCTCGTCTTATAAACAAGCAAAATATAAAAATCTGCATGAACACTACTAGGAAAATTCGGAGTCTTATTAGCATACTTACTCACATAATAGCCAAGACTCTCTCTATTAATAGCATCCTCCTCACGAATAACTTTTCCCCATAACAACCTAACTAAACGCAAATCTTTAACACCACCAGAAACAACATGAAAATGTAAAAAAACCATTTCAAATTGAGGACAACTATCACCAATTTCACAATGATAATCCTTCCGCTTAAAACAATTATTACAAGTCTTACAATCTTCACATCTCATCTTATACAACTTTAATTCCATATGAACACTATAAGGAGAAACACTACCATACTTCCTATGCTTCTTAATATCTAAAATCTTATACAACAATAAAACACGCTTCCTAATATACTCCCTGGAAAGCTTATCAATACGAACCTTACAATCTGTAAATATCCATGCCTTGGGTTCACGTATCCCCTTATTCAAACCTTTAATTTGACCAATATGCTCTCTCATATACAAATATAATCTATGATCCATACACTTCTCATTAGTACACGCTCTATTATTACAATAAGTCGGAACATCAATAATATTACCATCAGAATCAACAAACTCCTCCCTAGACTCACCACACTCATCAATCCTAGACCAAACACTAGCCAATTTAACATTATTCTTAGGCATCAAAATAGCAGACATATCAAACTTATCTTCAACTTCTCTATTCCATTCCTCCAAACAAATCACTTCCAATATTCACTAGAAAAAATACTTAGAGTCCACATACTACCTAAACCTTCAAAACAATCACGACACAAACCACCATATCCAGTAGCAGTACCACTAGCATTAATCACCAAAAAACAACCACAAATATTACACATATAAACATCAATATTAGAAAAAAAATCTTCTTCCATACTAAACTTTAATTCAAGCATAACTACCAACCATAATTTAAAATATACAAGTTACCGCTATCGAGAACCTAAAGAATAATAGACTCCTCACAGCTTTTATCAATAAATAATTAAACTTGGAATTTATCATAGTATAAAAATTTGAAAAACTCATATATAATATTAATTATCAATATTTACAAAAAACACAGGTAATAAAATGTTTTCTTTCACTAAAGAACAGGAAATCTTTGACATTTCGGGAATAAAAATTGGTGGCCAACCAGGCATGTATCCAACGGTTCTCTTTGGTGGTGTTTTTTTTAAAGGAGAACCTGATTTTGACAGAACAAAAGGACATCTTCAAAAAATGCTAACTCTCAGTAAAAAAACAGGTAACCCCGTAATTCCAGATTTCTTTATTAAAAAAGAAGAATATATTGAAGAAATCATTACATTTGCTGAAAAATCACTTCCAAAAAACCATCCTTTCTCGATAGACATCATTGAACCCTCTATCAAGATAAAAACCTTGAAATATCTTCATAAAAAGAATCTCCTCTCTAGGACTATCTATAATTCTATCCATATTGGAATTACCGATGAAGAACGAGAGACGTTAAAGAAATACGCTCCTGAAATGGCGATTATTGTAGCGTTTAATCCAAAGGATAAATCACCAGATGGAAAGGTTGAAGTCTTGGAAAACGGAGCACATCTAATAGATATCGGGCTACTAGATCTATCTAAGAAGTTAGGAATTGAAAAAATCCTTGTGGATACTGCTGCGCTTGCACCAGGTGAAAATAGCGGAGCTTCTATCGCTGCTCTTCCTGTGATAAAAGAAGAATATGGTTTGCCTGCAGGTTGTGCCATTCATAATGTTGTAGAAAAATCAAAGTGGCTAAACGATTTTGAATCTGCGAGAAAAACTGTCGACTCTTCTTCAAACATTAACATTCCTGTTTTTGGAGGAGACTATGCTATCTTTGGCCCCATAGAAAACGCCGATATGGTCCTTCCCATTATTGCATGGCAAGATATTTTGGTATCTGAATACACAGAAAATTATTTTGGGATATCACCAGTTGAGTTTCATCCTAGGAGGAAACTTCTCTAATGAGAAATAGAATCAAAACGTGTGTTATTGGATCATATCCACCACAAATTGATGCTGTAGAGTTAATGCACAGTTATTTTAATCAAGAAGAAGTCTCCTGGGAAAAGTATATTACATATGCCGTCAACGACATGGTTAATGCTGGTATTGATATTGTTTCAGATGGACAAACAAGAGATTCATTTATTCAGATTTTCACAAGAAAACTAAAAGGATGTAGAACTAGAAATAGAACAGAAATTGTGGATAAAATAGAATACGATGCTCCTATAATCTTGGAAGATCAGAAATTTGTTAGAGGTTTGATTCCTAAAGATAAAGAATTAAAAGGGGTAATTACAGGCCCCCATACGTTGACCAACTCTTGTATTGATCTACATTATAATGATGAGAAAAAGATGGCTTTTGATTTTGCTTATGCTCTTAAGCAAGAAGCAGAAATATTGCAAAAACACGTCGATATGATTAGCATTGATGAGCCTTTTTTTTCCAATAACATGCCCGATTATGGCAGAGAATTGATCGGGGTAATTACCCAGGATATTTCTTGTCCCACAGTACTGCATGCATGTGGAGATGTTTCTACTATTGTACCGGAACTTTTGGAAATGCCTGTGGATATACTTTCTCACGAATTCAAAGCTTCGCCGCAGCTATTCGATGCATTTAAAGAATACAGTTTTTCTCAAAAACTCTGTTTGGGTTCAGTCCGTTCAGATGATGTAAGAGTAGAGTCTGTAGAAGAAATCACGAATCATATAATAAGAGCAATTGATATTTTTGGAGATAAGATTATACAAATTTCTCCAGATTGTGGTCAAAGATTATTGCCTAGGGATGTTGCATTTCAGAAATTGAAAAATCTTACAAAGGCGGGTGAAAAAATTAATGGTTGATAAGGAGGTTCCTTTAATAAAGGCTAAAAAAACACCACAAAAAGACATAGTCCTTGACCGTGGAGGATTCTTTGTTATAGAAGTACATAAAGAAATAACAGTTGAATATTATTCCAACATTTATAAAAATAATAGGATTGCCTCAGGGATTTTAGAAAAGGTTTTTTCAGGCACAAAGGCAGATGCATTATCTGATACCATAGCAAGACATGTTCCTCAGCTTAGAGCCGAACATTATATATATCTTGGCAGGGAGCTTCAGAAAGCTCAATATGCTCTAGAACAAAACAAAAAATATGTTCAGGGCGGATGCTAGCTTCGTTGAATTATGCTATTACCATTGATATGAATCTCTTCTATACTGTTGTTTTGTTTTATTGTTATGTTTTTTATTATTAGATGTTCCCCAATTTTAAATTTTTGAATCTCCTTTACTTTTGCATCCCAAACCGTTATTTGTTTTTCTTTGTCTTCCCCTTTGATCTTTATTGTAGTCACAAAGCCAAATTCGCCATTATCCCTAAAAAAAGCCCGCGTAGGTTCTCTATGAATCAGTATACCTTTGATATCATCTGAGATTGCTGATTGTAACTCGTTAATAACAAGTTGGTCATTTGGCATTATTTCTAAAAGTCCCCATCGACCAAGATTTATCTCTAGGCCAGAATAGCCGTTTTTTGTGTAGCCGTTTATTATTTTTACACTAGTTCCCTTCATTATATCTTTATTTTTAACTTGTTCTACGTCTTTATTCCACAGTACTAATCGACATGTTCCTGTATCATCGCTTATATCTAGATTAATTACCTTTCCTGAAGTGCCGTTTTTTCTTTTAAAAGACTTGGAATCATAGATATTTGTTATGTTCCCAACAACTGTGTATTCAGAATCAGGTTTTAGATCAGATATTTTGCTGATAACCCGTTTGTTTCTCTCTAATTCATCTACAATAAACAAAGCAATCGTATCTTCATCAAGTAGCTCATCATTTTCTTGAAAACGTTTTTTTATCTCCTCTTCAAATTCTTTCCTAGTCTTCAGATCTTTAATTGATTCATAAAGTTCGTCTTTGGTTTTATGCATCCTAGTTTATGTATACTTTTTGATTACTTAAGTGTAATTACGTCTGGATCATAACCATTATTATATATGTAAAAACATGTTCATATCATCGATCTTAAACAGATTAATTATTTTCAACAGGGTTTTTCATCTAATATTCAACCTTAAAACATCCAGTATCATCTGCAATATTGGAAACCTCTCCAACCACCGTAGGAACCACATATTCTGATTCTTGGGCATAATTACATCCAGTGTTCCCCAGTCGCTCTCCAAACCATATATATCCTCAGCTTTTGCTTTAATCATATACGTTCCTTCCTCAGACCAAGAATGGTTCACCGTAATTTCTTCATCGGAATTATATGGGCCAATCCATTCTTCTGTATCGTTGTCTCCCCATTCAATATAATAATAGACATTATCTCCATCGGGATCTGTAGAAGTGAATGTATATCCGTATTCGACTCCTGCTTTTCCACTGGTTGGGCCATCTATGGTTGGCGTATCTGGAGGGCGATAGCCAATGATTACCAGAAATGGATAGGACCAATGACCCTCATCCCAAATGTCTTTGGCTCTGGCTTTAATTTCGTATATTCCGTTTTTAGAATATACATGTGATCTAATAATTTCTTCACCAGATTCGTACGGTCCAATCCAACTAGTTTCATTTCCATCACCCCAGTTGATTTGATACCATATGTCATCTCCCTCTGGGTCTTCGGTTACAAAGGTGTAATCTAACTTTTCTCCAGGCATTCCAAATGTTGGGCCAGTTATTATCGGTGGTTCTGGTTCTTGAGATCCACTGGGATATTTGATAATTTTAAGTTTATCAATTGCTCCATCAAAATATTCTATTGCATCACGAGATTGTGTGCCTATTTTGGCTTTATGAAACTCGTCGGCAGAGAAAGAGCACACCCATTGTGTTATACTGATATCGAATTCATTATCAACCCAAAGATCTACAGTTGGATTTGCCGTAGTACCATGATAAATGATTTTAAGATAATGCCATGAACCATCGTTGTAAGTACCATCAGATGTTAGTGTATTTCCACATGATCCAACCCACACCTGTATTTTTATATTACCATTAGAATTCAATCCAATATGAACCTCTGGATAGTTTCCAACCCAATGATGACTCATACTATAAATGCAACCTGGATCAGTTGATGTCGTTTTAAAATATACTGAAAATATCAAGTCATCAGTTTTATTGAACCCCAGATTTTCTGAATGAGCATCCAAATCAACATAATCATTTACTCCGTCATAATCCAGTGCGTAACCCGAATGACCAGTAGTCCATGTAGCCCCGTAAATTGTCCCATCATAATCATGTCCAGAAGAATCATACGCAGTGTTACCGCTGCCTTCGTCAAATTTCCAATAAGCATTCACATAATCATCATCATTCGTTGATTGATATCCGCTTATACTCGGTGTAACACTCAGTCCGATTAATAATAAAATTATTCCGCAAACCAAGCTTCTTCTAAATAAACTATTTTGCATATTTTTCCTCCCATTATGTATTCTAATAGATGTTATCTTATATAAATGCTACACTTCTGTCACAGATGATATAATTTTCAACAGGGTTTTTTCATCTAATATTCATCTTTAAAATTATGTCCTATATTTATTTCTACATTTATCGCAATGGTCTAAACCTGCTTCTATTATAACTCCACAAATACTGCAAGTGTTTTCCTTAGTTTTCTTTATCATTTTCAATTTCCCCTTTTCATATTCTCGTAGAGGTTAGGGTATTTAAATTTTTATTACTGTGAAAAATATTTCTACCATTTCCTACTTTTCTCAATCCAAGCGTTATCTACAGCATCCCTTACTTCAATTGGCAAATCTCGCACTCCACCATGATAACCATCATCATCTTCCCACCATATTCGATTTTTCATGGTTTCATTAGTTTCCTTGTTAGTTATTTCAGCCCAAATCTCTGTTTTAATAATGCCATTTTTCGTCTTCTTCACCAACTTGTTGATTTCAATATTATAATTAGACATTTTTACCTCCCTATATATTCTAATGTGCGTCTCTTATATTAAATTTTTGTATAGTTGATGACAAATAACAGCCTCATATGCAACTATCTATGGATAAAATCTAAATACTAGAGCATCATTGGATTATATGGGGGTAAGAATGAAAAGACTTCTTACAATAGGCATAATCCTTCTATTCATAGGGAGTATTTCTTCATCTACTGGTTTTAATCTGGAAAAACAATCAACTATTTGTATATTTAACAATCCACCATATGTTCCAAGTAACCCTTATCCAATAGGTGGAATTACTGACCCTAATGTTACCCTGAGTTGGGATGGTGGTGACCCTGACCCCGATGATAATGTGACATATTCTGTATATTTCGGTAGTATAAACCCTCCATCGTTTATTGCTACAGTTGGACCATATCCAGCAAATAAGACAAGAATACATTATTACCTTGGCATAGTAGGGATTTATAAAAAATATTACTGGATGATTGTCGCCAAGGATAATCATGGTGCATCATCTCCAAGTCCATTGTGGAGTTTCACAGTAGCATATAATAGTCCACCAGATGCACCAACGATAGATGGTCCTAATACGGTCAAAGTAGGAGTAGATTATGAATTTACATTCTCTGCAATTGACCCTGATGGTGACAATGTATCTTACTATATTGACTGGGGGGATGGCGAAGAAACTGGATGGATTGGGTATTTCGAATCAGGGGAAGAGATAACAGCAAGTCATATGTGGAATGAGAAAGGAGACTATATCCTTCGTTGCAAAGCCAAAGATATTTGGGATTATGAGAGTGAATGGTCGGAATTTTACATCTGGTGGTCAAAGAACCAACAATCACAGAATATATGGCTCCAACGATTGTGTGAAAAGCTCCCATTACTATACAGATTAGTACATATCTTGGGGTGGCAGATAGAATGAATAAAAAGATACTAATCGGTAGTATGCTGGTTTTTACAATGCTACTTTTAATGCCATCTATAACAGCAATTCAAAAGAAGACAATTGAAGATAGAGCATATAATGATTTAGTTGAGCCATTAGATACAACAAAAGTCAAAGAGTTAAAGGATATTGAAAAGTTAGAAGGACCAAAGCATCCATTATTTTATTACATAGTATACTTTATAGCGGGTTTTCGTAAGGAACGTGCAAATATCCTTTTTGACATATCATGTCATATAGATAATTGGGGACGGATGGATATATATTTCCCTCTTCTATTTATAAGAGTGATTTGGTTAGATATTACGGTATACAAATGGTGTAATTTTTGGAATACCATATCAGACACATTGGGATGGAATTGGGAAGACATAAATGATATAATTCTCGGATAGAATGATTTTTTGCCAATCAGAAAAAATATTTCGATTAAAGTTACAGATTCTTCTGGCTAAAAACAAAATTGGCAGTAAATTATTAGAGGGAAATATATGGTGTATGGTAAAACAGGATTTATTGCATGGTTTTATGCTGTAATCTATAACAGATTAAGAGACGCCTGTAAAAACATCTATGTTAAATTATTAGTGCATTCGATAGGTATAATCACCATAGTAGTAGGAATGTTTTATTTGATAACAGCCATGCCATCAATTACAAGCATATTTGGTATGTTTCTTGTCTTTATTGGATTCATTTTTTTCTTGATTCCCCTAGGCATAGATTCTTCTGGCTAAAAACAAAATTGGCAGGAAATATTATTTTATGGAATTAAAAAAGAAAAGAAGTTTTGTATATTTATAGTTCTAGCAGATATCTCAGTATCGGTAATGCATGTGGAAACTGTTCTAAAAGCCAACTAAGCAAAGGAAAGTTGTGGTTGAAGGGTTTGTTTTTCGGTGTTGCAAGAGAAACATCTATGGTACAATAGTCACTACTGTTTTCTGAGTTTACAATCTTTACTTCACCCGTGAACTCTGAATTCTTTTTATCAGGCGCCCCAACAGATACTTCAACAACAAACGGCTCAAGTTCTGGAGTTAAATCATATCCTTCTTCTGGAGTGATTGTCCATGTACCCCAATCTGGTTTGGATTCAATCTCCCAATCCAAGAGTGATGTTGGATCACCGATGTTCTCTATAACGAAGCTATCTATGACAGTGGAACCTGGAGAGACATCAGTCCAGCTCAGACTACCATCACAATCTAAATCTGATATTGCTTCTTCTGTGGTAAAACTCCAGATAGGTCCAGATGTTGCTGCACTATGACTGTCTTTAGCTATTATCTGCCAGTAATATACACTACTAGATTCTAAACCCTCAGGGTTATATGTTGTACCAGTCTGATCATCTGATACCAATACATCAGGGGTTGGATCATCTTTCTCTAGATATACATCATAAACGAGTGGGTCTCCATCTGGGTCACTGCAGTTCCAGCCTAGTAGAGTGTTTATACTAACGTCTGTTGCTCCATCACTTGGACTTGGGTCACTTGGAGGATTTGGTGGATCGTTTGGTTCTGATCCTGTGGTGAAATCCCACACAGGACCCTCTGTAGAGAACCCATACTCATCCCAGGCGACAATCTGCCAGTAATAATGTGTATTATATTCCATCGTCCCAGGGTCATAAGTGGTTCCAGATTGGTTATTAGACACCAATTCATCAGGCGTTGGGTCATCCGCTTCAAAATATACATCATAGGTGAGGTTGTCACCATCAGGGTCACTACAATTCCAGCTTAGATCAGCATTAACGTCCACATCAGTTGCTCCATCCTCAGGATCAGGGTCACTTGGTTCATTTGGTGGCTGACTTATCACTATAGTAACATTTAACAGGTCAGACCAACACACTCCAAGTTCTGCTCCATGTTCGTCCTTAGCCTTGGCTTTTATCCCATAATCCCCAGACTCTTCCCATGAGTGAGATGCCGTATATGTTTCATTAGAACTGTAGGGACCAAACCACCCGCCATTGCTATCGTCATTCCAGTCGAACCAATAATAAATATCATCACCATCAGGATCCCAGGTAGATGTTGAATAATTATATGTCGTATTTATGTATCCAAATGTTGGACCTGAAGGTTGACTGGGTATTGCCGGAGGAAGATTACCATAAATAGTTACGTTACAATAAATATTTAGACCTTGGCTGGTGTTTATTATCACAGAGTTATTGCCCTGACAACCCCCGTATGACACATTAACAAGTATCGTATCACCATTATTTGCATCTAGATCATATACATTTACGAAATAATATCCTGGACCTCCGCTGGCCTGCTGGGTAGTTCTAGTCGTTGAGTTTCCATTTTCAAGATCAGTAATAGTAACAGCCACACCATTTGGAATATTGGAGCCGCTGCTATACCTAACATAGCCCTTTAAAACTGGAGTTAAAGCCACCTTGTAAAGATAGTCATAATTATAGTCTATTCCATTGTCACAATACCAAAGATATACTCCATCCCATACTATTCCTGCAGGATCTACTCCCTCTGAGGAATGATTCTCCAAAAGGTTACCGCTTGTCGGATCAATTTTATAGAGTGTGTCGCCCCAATAATCCGCCATCCAGAGATTTTCATTTTCTAAACAAAGATCCCATGGTTGATCATCTGGAGCAGTAAATTGTTGTAAGATAGAGCCTGTTGCATTCACTTTATAGATTGTAGCAGGCTCTGGATAATACGTAGCAACCCAGAAATCACCAGTATCATAAGCAATTCCAGACATATAGTGATCAGGTAAATTAAATTGAGAAATCAAGCTCCCGCTCATATCAAGCTGCATAGCAACAGCAGGTGTCGAACTACTACCAGGATGATCTGTCGTCCATAAATATGTTCCATCATAAGTGAGACCAAATGCATCTTCTTGAGGGCCATCAAATAAGAGAGAATAGCTACCGGTATCTGGATCTATCTGATACACTTCATCTCCATTAGCTCCATAAATACCGCAATAGAGATATGTTCCATCATACGCTAGTCCAGAAGCACCCTCTGGAATAGAGAACGTTGCTACGATCCCCCAATCAGTGGATATTATTTCATCTTCAAATTCAGATTGATATTGATATAGAATTAAATCGTCAAGTGTATTAGCAGCGTCATTCTCATAAGTATTTACTATGGTGTTATTGCTAGATATTCCAAC
>JAUWBM010000119.1 GCA_030601705.1 Thermoplasmatota archaeon
CGAAAAGGTGAAACCAATCCCCCAAAATCCGAGCGCTATGCCGTTCTGTTGGCCATAGGCAATAAAACCAGTCCCAGAACGTAACCCTCCACAAGATGTTATTGCTTCATCTGCATTCCATATCATAAACAACCGTGGAATAGGAGTCATAATAATGGGAATAAGCCGCGGTAATACAATAATAGGGAGTAATCCCCCCGATCCTGTTGAAACGAACGTACAAAACAATTCTGAACCCTTACTTGGTAAAGATAAGGTTCCCAATCGACGGTTCTGTAGCGTCCAAGACGGATGTAAACGTGATGTGAGTGTATCTAGTGATAACCCCGCGGGTAGTAAATCATAGTCGTCAGCAAGTGCGATGATCTCATGCTGCAACTGTTGTGTTTTATCAGATAATGGATCATGTGCTATTTCAATTTGAAGGTCTTTTATTTTATCGTATAAAAATTCTGCCTCATCGAGAGGCATGGTGATTTCTTGTGATGCTCCTCCAGGAAATCCAAAGGTGCTACAAGTTACTAACACATCCTCTTTTAATTCACAAACATCTTTAATATCAATATCTATTTGACTGGTTTCTTCTGAATATCCACCAATATTCGAGACGAAACTCGAGCAGATAAAAATGATTATTATTCCAATGAATATTTTTTTATTCACTCTATTCCCCCATCCAAACTTTTTTCATCTATTCCTAATTTATCAAATACTAAGGACCCGTTTCTTCAGGTCCAAAACTTAAGAAATCTAATGGGTTATTTTGATTGTTAAATGAAGTTTGTATCCATGATTCACTTCTTACTGTATTTGATATTCTCGTTTCGTCTATGACGCCATTCCAATAAAACCAATCTGGCGGATCATGTATTTCATAACGAGAGCCCAATTTGATAGTCCCTCCAATATTTTGCCCTGAATATCCAAGTTCATTTCCATATAGGTTGCCATTTATATACAATTTAGACTTGTGAGAGGAACTATCTGTTACCATTACTACCTGTTGCCAAACGTCAGCGCCTGGTGTATGGCCAAATCGCCTATTATCTCCATCATAAAGCGTAATGTTTCCATAATGATCGATCCATTTGAAAAGCAAACGACCTGTTTCAATATCAAACCAAAATGCCCGATTATCACCTCTGTTTCTTTCAGCATTCAACCAGAATGAAAAAGTATAACTTTTTGCTGTAGAAGTCATACCCGTCAAATCTATATAATCATCTGAAAATTCTTGAGCAAAACCAATTTTACCATTTTCTTCTATGGGGTTATTAGCACTTTTCTTAACACCATCATTGTCATTGCTTGTACTGTCCTCAATAGTTGAACTAGTTTTATCAGCCAAATGATAAACCGCTTCATAATCAAAAATCCAAACTCTTTCAGGAAACTGTTGACTACTACAACTAGGGTTACCATAGTACATATAGAAGACAGTATCTTCATCTGAAGAAACATCCTCAACACCTACCCATGCAATAAGTCCTCCAGATGAATCATCAAACCATTCAATTTCGTGATATACTTTATTCGCAACGCCAGTATCGTCCATGAATAATATGTCGTCCCCATCATTCTGCGCTTTATCCTGTAAATCCGAATCAGTAGTACTTACAAGTACAGGGAAGTTATTAAGGTCATCAGCAACCTGAGTGTGATCAATAGTAATCTGTTTACGATATTCCCATCCTTCATCAAACGGATCAAACGGCGGTTTTGCTTCAGTAATGAAGCTAAACTGTTTTATTGTAGTATCTTTGCCATCTGTCACCTCAACCGTCCAACTATATGTTTTATCATGTTCAAGACCGCTAATTGGCACGGTATACACCCCGTCTTTCTTGTTGTTTCCACTTCCTGAACCAATATCAGGATCAGTTGTAACCGAATAACTCATGGGGTCACCATCAGCATCCTCGATTTGAAAACTTAGCTCCGAAAGAGAAACAGGAGCAGTCCATGTTCCACTGGGTGGATTTTCATTTGACACAACTGGCGCCCTATTCGGAGGCCAAAGTTCAATTTCTTCAGCGTTGACAGAGGCAAATAATGCATACCCAAATAACCCATAGGCCATAACTGGCGGGAGGAAAATGCTAAATCCGATGCCCCAGAAACCAAGTGCTATCCCATTCTGTGCACCATAGGCGATAAAACCTGTCCCAGAACGTAACCCTCCACAAGATGTCATTCCTTCTAATGTTGACCACCTCACGAATAACCTGGGAATGGGTGTGAGAAGTATAGGTATGAGCCTTGGGAGGATGATAATAGGCAGAGCTGTCCCAGAGCCTGTGGAAACGTAGTTACAAAACAATTCAGATGCCCTATTTTGTAAACGAGGCAGTGATACTTTTCTAGGGTGCTGTGGACGAGGGGATGGTATAAGACGTGACTGGATTGTTTCCGCTGATAAACCTGCTGGTAGGAGGTCATGTTCATCAGCAAGTGCGATGATCTCATGTTGCAACTGCAGTGTTTTATCAGATAATGGATCACGAGCTATTTCAATTTGAAGCTCTTTTATTTTATCGTATAAAAATTCTGCCTCATTAAGAGGCATGGTGATTTTTTGTGATGGTTCTCCAGGAAATCCAAACGTGTTACAAGTTACTAACACATCCTCTTTTAATTCACAAACATCTTCAATATCAATATCTACTTGACTGGTATCTTCTGAATGCCCACCGATGCTCGAGACAAAACTTGCGCAGATAAATAAAACTATTATACCAACAACTCCACTTTTCTTTAGAAGGTTAACTTTTTTCATTTTTCTTTCCCCCTCTGTAATGCTAATTCATGTCACATATATAAAGTTATATGCCAATCAATGACAAATATTAGAAATATGTGCAACTACCTTTAGATAAAAACTAAATAGATGTTCATACGTAGGTTATATAGGCAGGATATGGAAAAAAAGTACTGATTATTGATAGTATCATAGCAGTTGTTATACCTATTCCGGCGTCATTTACCTTTGTCACGGGCACTCGATGTTTTTCTTTAAATTTCTTCTCTGTCTGTATAGTTTTTTGTCTACAGTGTCTATCATTTTTTCTAAATCAACATCAGCAAGGCCAAGGAAATCATATATCTTTTTTACATTGGTAGAAGGATTGGATAATATTTCATTATAGTTGATTAGTAAAACTTCTATGTCTTCTCTGTTTCTGATATAGTCTTTTATCATGCTGTTCAATTTAACAAAACTTTCTCTGGTTTCTTCCCGATTCGTATCCTCGATGTTTGCCATTTTTTCCATCGAATCTAATATTTCTTCAATATTTCTTTCAGAATAAATGATCTTATAATTCCCTGATGGAAGATATTTCAGACCATAGGCTGTTATCTTTATGAATTTTCCTCTATGCTCGTTCAGTGGGAATGTTCCATCAATGAGTTTATTTATTATTTTCCCTCCCTCAAGCTCGTAATAACCTTTTGGATTACTTTCATCAGGTGATCTTGAATTATCAAAAGAAGTCTCCACTCCACCGGCAAGTAATATCTGCATTACCATAGACGTTCCAGAACGTTCTAAACCAGATACAATGTAGTTTATATTTTCATCCAATTTCATGAGACTCACACTATACTTCCAAATATCCCAATTCCTTTAGTTTTTTCAATACCTTTTCTGTGCTTTCTTCAACGCTTTCTTTATCTGTATCAACAACAAGTTCAGGTTTTTCCGGTTCTTCATAGGGGGCATTAATACCTGTAAAATCCTTGATTATGCCCTCTCTTGCTTTTTTGTACAGACCTTTAGTATCTCTATTTTCACAGGTTTTGATGGAGGCTTTTGCATATATTTCAATAAATCTACCTTCTCCAACTAGCTCTCTACAAAAATTTCTAAATTTTCTGTAGGGAGAGATAAAAGCAGTTATAGTAATAATGCCTGCATCCGCGAAAAGATTTGCTACTTCAGATATTCTTCGGATATTTTCATTTCTGTCTTCTGGAGAAAATCCAAGGTCTTTATTTAATCCATGGCGAACATTATCTCCATCAAGGACATATGAAATGTGCCCCATTGATTGCAATTTATGTGCTACTTCATTAGCAATAGTAGATTTACCACTTCCAGAAAGCCCTGTAAACCATAACACTGCCCCTTTCTGTTTTAAAAGCGATTCCCTTTTTTCTCTTTTTACTCTATGAGTATGCCATGTAACATTTGTAGCTTTTTGCTCTTTCATGTTTCTGATCACATCCTTTTTCTTCTCATTTTTTAGTTAAAAACTCCATTATTTCCTCTACAAAAGAATCAGTTTTTTCTTTGGGAACTATTGCTCCCAGAACTTCTTTTTTCCCTCCACATTTAAAACCAAGATCCTTTCCCCGTTTTATCATGGGTTCTGCATTTTTATTGCTTCTTACATAGATTTGATCCATATCTTCAAAAAACCCCGTATTAATCACCAGTGTGTTTTTCCCACTCTCCCAAGCGACTTTTCGAGTGATCGTCGAAATGATATTGTACGAGGTATTTATTTTTTTCAAAATAGTCCCATTGATTTCATCTGATGCTTGTTCAAGTTGTTTTGTTATTTCTTCGTTTAGTTTTGTGAAATTTTCATTCCATTGAGTATTTTCTAAGATTTCATTAGCAGAGGTATAGTTGAGGAGAAGACGTGGTGCTTTTTCCACTGCCTTTTTATCACCTATTTTATAGCTGGAATCCAGTAGATAAACCATCTTTAGCATATCGTTAAAAGTTAGGTTGTTTTCATTACAAAAATTAGTTATTGTTGTATATGTCAGTTGATTATTCTTTATTTTCTGTTCATGATCTCCGACTACGCCGAGTAGTGCAAATAGATTAACATCATTATCAAGAAAGCAATTAATAATCCAGCTAGTGGAAGGATACTCGTCGGGGTTTTCCCCTTTGATTATTGGATTTTGATGAAAAACTTCTTTTATCTCCTGTCCTAGATGATGATCAAATATCAATACCTTCGCATTTTTTGCTAATTTGAGAATGTTGTCCTTAGGTAGAGACATATCAGCAACAATAACAAAATCATAGTCTGAATACTCATTTAGCTCGTTTTTTGTGAGAAAATAATTACCCAGCTCTGGTGTTTTGTTAACTACGTTCTTATCAGAAAGGTGTTCTAGTAAGAGTCGTACCGAACAGATGCCATCTGTATCCCAGTGATGTATCAATAGACCTTTACCCTGTAGTTCCGCCAGCATAGAACTTTTACTCCACAAATGGTTTATCGAATTTCAAAATCGTTTCTGCTACTTCTTTACGCATCATGTCTTCAGAAGGTATTTCTCCATTTTGTAGAAGTTCTCTTATTTTTTTACCGCTGAAATTGATATGATATTTTTGGTCATGTGGGCAGATTTTATCGTTTACAACGCTGCCGCATTTTGTGCATCTAGAGAATGATCGGAAGAATACAGGAATTATTCCTAAATCGGGAAATTCTGAGAATATATCGTGAGCGTCATATGGTCCATAGTAATTACCAACTCCAGCGTGATCTCTTCCTACAATGAAATGTGTGCAGCCGAAGTTTTTACGCATAATCGCGTGATGAATCGCTTCCCTAGGGCCAGCGTACTTCATAGAGGTACGAAGAATAGACATCACCGCCCGCTCTTTGAGATAATAATGCTTTATCAGCGTTTCATAAGAGGAGAGAATTACCTCATCTCTGAAGTCGCCTGATTTTTTCTTCCCTATAATGGGGTTGATGAGTATCCCATCCACAAAGGTGAGGGCGGTTTTCTGGACGTATTCATGGCCAATATGTGGTGGGTTACGTGTTTGAAATGCGACGATTTCTTTCCATCCTTTTTCTTTGAACAAAATGCGTGTTTCTTTTGGTGAAAGGTTATATTCGTCGAATTTTCTGGTTCTACTGTCTAGAAGTGTGATTTTTCCACCAAGTAGGAGTTGTTTCATATTATATACGTTGGCCACGCCAGGATGCGTTGTATCCTGAGTGCCGTATACTGTCTGTGCTAATGTTTTTTTATCATAGGTGAAAATTTCGTCGATATCTAATAACGCAAGAACACCGTTTTCTTTGTTTGTGAGTAATATGGTGTCCCCCTCCTTTACTTCGTTTATATCTTGCTTATTGAAATCTAACAAGACAGGGATTGTCCAAGGGGTATCATCCGTCAATCTTTTTTCGTTTAATACGTTTTCAAGATCGTTGTTATGTAGAAATCCTTCTAGTGGTGAAAACACTCCGTTTGAAATGTTTATTATATCTTCCGAAAGATTTATATTTATTCCTAATTTAGGAAGATCTGCTGTCTCTGATAACTCTTTTTTGATACTTCTGTTTATTAGTTTTCCACCGTGTGGTTTTGGCATATTTTTCACCTCAATCTAGATATCCTAGCGCTCTTAGTCTTTCTTTTACTTTTTCTTCATCCTCTTTGCTAAAAGCTTCTTCACTTTCTTCTTCCATGCCTGATATAACTTCTCTGAGGACATAGGTTACATATGAGGAGAGTGAAGTAAATCCTGTTCCCTCTATTCTTTTTTTAATTTTTTCTGCGAGTGGAGTTGGTATCGATATCGTCGTATATTTTTTTCCATCTTTTCCTTCTGTCATGAGAACACCTAATTATATATAACCATATATCATTATATTTAGTTATATGTAATTACAAAAAGATATATAAATTTTATGGGTTCGTTACAAAAAATCTTACTGGTTTACTTTGATTGTTTTATCCAATTACTTGCACTACTTGGTTGTTTACAACAAGAAATTCCACCAATTCACCAGTTTTCGTTAGTTTCTTTAGAAGATCGTAACTCAAAATATGTTTATGCCTTGATAAAACCCGACTTCCACTTGGTGACCAGCTACCTATTTCTACGTGATGTGAATCGAAATTTTTTACACTACCCAATATGGTAAATGATTCCGTCACTAATCTAAATGAGCAAGAGGTACACTCGATGATAGTTTTATATGGAGTGTATGGATTTTCTCCGTTATCTATAGGTTCAACTTGAATAATTGTTAAAGATCCTTGACATTGTGGGCAGGTCATAGATCCCCCTTTAGTTTCACCCCAAATATTTTCCAAAATCTTCAAATCTTTTTTAAAACTCATCTCTCAAAACTCCGTTCCATATAAGTTCCATATAATATGTATACTTCTTGCATATATAATTTTGGTATAAATAGTATGCGACATTAATTAATGGATTAATTGTATATACTGGGTCATGCATATTCTTTTTGGTGCACTCATGAATTTAGCTAAAAGAAAAGAAAGGGAATTGATTGTAAAATTAAGGGAGGACGGTAAGACTTGTGTAGAA
>JAUWBM010000025.1 GCA_030601705.1 Thermoplasmatota archaeon
CGGTAGCCCTCAAGTATGGGGTAACCATCCACCAGATGATGAAAAATTTATCAAAGGACTTAGCGTACAGAAGATGCACAAGCTAAAAAACAATCATATGTATCCAGTTTGTGTTGTTAGCGGTTGTCATAACTGTCAACTTGACGTGTCAATCTTTAAAATTTTTAATAAAATCGCAAGATATCACGGAGAAGCAACGTTAGAGTGTTGGGGGTGGAGAATGACAAGAAAAATAGGTGGAGGATCCATTGCAACTATTGGATGTACCGCCTTGGGTTTTACTAAAGAAGACAAAAATTCATTTAAAGGCGCACTTAACGAAATCGAAGTAATGTTTTTCAAACAATATGGACAGAACAACATTGAAGTAATTGGAGATGCTTGGGCTGCAGCGATAACAGAGTATATTGATACCTATCCAGTAAATTGGGGCATGCCTGCAGCTACTGACCCATGGATTGACGCTCAAGTCGTGGAGACCTGGATTCTTTTTAGTGATCCAAGTCTACAAATTGGTGGATACCCTGTCCCATCTTTTTCTACCAATTAATCAAAAAGAAGGGGAATAATTTAAAAAGGGAATCTTCCTTATCCTCTTCTATGACATTACCGTTAGACACTTTGGAAAAGTCATTGAATCAAAAATTACTTCTCCTGTTGAAAGACGGTAGAAGTATAGAAGGGAAACTTTTGGGATTTGACGAATATATGAATCTCGTGTTAGATGATGTTGAAGAAACGAAGGGCGAAACAAAGAGAAGACTAGGGGAAATTATACTGAGAGGCAGCACCGTAGTAAGCATATCATTAATTTAAAGCGAAAAGCATATATAGGGGCTATTACTATTTATAAGTGGAAGGAATTGGGCTGGTAGTTGTTGTTTTGTTAGAGTGCATCCCATCCCCTCCTAGTGAGGCCAGTCCTCCTTCCCTTTTCTGTAGATTTGTAAAAAAGTTTTAAGTATGGACTTTGATTGCACCAGTGATCTTTATGGGGAGAATTATAACCGCTGAAAAAGGCGATAAACTTAGATGCAAAGGATGGAAACAGGAAGCAATTTTACGTATGCTGGAGAATAACCTGGAGAACGCCGAAATACCAGAAGAATTGATTATATATGGTGGTACAGGTAAGGCTGTACGTAACTGGGAATGTTATGATAAAATTGTTGAGATTCTCAAAAATCTCGAAGACGATGAAACAATGATTGTACAATCTGGTAAACCTGTAGCGGTTTTTAGAACATGGGAAAATTCGCCGAGGGTGCTTATGGCAAATGCAAATTTGGTGCCTCATTGGAGTACATGGGAGAAATTCCATGAGTTGGAAGAGCTGGGATTAATTATGTATGGTCAGATGACTGCTGGCTCCTGGTGTTATATTGGGACCCAGGGCATCATTCAGGGAACATATGAGACCTTTGCTGCACTCGCGAAAAAACATTTCAACAGTAATTTAAAAGGTAAAATTATTCTTACGGGGGGCATGGGTGGAATGGGCGGTGCCCAGCCTCTGGCTGTTAAAATGAACTACGGTGTTTGCATTGCTGTTGAGTGTGATGAACAGCGCATTGACCGGAGAATAAAATCAGGGTTTTGTGATGAGAAAGTAAAAGACATTGATGAGGCAGTGGAAATGGCTATGTCGGCAAAACAAGAAGAAAAGCCATTTTCAATCGGTGTGTTGGGAAACTGTACTGACACGCATCCTCAACTGGTTGAAGGTGGATTTAAACCCGATGTAGTAACAGACCAGACATCCGCGCATGATGAGCTGAATGGCTATGTTCCTGCTGGTTACTATGGCAGTTCCTTAAAATATGCTTTTAAATTGAGGGAAAAGAATCCAGATGAATATATAAAGCAGTCCATGACAAGTATGAAAAATCATTGTAAGGCCTTGTTAAAATTCCTGAAAAATGGGGCAGTTGTTTTTGACTACGGTAATAATCTTCGTGGGCAGGCTAAGAAAGCTGGGCTAAAGAATGCGTTTGATTACCCTGGCTTTGTACCCACATATGTGAGACCTATGCTCTGTATAGGTAGAGGACCTTTTAGATGGCTTGCATTATCTGGCAATCCTGATGATATTTTAAAGACTGATAAATTGGTTCTTAGGATGTTCCCTCAGGATAAAACGTTGTGTAATTGGATTGCCCTTGCTGAAAAATATCTTCCTTGGGAAGGGCTGCCGGCTAGGGTCTGCTGGCTTGGATATGGTGATAGGGAAAAATTTGCACTCGCAATGAATAAGATGGTGAGAGATAAAGAGATAGGCCCAGTTGCAATTACAAGGGATCACTTGGACAGCGGTAGTGTTGCTTCTCCATATCGGGAGACAGAGAACATGAGAGATGGTAGTGATGCTGTTGCAGATTGGCCACTACTCAATGCGCTATTGAACTGTGCTGCTGGCGCCGATAGCGTGCAGATTCATAACGGAGGAGGCGTTGGTATTGGCCTTTCTACACATGCCGGCATGGTGGTTGTCTGTGATGGGACTAAAGAAACTGATGAGCGAATAAAACGTGTGTTTACTACTGATCCAGGCATGGGTGTGGTGAGGCATGCTGATGCGGGATATGGGGAATCTATTGAACTTGTAAAGAAGACTGATCTTCGTGTACCAATGATAAAATAGTCGAGTGCTTTGAAAGAATTACTTATGGAGGGATATATCTAACGATTAATTATAATTTGGATATGAAATTAGTAATAACTATTTGGCTCCAATAACTGCTTTACACGAAGGACATATTAGCCAATAATTTTTAT
Organism: Thermoplasmatota archaeon; assembly: GCA_030601705.1. Classification (GTDB taxonomy): domain Archaea; phylum Thermoplasmatota; class E2; order DHVEG-1; family DHVEG-1; genus JAGLML01. Next base: position 2,776 of record JAUWBM010000025.1, read on the forward strand.
CTGTCCCAGTATATCTTCTACCATAAAATTCACTTTTGGTTCTGTTTAATTTGACTAATGTTTTTACATTTTTATGGCAACATGGACATTCAACCTCTTTTTCATCATATCTCTTTCTAAAAAGCATAAATTATCAACATTTTTGATTTTTTTAACGTTTTATCCTAGATCGCCTACAGTTTTTTCTACTTCTCTTAGTATTTCACAGGATTTCACCAGTTCTTTCATCTTGGTGTGATCTGGATAGAGTGGTCTATCGACATCTAAAAATTTAACATATTTTCGTATAATTTCTTTGGCTTTAGTAATGCCTTTACCGAATTTATAATCTCGGAAATCCAGGGCCTGAGCAGCAGCCATGAATTCGATGCCCAAAACCCCATATGCGTTGTCAAGTATCTGGAAATTCTTAATAGCAGTATTCATACCCATGGAAACGAAATCTTCTTGGTCAGCAGCCGCAGGAATCGATTGAATGGAAGCGGGATTTGAAAGAATGCGCTGTTCAACGATCAGACTATCTGCAGTATACTGGCTTAACATGAGTCCCGAGAACATACCTGCACCTTTCGTTAAAAACGCGGGCAATCCGACACTTAATGCAGGGTTATTGAGTCTGTTCATTCTTCTTTCAGACATGACGCTCACCATCGTAATAGCAGCGCCTACCATATCCATTGGCAGTGATACTGGGGTGCCCTGGAAATTAGCCCCTGATAAATGAAGGTTTTCTTTAGGAAAAAAAACAGGATTGTCTCCTACACCGTTTAGTTCTATTTCAACCTGTGAACGTGCATATGCTAACGCATCATGAGCAGCACCAATCACCTGGGAGGTAGAACGCATTGAATAGGCATCCTGTACCTTACAGTTGATCTTTCCTTCTTTTAAATCACCGCCCTCGATCAATTTACAGATTGCTTTTGCACTTCTCACCGCACCTTTAAAACCGCGTACTTCATGTAATTTAACAGTATACGGTTTCATGTTAGCTTTTAGTGCTTCTAAAGACATTGCAGCGGCGATTTCAGCCTGTTTTAACCAGTTGTTTGCATCATAGAGGAATATTGCACTCATTGCCGTGAGTAAATTGGAGCCGTTTATGATTGCCAATCCATCTCTTGCTTCTATACCAGGAATATGGATTCCTGCTTTATCCATGGATTCTTTACCTTCAAGAAGTTCATCTTTGTAATAGGCTTTTCCTTCACCCATCATTAACAGTGCAATCTGAGACATGGGGGCCAGATCACCACTTGCACCTACTGAACCTTTCTGACATACATAAGGAGTTACGCCTTTGTTTAGCATTTCTACTAAAGTAAGAGTTATCTCAGGACGACAGGCTGAATTTCCATGTGCATGAACATTAATTCTACTCAGCATTGCTCCTCGTATGTATTCGATTGGAGCGGGGTCACCGATGCCAGCGGCGTGATTATAGATGAGATACTTTTGAAAATCTTTTACTTGCTCATCCGTTAGTACCACTTCTGAAAGTTCCCCTACACCTGTATTCACACCGTACATTATTTCATGAGCTTTGATTTTCTTTTCGAGCATGGCTCTACATGCTTTGATACGTTCTAATGCATCAGGATGAAGGTTAACTTTTTCATTATGTCTTGCTACTCTAATCATTTTCTCAATGGTCAGTCCGGTGCCATTTAAAATAACAGTCATAGTAACCCCTTTATTATTTTAGTTAAAATCTAGATTTCCCGTATTAAACAATTACATATTAACATATCGCTAACGATTACTATAAATCCTGAATATAAGTTATTATAAATAGTTATGAAGTTTGAAAGAAAATCGGTTTAAATGAAATAATATATACTACTATCCAGTTTTAATTTTGATAGTTTGTAACAATGATTTTATCTCAGGCTAATTCTTTATATTGGAGGAAAGTGCAATCACGCCTATTCCTGCTAAGGCATCTAAATTTTGGTGAGATTTAGGAAAAAAATACTTATATTGTAATATAAATTTTATTCATCATAAAAATTATATGTGATTTAATATTCTCATTTGTTTGGGTGATAATTTGGCTAAAGCACTTTATATGGATGATTCATATTTAAAGGAATGGGATGCAAAAGTTAAATCTATTTCCAAAGATAAATTTATTGTTTTAGATAAAACAGCTTTTTTTCCTCGTGGAGGAGGAGTTGAGTGGGACACTGGTACAATAACAACAGAAGATGGAAAAGAATTCAATGTTGTTTATACAGGGAAATTCTCTGGAGAAATAAGTCATGAGGTTGAAAAAAAGGGATTAAGAGTAGGGGACAAAGTACACTGCAAACTGAATTGGGAGAGACGCTATCTCTTAATGAGATATCACACAGCCACTCATGTATTAAGTGGTGTCTTCTTTAATGAATATGACCTTAAAATTACAGGTAATCAACTTACAACGGAAAAAGGACGTATTGATTTAAATATGGATGAAATGGATGTTGATTTAATTAAAAAAGCTATTGAAAAATCTAATGAAATTATTAAAAAAGGGCGTCCTGTTGAAATATATTATAAGTCGAGAGTAGAAGCTGAAAAAGATCCTGATTTGTTTAAATTGGCAAAAGGATTCTCACACGACATTGACACTATAAGAATCGTAGACATAAAAGGCTTTGATAGACAAGCAGATGGTGGTTGTCATGTTAAAAATCTCAATGAAATTGGTAAAATTAAGTTTAAAGATACTGTGAACAAAGGGAAAAACTTTAAGAGGGTGTACTTTACAATAGAATAATTTTTGGGAAGGGAACACGAATTTACTAGTAAACTATCCTAATTAAACCTGTAAACAAATATGACGTTACATCCGCGCCTGCGTCGGGATTCGAGCGCCTAAATGACGTTAAAAAATAAACAAATTACAGAAACGATAAAACACCTTTCCGAATCCATACAGGGATTTCATCATTAGATATTTTTTTCTTCCTCCACATCTACAATTTCAAAACAACTTTTTCTTTAAAAACATTCTTACTTAAATATTGTAAACTTTTTACATATTAAGTTTTCCAATGATTTCTTCTGCAACATCCGCTATTAAATTATCTGAAATATATTCTACCATTTTGTTTATAAAATGAAATATGCTATACGGATGATAGATATATGGTAGATAATCATATAAAAACATCTGAAAAAACATGGGATGCTATAGCTGAAAGCTTTGATGTTACCAGAAGAAAACCATGGCGTCAATGTATTGATTTTATGAATGAGTTATCTGAATCACATACGGTTGCAGATATTGGATGTGGTAATGGCAGACACCTTCTTCCATGTGCCGAGCGTTGCAAGAATGTAATAGGGCTAGATATTTCACAAAATCTACTGAATATCGCTAAAAATAAAGTTAAAGAAAAGGGTTTGAACAATGTAGATTTTATCCATGCGAATATGGCGAAAATTCCTCTTAAAAATGATTCCGTAGGTACTGTACTATGCGTTGCTTCGTTACACAACATAAAAGGAAGAGAAAAGCGTCTTCACTCTTTGAAAGAAATACATAGAATCTTAAAAAATGGTGGCAGAGCACTTATTAGCGTATGGTCAAGATGGCAAGACAAATATAGAATTCATTACCTTAAAAAGTTGTTTTATAGTGAAGAAGAATTTGGAGACATTGAAATTTACTGGAGACAACATAATTTAAACATACCCCGTTTCTATCATCTATATAGCAAAAGGGAATTTGCAAAGGATTTAAATCAAGTCGGTTTAGAGATAGAAAAAATTCAGAGCGTCAAATTACATTCAAAGATTACTGCTGATAATTATTTTGCTGTTGTTAGAAAAGGATAACAATTATTAAGATAGAGAATATTGTTAGCAGAAAGTATAACGATGGGAGACAGAATATTGGAAATAATAAAAACAAACAATCTTACAAAAAAATTCAATGGTTTTACTGCTGTAGATCATATTTCATTCTCAGTAAGAGAAGGAGAAATCTTTGGTTTCCTCGGTCCAAATGGTGCAGGAAAAACAACCACAATCAAAATGCTTACGACACTTTTATATCCAACCGAAGGTTCCGCAGAGCTTTCTGGTTTTGATGTCATAAAAAAGAGGGATAAAGTAAGAAAACATATTGGAGTCGTTTTTCAAGAGCCGGCATTGGATACAGAGCTTACAGGTAGAGAAAACCTTGATTTTCATGCACGGATATATGGCCTCGATAAAGATAACCGTAAGAAGCGAGCTGCTGAAGTATTAAAACTTGTTAATTTAGAAGGAAAAAAAGACGTGCTTGTAAAAAAGTATTCTGGAGGTATGAAAAGAAGACTTGAAATTGCACGAGGTCTCATGCATTATCCCACTGTTTTATTTCTTGATGAACCTACACTAGGTCTTGATACACAGACAAGGAGGGCAATCTGGGAATATATCAAGAAGATGAACAAGGAAGAGAAAACTACGATTTTTTTGACGACACATTACATGGACGAGGCTGATTATCTCTGTGATCGAGTAGGGATTATAGATCACGGTAAGATTCTTGTTATAGATTCAACAACTAGTCTTAAGAATGCTGTCGGAAATGATGTCATAACTCTCTCCTGTTCAGATCTAGATGAATTAGGTAAAAGATTGGGAGATGAATCATGGATTAAAAATATAAAACAGCATGATACTTTTTTAACTCTGGGTGTTAAAAAAGGAGAGGAAAAAATTCCTGTTGTATTTGAAATCGCACGGAGTCTAAACATAAAGATTAAGTCAATCAGTGTGAGAAAACCAACGTTAGATGATGTATTTCTCCATTTTACAGGCAGGACCATGCGTGGTCAAGAAGAAAGAAATACTGGTAGAGAAAGCCGTCCTCCTATATTCCGTAGCAGGAGAAGATAACCTTGAATACAGAGGAATTTCAAGCTATCTATATCATGTGGCTACGTCAAATGAAACGGTTTATAAGATCCAGGAGTAGACTTGTTGCCACCATAGTTCAGCCATTGTTTTTCCTCGTTATTCTCGGTTCTGGTTTAAGATCAGCAGTGATGCCAGGTATGGTGGGAGATGATTACCTTGCTTTTCTTGCCCCAGGCATTATTGCAATGGCAATCCTATTTTCCTCAATGTTTACAGGGATTTCTGTGCTATGGGATAAACAATTTGGATTTCTACAGGAGGTACTTGTAGCACCTGTAAGCAGATTTTCAATAATAATGGGCCGTACACTTGGAGGAGCGACGACAGCTCTTATTCAGGGCTTTATAATTCTTTTTATTGCATTTAGTCTAGGTATACCCATAGCGGGTATTTCTGGGCTGCTGTTAACTATTGCCTTTATGGTTTTATTATCTTTCACAGCTGTAGGCTTTGGTCTTGTTCTTGCATCTAAACTAGAAAACTTCCAAGGTTTTCAGATAGTAATGAATCTAATTATCATGCCTCTCCTTTTCATATCATCGGCGTTCTTCCCAATTGCCACTAATCCAGATATTCCAAATATAATAGCAAAACTGTCATTTTTTAATCCTTTGTTTTACGCGGTTGATGGTATACGCGGGAGTCTAACGGGTATAAACAACGTTGTAAATCCTCTAATAGATTTTGTAATTGTCCTAGTGATATGCATTTTTATGTTAGGTCTTGGAAGCTATCTCTTTAGTAAAAGTGAAGTTTAATTCGTATTTACTATATTATTACCGAATAAAGCTTATATACTGAAAAATCAACTTTTTTAAAAAGCTCAAAATTGAGTCAATAAGATACCTTAGTGGTTGAATTGGCTTACAGTCTTAATAATATTAAAGGAAGTTGTTAGGTAAGGTAATTAAAGTAAAATAGGTAAATAAATGAAAAATGTGCTTTGTATAGTTATTATTAAAAAAGTAATTTCATGTTTCAATTCAATTATTCTATACATTATTGGCGTGGAAGGGCTCGCCGAAGCGAAGCTCGGCGAGGGCTTATGGTGATAATGATGGAGAATAGAATGAACATCTATTAACATGGTCACCTAGTGATAAGAGCGATAAGGAGGTATAGGGCGGGTGCACTTTGTGTAATTATTTTAAGGAGTTAAAAAAGAAAAGAAGAGAGAGGTTTTTAGCGTAGATTTACAGCCCTAGCATGTGTCTCAGTATCGGGAATACATTTGGAAACCGTTCAAACAGCCACTCTAACAGATTAAAGTTGAAATTGAATGGTTTGCTCTTCGGCATGGTGACTTCCAATGTTGCCCAGTCGCTTTCTTCACCATGAATGTCTATTGCTTTTACTTTGATTGTGTATTCTCCTTGTTCTTCATAGGTGTGGCATGCTTCTACTGCTATGCCTTCTGGATAATAATCTGTTTCAATAGAGTTTCCATCTCCCCATTCGATGATGTACTTGATCTGGTTTTCGTCAGGATCATCTGAAACGAATGCCCAGCATAATTCTACTCCTGGTGGTCCACTGGGTGGACCGTATATATATGGTGCTGTTGGCGGTTCATTAGCTTCTTCTTCTGTTGTAAAACTCCATATTGGGCCAGTAGTTGTCAATCCTCCACTATCCTCAGAAACAATCTGCCAATAATATGTTGTTTCTAAGTCCATTGTACCGATATCATAAACAGCCTGAGTTACTTCATCAACCAGTGGAGGAGGACTATTTGTACCAAAATATACATCATAGGTTACCGAATCACCAGAGTTTGGGTCTCCACCAGTCCACCGGAGGTTCTTTTCAATCCAAATATCGGTTGCTCCATCTTCTGGATCAGGATCACTTGGCTCATTTGGTGGAGTATTTGCTTCAGTTGTAAAACTCCATATCGATCCAGTTGAGGAATAATTAAAGATATCCCAGGCGACAATCTGCCAATAATATGTGGTATCAAAATCAAGTACACCTGGAGGATTATAAGACGTACCAGATTGATTACTCTTGACCTTTGGAGGAGGACTATTTTTACCAAAGTAGACATCATATGTTACATCGTCACCATCAGGATCACCACCGGTCCAACTGAGATCAGTATTAATGTAAACATCAGTTTCACCATCTTCTGGATCGGGCTCACTTGGCTCATTTGGTGGATCGTTTCCTCTAGTTGTAAAACTCCATATCGATCCAGATGTTGAAGAGCCTTGGTCGTCCCATACAACAATCTGCCAATAATATGTTGTGTCGAATTCAAGTTCACCCGGGTCATATTCCATATCAGATTGATTACTGGAGACTTTAGGTGGAGGAGTGCTATCACCGAAATATACATCGTAAGTTTTTGGATCTGTATCTATGCCTGCGAGGCAGCCTTCGGCTTCATCGACATAGTAGGCATCGAATGGATATTGATTTGGAGGATACGAATAGCCTTGGTGCCATTCATCATCAAATACTGCAGCAATCACCATGATATTATCCTGGGTTATTTCTCCAAAATCATTCCCATAGCCGTCATTATGATCTTTACCATCCCAATCAGTAGCATCTTCCCATGTTTCCCCAGCACTTATGGATATATCCTCATTAAATGCATAGTCCAAAAATGGAAATGTATAGAGATGACCTGCACTGTCATACCATCCCATGGAGGATTCAACTTCATTTACATACACACGTAGGTGACCATCATAGGTGCTTCCTTCATTATTTTTAATTGTGACTGAAATGTTCATCTCTGCATTTGTCCAGCTAAGACAAACATCGATAGCCTCGTCAGTTGCGCTATTTTCCGGGCTGGGGTTACCTGGACCGAGCCATGTTACATCAAGGGACAAATCTATATCATTAACACCTCTGTTCCCACAGGCAACTATGCTTGAATTATATGCAGCTTGTGCAGCAGGTACACTACCTGCACCAACATTCACCTTATAACCACCATCAAAATAAACCGTTGGATAACCATAGACATTATAGTCATTTTTAATTCTACTATACGCTTTTGTATTTTTATCTGTAACCATTGATATATAATAAAACGGATGCCATCCACCTGCGTAGATGTTCTTCAATGCTGCATGAGCGTATTTACAGTAACCACACCATGTAGCAGTTCCAAACTCTCCTAAAATAGTATGGGAATAATCCCTATCACCCGTACCTTTATCTATCGATTTTGTTACTATATTTGGAGATGCCATTACTCCGGCAGTAGTAGAAAACACCAGCATACAAACCATGATGTAAATTATCTTCTTTTTCATGTTTTAATCCTACCTTTCAAATATATAATTAGAAGAGTATATATAAATTTAACGACTGTTAATTGCAATATCTGCCACAATAACTTAGTGTATTGATTTCATAGGTACAATCCTTTTTAAGGTTTAGGATTTGGTGGGAGGATAAAAAGGGATTAAAATTACAAAAACTTTGTTCCTGTTAATAATGTCTTGGTGTCTATTACTTTCCCTATCGATCTAATCTTATTTACAATAAGGAAAATTTAGGGGTCTAGTTTTGGGAGGGAAAACAAAATGAAAATAATAGGCATAAAAATCATTTGTTTTTCAGACTAGGTCCGCCAAACAATGGCAATGTTATATGGCATAGTAAGTTTATTACATATTTGGGCTTTGGTGTAATTACAATATGAAATTAAAAAAGAAAGAGTTTTCAGCATCCAAACCCAACTTTTTCGATACTAATCTAAAATCCAATACCTATAGATCTCTTAGAATCTCGTAGTTTTAAGTAAATTGACCAAATAGGAAGTTTAACTTCTGAAAAACATGTTTTGTCAAATTGTGTGCCCGCACCATCAGTCAATAAACTGGCGGAATTCTCTCTTTAAAAAACTCTCCAATAACTGGATTTGTCAAATGCGACATTTAAATTGCTAAATGTTCTTAAAGAGAAGTATCTATCTCATGACAATGCAGTTTAGCGTAAAAAATAGAGATGGCCCTGCAAGAATCGGAGAACTTTTAGTAGAAGATGAAATAGTTATTACTCCAAACATACTATTTGTAAATACATCTAGGATTAAAGCACCAAATTTTGCCGATATTTTAGTAACTAATGATAATCAGAAAATAAAAAAACCAATGATAAGAATTGGTAATAGTGCATTTTCATCTTTAACTGATAGAGATGGAGGAGAATTATCTGTTAATAATTATTTGATTTATCCAAAAGATGCGTCAAAAGAATTGCATTTAGGTTCAATAAAATATAATAAAAAAACGTATGAATGCTGTATAATACCTGCAAATAAAGAAGTTATAAGTGATATTTTAAAAGACAATGATGCCTCCTTATTTGTCGTTGCAAATTCCCTTCAACTTTTATCTCAACAATCAAAATTTGTAGAATTTATGACAGAACTTAGGAAGAAAATAGGTTACCAAAGAATGATATATCTTCCTTGCATCGGAAAACCTTCTAGTTTTGCTTTACTAGCATACATAGGAGTAGATTTTTTTGATTCGATTTCTGCAATTATTTCTGCAAGAAACGAGATATTATTATTTCCTACCGGCGATCTCAATAAAAACGAACTGAATGAGATACCATGTAGTTGTCCATCCTGTAGCAAAATGAAAGGAAAAGCCTCGGAGATGAATTATCTACAGATATTAAATCACAACTATTTTGCTCTATTAGATGAAATAAAACGGGTGAGAAACGCTATTGCTCTTGGCAATCTACGTGAGCTTGTTGAAACGAGAGTTAGATCCGTTCCCAACCTAACATCTATTCTCAAAATCTTGGATTTTCAACATTATAATTTTTTAGAAGAAAGAACACCGGTGGTACGTAAAAATAAGCTGCTTGCCACATCGAAAGAATCTTTGTTTAGACCCGAGATAAAGCGATTTCAAGAACGCGTAATAAAGAGATATCAGAAACCAAAAGATACGGAAATATTGCTTCTTCTCCCCTGCTCAGCAAAAAAACCGTATTCATTTTCAAAATCTCATAGGCTATTTAGAGAAAGAGTATTCAACTTAAAGAATCCATATGTAGTTCATGAGGTAATAATAACTTCTCCATTAGGAATTGTTCCAAGAGAATTGGAGTTAACATACCCTGCTTCTGCATATGATATAGCAGTTACAGGGCATTGGGATGAAGATGAAAAAAAGATGATAAGAAATCTATTGAAACATTATTTAGAAATTAATGTATATGATAAAGTAATATTGCATGTACCATCAAATATTCAAGATTTTGTCACTGATTTAATAGAAAACCCAATAGATACATGTGTTGGGAACCCCACTTCAAAAGAATCACTAGATGAATTGTCGGATGTTTTAAAGAAAGTGTCAAGTAAATATGATAGGGTAAGGCCATCAAAAAGAGCATATGAAAATATGAAAGTTCTTACAGAATATCAATTTGGTAAAAAAATTGCTGAAAAACTTCTAAAAAACTGCAAGATAAAAGGAAAGTATCCCTACCAAAAAATAATTGATGATACTAAACAACTAGGAATGGTAACAAAGGAGCGGGGATTGGTTTCACTAACCATGGAAGGGGCAAAAAAAATTGCTAATTCTGGAGAATACTGGGTAGAAATATACAATGATTTTACATTGAAAGGATCTGTATTTGCCCCTGGAGTAAAAGATGCAGATGAATCAATTAGAATTGGTGATGAAGTAATCGTGTTAAAAAACAGTAGAACATGTGGCGTTGGGGTAGCTCAGATGAACGGAAATGAAATGAAAGAAACAAAAAGAGGGGAAGCAGTAAAAATCAGGCACAGAACCTAGATAACATTCATGGACTGTTTTTTACCGCAGTATGGGCATGAATGGATTTTCATTTCATGAAATAAATCGGTTCCTTCTGCCCAAATAGAAACAAATTCTCCACAATTTTTACACTTGAAACTCGTTCTAACGGATTTCTGTTTAGGAATTTTTTCCACTATTAACTTGGGTGTGGGGGATATCGTGCCAATATTTCCACAATCAGGGCAGGTTAGCGTAAAGGATTTCTTGTTGTTACGTTTTGATTTTTTGATGGCAAAAATTCCGTTGCAATTTGGACATTTAAAATGATGCAATTTACCTTCTAATGTTTTTTCAAATTCTTTTACAACGTGTTTAAAATCTGTCGATTTTTTCTTTGAACTTAAAAATACCAACACAACTGCAAGTATTATTAAAATACCATAAAGTGCCAAAATGCTTTGAAGCCATTGATCCCCATAGATAATACTCCACAAAGAAAAAAACAATACTACACATGCTAACAGAATTATTGCAATAAAGGGTAGCTTGCTTTGGGCTACTGTCATGTTTTTTTCCTCTTTAATCCATATATTGATAATGCTATTATCAAAATAAACAAAATTACCGATATAATTAGATAACTCCAGTTTTCTCTCAATTTATATACTATTTCTTGTAGTGAAGAGAGTCGTTTAAGTGGATTATTACCATTATTGTATTCCTCAATATTTGTATAGCCGTCTCCGTCTTCATCTTGCTCTGCATCAGTTGGATCACGGGGATCAAAACCATACCGTTCTTCCCACCAATCAGGCATACCATCACCATCTGCATCGTCAACATCAGTGGTTATCCAAAATTCTTTGTTTTCTGTATGTCTCATATTTCCCGATGTATCCTCCGAAATAATATTGAAAACATATTTCCCTAAAATGTCGTAGGTTTGACTGTATACATATTTTCCTGCAGATGTTAAATTTGTCATGCTCTTTGTCACCGAATGACCATCTGGATACGTTATCGCAACTCGAACTGATTTCACCCCCATGAAGTCTGTTGAAATACAGCTAATACTTACATAATCGCCTTTTAACTGAACTGATGGATAGGCACCAAAATAATCTATGAAAGGTGGTGTGGCATCTTCAATTATTACAAAAACGCCATAGGTTGTAGATTGGTTCTGATAAAATGAGTTATCAATAGCAGTAATAGAAAAGTTATATTCTCCAATAATTGAAGTGTTGTCAAATTCAAGAATGTATCTGTCGTTTTCTTGCTGAGTCATATTTCTAAAATACCTGGTTTTTTCTGGATTGATAATGGTAATATTAACACTTTTAATGCCCGATTCATCCGTAATTTTTGCAATGATTCGTACAGGTTTTCCTATCTCCTGTTGATCTGTTAGTTCTGTAATTGTTATCAGAGGGCTGTTTTTTTCACCTGGTGCTATCCTCAATGGATAACTCGTGCCTTTGTTATTTCCTAGATATGAATCCTTATGTGTGCTGTTTGTGTAAATCCATATTCCAACGATCCATTTACCATTCTTATCGGGATCGCCGTAAAGTGCAGGATGCCATGTTAAATTAATTTCCTTACTTTCATCTTTATCTATACTAACCTTCGTGGTATTCTTAACCTGGCTATTCTTCCATGTTATGCTGTCTTGAGCAAGATAAAGTCTAACCTCATAGTTCTCCGCATCTGCATACCCCGTATTATTCAAAACAGCCCGGATCTGGACATGTTCTCCTTCTGTTATATTCTGAGAAAGAAGGACTATACGCACAACCCCCAAATCAGGCACTGCTAAAACACTAACTGTCTGAATAACTTCTGGTTGAAAGCCAGCATCATCCTTTGCGGTAATTGTAATCGTCCAATTTCCTTCCTCAGTAAATGTATAATTTTTCATCCAATTGACATTATCTTTACTCTCTAAATAAATCGTGATTTCATACGCCCCTTTGAGAGTAGCACTTACGTTACTTGCTTCTGCAACTGTATAAACCTCAATAGAAGAGGCAATATTAAGAGGATAATAATTATCATCAGGGGGTATGAATTTCGGCCACCATCCCTCAACTGGATGTTCAAAACTTATAGTAGCATTTCCAAATTCGGTCAAATCATCTGTTTCGTCGATTTTTTCCCGGGTGCCGTTATTTTCAAGTACATCGAAATAAACGCAGTAGTATGATAGTTCTTCAGTTACATTCCATATAAGAATCCCAGACGCATTTGTTATATTATTGAAATTTGTACATTCTTGAAACTTAAAAGTGTTTACTAATTCATCAACAGCCCCATTAGAAAAATACTTAACAACCATAATGGTATCGTTTTCAAATGTTTTTTCGTAAACTTCTAGTTGATTTAAGAGCATTGTAAAATTGATAGAAATCGATATGTTTCCTGTGCCCTTAACAGCATAAAATTTTCTATAATGCCAACTAGTAGATTTCCATTCAACCTGATATGGATCTAAATCTACAAATACATCAATTTCAATGTAGTTGTTAGTCTCATCCTCTTCATCTATTTTATTTTCAGGGTCAAGAGTTACATTAAGAGTACGATTATCGAAATGCTCTGGCACCCAGTTGAATGAAAAATTGTATGTTTCGTCTTTGGATAATCCTTCCACAGTATTTGATTGCTCAAAATTCCCATCGACGTAGAATGATGCCTTGACAGTCTCTGTGGTGTTTTTTCCGATGTTTGTTGCATTTGCAAAAATGGCGACAGGCTCCCCCAAACGTGGATTTCCTTCAATATAAATACCGTTAAGTTTCAAATCAACCTCTCCTTCAGAAACGGTGATTGGAACATCCCGACGATCCACTTCATCACCATCATAATATAACTTTACAGTAAGAGCGTGATCGCCGAGTTCTGCGGTCCAACTTAGGTTTAAGTAAATAAAAGCATCGCTGGATAATCCAGTAAATATACTATTCTTATCTACTGATGTATTTCCATCATCAATATACAATTTATCCTCTATCGGCTTTTCCTGAGGTATGCTTTCAGTACCATTATTCTTTATTTTAACTGTAATTGCTATATTGTCTCCTTCCTTAACAGACTCAGGAACACTTACTTCCAAGATGATTAGTTCTAATGTAGTATTCTCTGCCACAGATGAGAAATTAATGGAACTAAAGATAAGTAAGAAAATGGTTAATAAAATATATAAAAATAGATATTTATTTACAGCTGTACCTAAGCTACGGCTTCTCCAAATTGGCATTTCTCCCCCTCATTAGATTCTATGGGAACAAAATTTATATTTATTATGTTGTATTTCTATTTTTCCATCTATTTATTGTTAAAAATAATTATATAGATCAAATGTGCATAGTCCTAACTTTTGTATGAACTGCTTGTATTAAAAAGGTTAAGGATCAAAAGATATGATATCTGTGACCTTAAAATCGAATACTCTCTCAAAAGTTGGTAGCGAAAATATCTCCTTTGAAATCGGAAAACGATCTACCAATTTCTTAATGAGTTGAACAGTTTCAGTCTTTGATATTTTCTTTTCCCTTGGCATACTTACTCCAAAAATATCAGACCATTCACTCTGAGTTCCACCAATATCTTTTGTCTTGACTCTTATGTTATATGTTCCTTTCTCGTTCCAAATATGGCTTACTTCAAACGTTTCACCTGAATCAAATGGGCCTACCCAACCACTAGATATACCATCTCCCCAATTAAAAAGAATTGAAACTTTATCCCCATCAGGATCGATGATGCGACATGTATAGCTGTATTTCGTCCCTGCTTTACCTGATGTTGATCCAGAAACATCAAGTTTATTTGGTGGAGTGCTTAGGCTTCCTTGTTCTATTTCCGGAAGAACAATGCACGAGGGATATATATTATCAAGATAAAGCGTGTTGTGAGCAATATTGTATGTAGTATTCGCATAGATTCTGTCAGCAGTGTTGGGGTTGTTTAAAAATCTTGGATAGTTTGAAGACGAAACAGCAACTCTAATTTTGTGCCCAGTATTCCAAACATATGATGTGCTCCATAGATCAATTTCTATTTCATATATTTCTCCGGGTTCAATAAATTCCCAATGATCTGTACCATTACGATTTCTCATACGAAGTATTCCATCAGTTATAAGCATGGACCGGCCATCAGGGTATACATCAGTCAGTTTTACAGTGAAATCAGTATCATGACAATCTGATGATACGCACAATCGTGCTTTTATGATACCTGTTGCTTCATAGGGTTCTGCTAGAACTGGACTTGTAAAAACAAGGACATCTGATCTATTTTCAATAGACGATTGATCACAAGGTCCCGGTGGTTTATCATTAATACTGAATAGATTCTGCCCACCGACTGTTGGTACAGGGTTTGTTGGATCGTAGAAATATGTGAGAGGATCATAATTTCCTGGGGTTTCGGTACTTAATTCTCCGTTTTCATGGAAGTACCATTCGGTTTTAGTATGTGGAAGTGGCCAGTCATCTGCATACCGCCATTCCTTTCCAGGTGCATCAATATCATCAACATCACCACACACATAATATGAGACAGCAGGCCAATCGTCAAAATCATTTGGCCCATCCATTGTATATTGATCAACCATATCCCAAAACATGTCTGATGAAAAGGTATCTTTAATGTTCTCAGGATAGACAAGCTCTCCTGTTCCGCCTCCATGGGTCCAAACACCCATAATCAGTTTGGAGTTGCCTTGTGCTCCAGATCCCCCATCATATTGATAACCCATAAAACCATCGACAGTTCCCTGTGCCATACAATCATACCATCCTCCAATATGAATCGCGGGAACATTCACATCCTGCCAGTTATCCTCAAGAGAAACATTTGTCCAGTATTCTAACGAATAATTCTCTCTATCCCACATTTCCGGTAAGACATGAGTGCTTCCTTGTCCCTTTAACCATTCCTCCACCATAAATTTCCGAAATTGACCACCGGGGTATGCTACATGTTTATACAAGTTAGGAGTTGCTACTTGGATAAATTGACAAGCAAGATTAGGTGGATTTGCACCAGCCATGTAATACTGATTAATTCCTAATGCTGAGGCACCCCATGTAGCAATTTTTCCATTTGACCAACTTTGATTAGCTATCCAAGATAACGTATCTGGACCGTCGGTATGTGCATTTCTAAAAACTGTGTCAATTCCCTCTGAAGCGAATCTTCCTCTCATGTCTTGTATCGCTGTAGGCCATCCGTTCTTTGCCCAATTCATACCGATCAAACCGATTGGATTTTTATTATATGGTGTTCGGATAAGTATTGATCCATGGGGTGGATTTTGCCCTCTGGGAAGATATACATCGGTTGCAAGATGTATGCCGTCGCGCATTTCTACCATATATTCAGTTGGTACGATACACCCAGCCAAGAATACTGAAAACAATAGCGTACAAATTATTAAAATAACCATTGGTTTTGTTTTTTTAATATCCAACATATATTCCCCCATAATATCTCATTAGGTTTCGGATATTTAAATATTATTATCTCATTAAAAAAAATATCTATTATCGAAAAATCAAATGCGATTTCTTGTTTAGAATGGTAGATCAAAGGTACGTGGGGAGAGAGATTTTGATCTCGATTTGTTAACATATTTTATGCTGGTTTATGATATGCAGGGGACGAGATCTGAATTCGCTTTTACCGGCAAAAATTGGGTTTTTTTCCTGTTAACCAACGGTGCTAATGAATATCACGTGGGGAGGGAGATTTGAACTCCCGTGGTCGTAAGACCAAAGGATTAGCAATCCTTCGCCGTTGCCAGGCTGGGCCATCCCCACTTGGGAGAGAAGATATAAAACATGTTGATAAAAAGTTTATGTCAAGACAAATATTAAAATATAGAAGCATCCTTATCTTTAACGGATGGAAGACTGGACAGATAAATACAGACCGAAAAGCCTTGATGAAATATACGGAAACGAGCGTGCTATCGCTACCCTTAGAAACTGGGCACGTATGTGGAACGAAGGAAATGTGCCAAAAAACCGGGCAGTAGTTTTAACAGGCAAAGCTGGAATTGGAAAAACAACCAGCGCTCTTGCCTTAGCAAATGATTTTGGATGGATAGTATTAGAACTAAATGCATCTGATGCAAGGAATGCAACAACAATCAAGAAGGTAGCAACATCTGGTGCAGTAAACGAAACTTTTGATGACCATGGCAGATTTATTCCATCAAACAGAGGAGGGAGGAAGCTAATAATTTTAGATGAAGCAGATAATCTTTATGAAAGAATAGAAAAATCAGAAAATGGCAGTGATTTTAGTGATAAAGGTGGTAAAAAAGCGATTGTAGAAACCATTAAGATTACAAATCAGCCCATAATCCTCATAGTAAACGATTATTATAGTTTGATTAAAGGAAGCGGTGAAATTTTAAAGCGAATGTGTACGGTGATTCAATATTACGGGGTTAACTCGGATCAGATTGTTAAATTATTAAAAAGAATATGCGGAGAGGAAAATATATTCGCCGATCTTAAACTATTAAAAACCATAGCTGATAGATGCAAAGGGGACGTTAGATCTGCAATAAATGATTTGCAATCTATATCTCTAAATAGACAGCAAGTAGATATACGGGCCCTTGATGTTTTAGGATATAGAGATCGAGAGAAGATAATATTTGATGCATTACGAGATGTATTTAAATCTAGAAATATCCAAAGTATTAAGGATATTGTCCATAACATTGACGTGGCGCCTGAAACTTTTTTATTATGGATAACTGAGAATTTACCTAGAGAATATATTGATATCGATGATATGATAAAAGGGTATGAGGCAGTATCTACAGCAGATCTGTTTTTTGGCAGGGTCTTTAAGAGGCAGTATTATGGATTATGGTCTTATGCTTGTGACATAATGAGCGGAGGCGTATCTACTGCAAAATCTCATAATTATGGAAATGTAAAATACTATCCATCAACATGGATTAGAGAAATGAAAAATAGTAAAACCACAAGAGGCATAAGGGATTCTGTAGTTAAAAAAATAGGGGCGCTGTGCCATAACTCTTATAGAAAAAGCAAAGAGTTTTTGTTGCCTCATTTCAAATATTTATTTAGAAATGATACTAGATTTGCATATAGAATGAAAAATAGACTAGATCTCTCTGAGAGCGAGATAAAATATCTTCTTGGTGAAAAGTATATGCATAAAATGAAAGATATCTTGCAATTTTCTGAAAAAACAGATGAAAAACAAATTGAAATCAATGTCCCTGTTAATAACAAAGAAAAAGAAGGAAGTAAAAAAGAGAAGAAGCGGGAAATTAAACAGCCCAGTATTTTTGATTTCTAATTATATTATTTGAGGCCTTCTAGTTTTTTCATAACATCTACTGCTTGCTGTTTATATTCTTCTTTCAATTTGTTGTACGTGTCATCTGAAACAGTTTTTGATCTATGCTGTTTTTCTATATCTTTAAGTAACGATAGTAAAAGTGCTTTTTTAGTGGTAAGTATTTCTTCGGATTCAACTATTGATCTTTTTGCTTTAGATCTTTGTTTTCTTAACAACAGCAAAGTAGAAGTAATGAGTATGACGACTAAAAGAAATATTATAACAATATATGTAATGCTTAAGGGAGCTTCTGTTGGCTTGTAAAGACGAAGTGAAAATGATGATTCTGATTGCACTTTTTGTACTTGATATAATGGTTCATCATTAAATGTAACAGATAAAGAGGAAGCATCATATTTAATTGTTTTTTCAAAATTTTCCGTATTGGTCGGAAGCGTATAGGTTAGTATCAAATCTAACGAATCCCCAGCTTCTAGTGTTAAGTTATATTGCGTGAGATTACACTCACGTATATTTCCCGTAATAATTGGAATTAAATATTCTCCGGATTCAACTGCAAGTATTTGTACATCCTGAATACCCTGCTGTATCCAAAGTTTTACAGAAGTAACATTTTCAATTCCAGCATTATTGAACAAGATGTTTTCTTCGACAAGTAAACCCTTTTCAGAAATAGAGATATTTACAGTTTGTTTTTCTATTATAATACCAGTATCAGATGCGCTAGCAATGGATGCAATAGAGAGAGCTAATATACCTATTAGCATCAATTTAATCATTCGCTTCATGGGAATTCCTGGCTACCATATTTTAGATATTTATTTATCTTTCTATCGAAAGAGGTAAAAGGAGGTAGTTTGTTATTGATAAAGATATGAAAATCAGAAGTATTCAGCTTAAATCCATCGAGGCAAGACGTTATACAGATCGTAATGAAAAACCTAGGCAAATAAGAATAGACCATAACAGCCAGGTTACACAGATACAGAATAAATCAGACAATCAAGCAATAATTGAATTTCAATATACTGCAAGCTATGGAGCAGTAGGTATGATTAAAATCGAAGGATCATTGCTATATGAAAATCACGATGCAAGAACAATTGCTAAAGAATGGCTCGATAAACGTAAAATGCCGAATCAAACAGCAAGTCAAATTCATACTGCAGTGATGCACTCATGTGTACCTGAGGCTGTAGGCATCGCAAAAGACTTGGGGCTACCGCCACCGATACCGCTACCACAAGTAAGGCTTGGTGCAGATCCTAAAAAAGGACAGGCGGGTCCTGAAATAGCATAGACAACCATTTTATTTTTAGCCATATTAACTTTAAATAAATTAAAAAATATACCGTTTTCGATGAAAAGCATAATTATATCAATAGGCGGATCAGTGATTCTCTCAGAAGAAGTAGATGTTTCTTTTTTTAAGGAATTAGCCAGTTTGTTAAAAAAATTTAGTAAACAATACAAGATATTCGTAATAGTTGGCGGGGGCAATGTAGCAAGAAAATACATAAAACTAGGACGAGATCTTAGATTCGACGAAAAAGTATTGGATTCAATAGGAATATATGTAACAAGAGTTAATGCAAAGATTTTAACAAATATTATAGAAGAGTCAAACAAAGATATACCATGTACAACTGATGAAGCAATTGAAAAAGATAAACCTATCGTGATAATGGGAGGGACAACACCAGGACACAGTACTGATATGGTTGGTGCTGAACTTGCTGAAAAAACGGGTGCTGATCTATTTATCATTGCAACAAATGTAGACGGAATCTACGATAAAGACCCAAACAAATACAGTGATGCAAAACAGCTAAAAGAAGTAAAAATCGATCAACTAATTGAAAGTTATGGCACCAAATGGAAATCTGCAGGGAAAAATATAGTGATAGATGGGCCGGCTCTAGGAATAATTAAAAGAGCGAAATTGGTGACATATGTTGTGAACGGAAAAAGATTAGATCAGCTAGAGAAAGCCTTAACTGATCAATCATTTGATGGGACGAAAATAACGATATAATCTCACTTCCCAAAAATATTTTCAACCATCCATTCGGGATTAAAAGGAATGTGGTCATCATATCCTTGACCAACACCAATAAAGAGCAGTGGTTTTCCGATGGTATAAGCAATTGATAGGGAACTGCCGCCTTTTGCATCGGTATCTACTTTTGTAAGAATAACACCATCGATTCCTACAACTTCATCGAAACGTTTTGCCTGCTCAACTGCATCATTTCCAGATAAGGCATCTCCAACAAATATAATCAAATCAGGTTTTGCAACTCGTTTAATCTTGGCCATTTCATCCATAAGATTGTAATTTGTCTGCATCCTACCAGCAGTATCTAGTAAAACCACATCCTTGTGTTTTGCTTTTGCGTGTTCAATAGCGTCAAATGCGACAGCAGCAGGATCTGACCCATGACCATGTTTGATAATTTTTACACCAAGATTATTTGCATGTATAGTCAATTGCTCAATGGCCCCTGCACGGAACGTGTCGCCAGCAGCCATTACACAGGTTTTTCCCTGTTTTTTTAATTGATTGGCAACTTTGGCAATGGAAAGGGTTTTACCTGTTCCATTTACCCCAATAAACATTATTACAATTGGTTTCTTTCTTTTCTCAATAAACTCATTAAAATCAAAATCATTGGTCTTTAAAACATGAGATATCGCATTTTTTAATACGGTTTCTACAAAATCGCTTACCTTAGATCTGGCAAATGATACATCTCTGATCTCTTCCTTGATATCTTTTTTTATGGATTCGATAACAGAATATGCAACATCTGATTCTAAAAGACCTATCTCAAGATCCCATAGTAAATCATCTAACTTTCCTTCATCAATCCCCCGAGCGGGTTTTTTATCTGTTTTTACAACTTCCTCGATACTTTTCCTTGTTCTTACAATATGTTGCAATTCAGTCTCGATACTTTCTTCTATCTGTTTATCAACTTGTTCTTCTCTTTTTCTTTTTTCTTCGCTCACCTTTTTTTGAATTTTTCTTGCTCTCTTTCTGCCCGTAACTATCTTTTTCTCTATTTTTTCTACAGGTTCAGCAGGTTTTTCTTCTTTAGGTTTCAATGGTTTTTCAACAATTCCAACTTTTTCTTCCGTAATTTTTGTTTCTGGCTGTGGTTCTTCTGCGACTTCTACTTCTTCTTTCAGCTCAGCTTCCAATTCTTCTTCAAGTTTTTTCTCGAATTTTTTCAATTTTTTCTTTAGAAATTTAAACATTATTCATACCCAAAAATCATTTTTGTGTTTCTTCAACAAGCTTTTGTGTTTTTTGTGATAGTTCATCACTTTCTACTTGTAGTTTTTGTGCTGTTGACGAGAGTTTTTCTTGTTTTTCTTGTAAATTTTTTATTCTTTCGTCGATTTTTTTAAGGGCATCATCAATTGTTTTTTCCGTTACCAATCCAGCACCGATATCAACAAGAACCTTTGAGGCTTCCTTGATGGAACCATTAATAAAAGTTCCTCCACCTACAGGAATGAGTATCTCTGAGTTTTCATCAGCTTTATGTAATTGTCCGATTGTAATCTTTGCCTTATAATAGTCAGCTAAAGCTGCTTGCATAAACTGTGTTTGGTAATCTATTGCATTTAATTGTTCTTTATAATATTCAATCAATGCTAAATTCCTTGTGATTTCCTCTTCTGTCATATTATATCCTCGATCATTCAAATATTTTTATTCTTTATCCGAGAAGATGTTATTAATGTATGTATCGGAGTTAAAAATTGTAATCTTATGCGAGTAATTAAATCAACATTTCGAAAAAGTTGGTATATTGGTCGTAAGAAAAGTATATATAAACATTTTATTTACTTTTTATAGGAATAGAATAGCGATTTAAGGAGAGGAGTGGGAGCATATGAAATTAAGTAGGGAGTTTACCGAAAAATTATCTGACATTCTTTTCGGAAACGAAATTGATGATTTTATAAATTAAAAACAAGACAGGTGTCGAAAAATACCTGTTTTTGGCATTATAAAAAATTAGCCAACAATATTTTTAATTAAAGTTTCATTCAGGCAAATGAGAATATGAAATTGCTAGCAACTGCAGACATACATGGATCTCAATACAGACTTAATATAATTTTAAAAAACATTGAAAAATATTCTCCAAATCTTGTTGTCATATGTGGAGACATTACCCAGTTTGGACCTGGAGAAGTTGCTAAAAATTTTCTTAATCAGATTCCAGTTGATACATTAGCTATCATAGGTAATATTGATACGCCTGAAGTTGATCAAGCAATAACAGATAGCAAAGCAGATAATCTTGATTTGAAACGAGTTATAAAAAATGATATTCCATTTGTTGGGATAGGAGGCACAATTCCATATTCTCTATCTAAAATTGTTATCAGGGATAAAGATTCGGAAAAACCTATAGAAGAATCAATTGATGAAAAAACCATTTTAGTAGCTCATAATCCGCCGTATAAAACACAAGATAAGGTTTTTTTTGGCCATCATTCTGGGAGTAAAGAACTAAGAGATCTTGTTGAAAAATGCAAACCGAGACTTGTTTTGTGTGGGCATATACATGAAGATCCGGGCATTACAAAACTTGATGAAAGTATTGTAGTAAATTGCAGCATGGGAAAAAGAACGGAAGGAGCATTAATAGAAATTAATAACGATATTTCTGTAAAAATGCTTGACTAAAAATTTATTTATAGCTATTCTCCTTATAATACAGTGAAAATTATCGGTGATTGATATAAATATTGATATTGTTGGGGGTAGCTTTGCTGGATTAAGTACAGCAATTTCTATAAAAGAAATTAACAAATCAATAAATGTAACTATTCATGAAAAACATAAAAAAATTGGATATAACCGTGAAGGTAGGAAATGTGGTGAAGCTCATTCTATTGAAGAAGAATGGAACAAATGGATTCCAGATAAAAAAAGTATTTTTAATGAGTTGAAAATTGGTGAAATAACAGTAGGTGATAAAAAAACTGTAATACAGAGAGATCCCGGTACTGCATTTATTTTAAACCGTCAGGAATTTATCTGTCAACTTGCAAGAAATGCTGAAAAACTTGGTGTAAATATTCAGACAAATGATAAGATCAAAGCAGTTAATGAATTAGACGGTAATTTCATTATTGATGCTTCTGGTTGCCCAAGCTCAATTAAACGAGAATTAGGTTTTAACAAAGGAATTAAAGGAGTTACTTATCAGCAAACATTAGAAGATTCAAATTATTTTATATCTAATACAGCAAAAGTAATTTATTTAGGATCTTTTGGTTACATTTGGATTTTTCCTAGGACTCCAGAAAAAAAGGAAATAAATCTAGGAATAGGTTTTTCGAATAATTTTGGATATAACCTGAAGGAAATGTTGGAAAAATTCAAAGAAGAAAATGGTATAAAAGGAGAAATCAACTATACATTAGGAGGTTTAATACCTCTGGGTCTTCAACGTCCATTAATGTATAAAAATATATTATTTGTCGGAGACGCAGGTGTTGGATCTTTTATTTTTAGTGGACAAGGAATTTATCGTGCTCTAATTAGCGGCGACATTGCAGGAAAGTGTATTGCTAAGAGATATCCAAAAAAATATCCTTACATCATACAAAAAAAATTCATTAAATGGGATGTTGTTGGAAAAATTTTTACAAATGTAAATTTTGTTTTTAGAAAAATTAATCCCAAGCTTGTTTTAACATCTTATGATTATGTTTCTCGATTTGGTGGAATGATTCATTAGTATTATTTGTTCAAATAAATTGTCTGTGTTGGGAATGCCATTTCAATGCCTTCTTTTTCAAAGGCATCCTTTATTGCAAAATTAATTTGCTGTTGTGTGTCTCTGTATAATGCATAATCTCCTTTTTTCATGTAAAATACCACTTCAAAGTTCAGACTGAAATCACCGAATTCCGTAAAATGAACTCTATCAACCTCAGCCAGTTCTTGGGAATTAACAATTTTTTTCACCATATCGGGAATTTTTTCCAGTTTTTTTGAAGGAGTACTATAGGTAACGCCGAAATGAAATGCAATCCGTCGTTTTTTCATTTTTTTGAAATTTCTCACACTAGTACTCGTTAACTCTCGATTAGATAAAACAAGTTCCTCGCCCTGTAACAATTGAACCCGGGTTGATTGCATACCGATCTTCTTAACTGTACCTGCATATTCGCCTACAATAATAAAATCTCCAATCTCAAAAGGCTTGTCAAAGTAAATTGAGAAGGCGCTAAAGACATCACTTAGGACGTTTTGTAACGCAAATGCAATAGCAATACCACCCACTCCGAGACCCACGGCAATGCCTGTGATATCAATCCCTGCTACATCTAAAATCACTAAAAACGCTAAAATGAAAATAACGGCAGTTATTATCTTCTTCAAAACAAACAGAATATGTTCACTCATTTTTTGCCTGCCTCTCCCCTCAGCATACCAAGCAATAACAACGTTAATAACCCGTGTTATAACGAACGTGACCAAGAGAATCTCAGCTAGAGTAAAGATCAAAGTCAATTCTGTTGAATAGGGAGTAAGGATGGTAAGGAATTCCAAACCATAATATATTCCAATAAGTATTACAAAAAAGTAGATTGGTTTTTTAATATTCTTAAGTATTTCATCATCTAATTTTGTTTTTGTCTTTTCTGCCCATTTTATAAAATAGTGTTCAAAAATACGATAGATAACCCAGCCAGCGATTATAGATAGAGCAAATATCAACACTGAAACAATAATCTCTTCAAATAAAGGAGTAATATCAATTCCTGCCCTTTCAAATAGCTCGTGTATAACCTCTACACCTTCTGCGCCCATGCTCATGTAAATCTAACGGAGGGAAATAGTTAGTTATACTTTAATTTTTAGTCTCTTTTTTCATTATAGCAATAAATAGCTTTGTCGACTTGTTGTTTTCATGATAAACAGTTTGTTAATTATTGGTAGTGATTGCAGTCGTTCTAAAAACGGAAACTCTCTGAAAGGTCGAAGTGGGCCAAGCCGGAATTGAACCGGCGACCTCCGCGTTGTAAGCGCGACGTCATAACCACTAGACCACTGGCCCCTTACTAGCAGTACGACATCTGTTAATATTTTATATGTTTTAAGGTACAAATACTAAAAATCAAGATCAATAACTAATACTATCACATTTTATAATCAATGTACAAATCTTAAGATATTTTACCGAAAAAATTATATAGTGTTAATTACCATAATGGTAATTATGAATAGATATACCAAAATGTATGGCTGGTTATATAACACCTTTGGGAACAATACCTTTACCATAGATGATTTTAGAATGACGTTTCCCAGCCCCCAACCTACAAAAATTATTCACGATTTAATCAAATTAGACTTTATGAAACGAGTAAAACGTGGAAAATATCAAATAATAAAACCAGAAGATTTTGTAAAAAAAATTGTCAAAGAAAACTTAGAAAAAGGCGATGTTTTACACAAATCAAATAAAAAATATGCGTTTACACACAGCACAGCAGTAAATATTTGGACGGATGGCTATTATTGGACCGATTTCACCAAAGGTTTCAAACCAATCCATATCCACATTTTACAAAAAGACGTGAAATACTGGAAAGAATTTTTTCATCACCATGATGTAGAATACGTAATAGAAGGAGAACATAAAACATTATTTGGATTAACATATGTTTTACATCCAAAAGAACATTTTTCAGTTGACACCAAAGATGACAATGCTGTTGTACCATTAAAAGAAATAATAAAGTATTGTCAAAAAAATATTTTTTTATACAGACCAGCATTAGAATATTTAGATAAAAAATATCAATTACGTATATTTGATACCTATGAGCAGGTGGCATCATGATTACTGACTTTTCCAATAGAGAAAAAGAATGCTTCAATGTTTTACATCTCATCCCTAAAGAAAGCAGATATGTAATCATTGGAGGTTATGCTGTCACCTCATATGGATTCCCTCGATTTTCTGTTGATTTAGATATTGTCATACCTGAAGATGAA
>JAUWBM010000054.1 GCA_030601705.1 Thermoplasmatota archaeon
TTTATAGGGCAGGCATATTGCCTGTCGCGTGCGACAAAAAAGAGATATGTTTTAACTGGGAAAAAGAGATGCGGCTTTTCATCTGCGGGTCTTTCACCTAACGGTTTCAGACCACGCAGTATTCCCAGCCGCAACTAATAACATAGGTTGGACTACATAAAAATCCAGGAAAAATTGTAATCATCCCATCTTTTGAAATATTTTTTTCAATGACAATATTATTTATCAATCCTTCATTTCTGATATAATGTTCCCAAAACTTTTGGTTCTTGAAGAAATCAATAAATTCATTAAATTCCCTATCATCCATTTTACTAATTAACTCGAAAACCTTTTGAATTAATATTGTTCCATTGTCTCTTGATGGAATATTGATATTGGTTACTACTCCCTTACCAACATAATCACAAGTAAAATCCTTGCTTTCTATATCTATCGCCCTGCTACTTCTAACAGTGAATAGTGGCGATGTTTTAGCAATAGTAGAAGATTTAGTGGTTTGATAACCAACTACACCTGTAAATGACACCAGAATAAGTATTACGATTGCTATGATACTGCCCATTAGGATTTTCTTATTCATATTTCCTCATACAATTAATAATCACCAATACTCATAATGTACACTCATGAAGTGTTTACCAACGTATCCAGTATAGCCCTCCGGTAGGGTATGGTGATGAAGTATAATCCCAACTGGGTATCCATGTCCGCCACAACCATGAGGTACTACACCATATACAATATAAGCAAAATAGGATAGACTTTGGTTAATAATCTGTGGATTACGTATGAATCCAATAAACCACGCCTCTGTATACCAAGGTCCACCATCAATATCATCTTTAAACATATTTCCTGCATTATCATAATGATAGAACCATAAGGTAGCATAGTCACATTTGCTTGTTTCAATATTAAACTCGTAAATTGGTCCACTACCTTCAATTGTTTCGTAATGCTCATCGTCAATAAACATCTCTACTCTATCCATGCCACTCGTCATATCAGTAGCGTCGCAGGTAATTAAATAGTACCAATCATCACCTTCCTTGAATGGTTCCCATAATACCTCTTCAATGTCAGGTTCTGTTTGGTCCATGTCGATTGTAACTATCTGGTGTGTCTCTTCGTTTCCAGCATTGTCAACTGCATAAAATTCAATAGGAAGGTCATCGTCATCTATATCTACTACGAATGTACCATTATCTCCTGTTATGGTGTACCAACTGCCACTACCGATCTTGTAGTTGATTTCTTTTACTCCAGACATATCATCGGTAGCATTCAACGTCACATTAACATCACTTGCATACCAGCCGTTATCACCATCTGGTGTACCTGGGTCAAGTGTACAAGTTGTAACTGGTGGAGTAGTATCATCATCAAAAGATACAATATTTCCAGTTGAAGGTGCAATAGCAAGTCCAAGGAAAAGAACTATCACTACAACTGCAAGTAGTTTCTTCATTTCACACCTCTATGTCATATGGTTCTTTGGCCGGCGAAAAATCAAATTGGAACCAAGGACAATAAATATGAAACCAGTAGACATCATCACCGTTTGGGTCTGTAGAATTGAACATATATGAATACTCTTTTCCAGCTTTTCCACTGGTTTCACCTGATATTATAGGAGCTTCTGGTGCATTTGGATCTAATTCTCCAAATGCATAAAGAGTACCAAGATCTTTGGTAGTTTGAAATTTAGTTGAAACGACATAAACAGTTCCATCACTACCGATAGCAGGAGATGACTCAAATTCTCCACCATCTTCATACCTCCATTTCTCAGAACCATCAGGATTAAGAGCGATGAACATCTTCTCTCCACCATCAAACCATGTTGTACCAAAATAGATAATTCCATCAGCTGAAATCGCAGCTGAAGCCCCCAACCAAATGCGACCAGGAGCCTCATACATCCATTTCTTTGTACCATTTGGATATATTGCATAAAACTTTTGGTCAAACACTCCTACATAAAGGATACCATTTTCATCAATGACAGGACTGGACCATGTACCACCAATGTTACAAGACCATATTTCTGTCCCATTGTCTGGATGCAAAGCATACAGGTTGTCATCATCTGAACCAATATATATCGTACCATCACTACCAATGGATGGAGAACCATGCACCCAACTTCCAGTTTTAAAAGACCATTTCACTGTACCATTGTTTGGATATAAAGCGTACACTCGGTCATCATGTGAACCGATATATACTATACCATCTGGTCCTATAGCTGCCGAACCTGTTATAACATTTCCTGTTTTGTACTTCCATTTCATAGTTCCATTTGGATACACTGCATGAATCCAACCATACCAATCACCAAAATAAATTGTCCCATCATCCCCGATTGCAGGAGAACTTGTTATATCCTTACCACCAGCATGATATTTCCATTTCAATGTACCATTATCGGAGTAAACAGCATAAAGGTATCTAGTTCCCCCTCCTCTCGTTGTAAAATAAATAATACCATTTTGGTCAATAGCAGGAGCACCTTCAGAACGCCAAGGATAATCATATGTCCATTTTAATGTTCCATTTGGATAAAGAGAAAACAATTCATGACGTGCAACATAAATAATCCCTTCATCATCAATAACAGGTGAACAATGATAATCATGACCGTACATTTCATAAGTCCATTTCACCTTCATAGGATTGTTAGACGTATTATACGGACTTCTACCAGTGTTGTTGTTATCATGGCAATACATTGGCCAGGGTGAGTCTATCGGACCAGATATCATTATTGTTTCTAGTTCTACCGCATCAGCAATCTCCAAATCTGAAATAACATCTACTTCATTTCCTATCACCATAGAACTAACTGCAGATATGATGAACAAGAGTATGATACCAACTGTTAGGTCCTTCTTCAGAACAGGTTCCTCCCTGCAATACATATATCTATCAGCGAAGTGTTATATAAATGCTACCTCGCAGGGATAAACAAATATATCAGAAGTGCATTATTAATATGGGGAAGGAAAATGAGAAAGATAATCACCCTTGGAATAATGCTGTTGTTTCTTGGAATGACTATATCTTCTTCTACTGGTTTTAATGTGGAGAAACAGACAACTATTGCAACATTTGATGGGAATACATTATATGTGGGTGGTTCAGGTCCAAATAATTACACAAAGATTCAGGATGCTATTGATGATGCGAGTGATGGAGATACTGTTTTTGTTTATGATGAATCATCCCCCTATATGGAAAATCTTCGTGTCCGTAAGTCAATCCAATTAATTGGTGAAAATAAGACTACTACAATCATTAATTCTTCTAGCCAAACGACAATAGATTCTTTTGATTGCGATAATGTTTTAATTCAAGGTTTCACACTTCTTAATCATTGTAGCTCTACTGATGAATCATATGGTGTTGATATTTCCTTTGCAGAAAATTTTACGCTGACGGATACCATAATTATTGGTTGTCATTGGGGGGTTCACTTAGCGTATTGTTCCAACTGCTCCATAACAAATAATGAGATTCGAGATGGAATTTCTGGTATCGAACTCTATCATGTTGATACCAGTTCTCTTTCAGGAAATCATTTAACAGACAACGAGTTTGGTATTGAGCTCAATAATGCAAGAACCAATATGATTTCCAATAATATATTTTTGAATAATGGACTGTATCTCGTTGATTATGCGTATCCAAATTCTATCGTTGGAAACAGTGTCAATGGCAAGGCGTTACTCTACTTAGAAAACGAAAGTGATATTATTATTGAGGATGAGTCGGCTGGTCAAATTATCCTTGTAGGATGTAATCGAATAACGATGCAAAATCTTGATCTTTCACATGCTACAGTAGGAGTTGAACTCATCAACACAGATAATTGCCTCCTGACGAACACTACACTTCGATTCAATATAATAGGAGTTATGTTTCTTGAAAGTTGTAATATGAATACTATCTCCTACAACTACATCGACTTTAACAGTTATGGGATTTGTGTAGAAACATACTTTGCCTTCACACGAAATAAAATCATAGGGAATAGTGTTCGGTTTAACTCATATGGTGGAATCTACTTAAACGGGGTTGGAAACATAGTCAGGTACAACGTTGTTGAGAATAATTCCGAAGGGATTGTTATCATTGGCGGAGTCTTCAATCTCATTTCAAATAATGTTATTAGAAACAATTCGCTGATTGGCCTAGAGATATTCTTAAGTGCATTCAATCTAGTTAAATCGAATAATATTATGCAAAACGAGAGAAACGCTGCATTTGAGATGATATTGGGGACTGTATTTTTTAGTAACTATTGGAAGCCGTATCTTGGTTTTGGACCGAAAGTTATCTGGGGTTCGCGATGGATCTTTGGTGGATTTGATCCTTACTACGGATTTCCTATTTTCCAAATAATCCCCTGGGTCAAATTTGATTGGCGTCCCGCAAAAGAACCATATGACATAGAGGTGTGAAATGAAGAAACTGTTGGCAGTCACAATAATGATTCTGTTTATCAGTGTGAGTGTTATCCCATCAACTGGAAGTATAGTCGAAAAGAAATCCACTATGCCAATTGCTCGTGGCGATACCTTATATGTAGGTGGCAGTGGGCCAGGTAACTATACAAGTATTCAAGATGCAATAGACGATGCTAATGATGGGGATACGGTGTTTGTGTATAATGGGACATATTATGAACATGTCATCATCAACAAATCTATAAATTTGATAGGAAAAGACAAGAATTCCACCATTATTGATGGAAATAAAGTTGATGATGTTGTAAACATTACAGCCGATTATGTAACTGTTAGTAGTTTTACTCTTCAGAATAGTGGAAATAGAACTATCTATTATATTTCTGATTCAGGTGTTGACTTACGGGCAAACTATAGTATAGTTACTAATAACATATTCATTTCGAATTATGGAATTGGGATTTATCTATTGTGGGCCAATAACAACGTTATTTCCAATAATATCCTCATAGATAACGAATATTCAGGAATAGAACTCTCTCATTATTCTTGTAATAATTCAATCATAAACAATTCAGTTAAACAAAGCCATAATGCGATATATCTCGGAATTAAATGTAAGAATAACACCATTAAAAATAATATTGTGAGTTATTGTGAACTTGCTGGAATAAATTTCTATTGGGATTGCCATAACAACATTGTGTCAGGGAATACAATTACTAATAATTATAGAGATGGCATATGGCTCCATGATTCGAGTAATAATAGATTCTTACACAACAACTTCATAATGAATTTTCGAAATGTATATTTTAGCGATTGTACTAATAAATGGAAGAACAATTACTGGGGTAGACCTCGGTTCTTTCCGAAACTAATTTTTGGTAGAATGAGATACGGTGAATATAATTTGCTATGGGTCCAGGTTGATTGGCATCCTGCATCAGAACCATATGACATAGGAGTGTGAAATGAAGAAACTACTCGTGTTTGGAGTGATAGTTCTTTTCCTTGGTATGAGTGTTATACCATCAACTGGCACTACGGTTATTGAAAATGAACTACCAACTGAACTTATTATTGATGGTCCTACACATGGAAATGTAGGGGAACTATTAGAGTATATCTTAATTTTAAATGACCCTGAAGGATGTGAAATATGGTTTTATATCGACTGGGATGATGGAACAAACCCAGATTGGATTGGACCTTATATGGCGGGTGATGAAGCATTAGTATCACATACCTGGTATGAATGCGGTATTTATAATTTTTCAGTACAGGTTGAAGGTTGTGATGGTACTATGTACTCGGGAACTTTTGAAGTCACAATAATTGATAATCATCCGCCAAGTACACCAATTATATCTGGTGAAAAAGGAGTTATAATAGGGGAGGAATTTGATTATTATTTCAGAGCAATAGACCCAGATGGAGATGATGTCAGATATATAATTAACTGGGATGATGATAACTCAGTTATAACTGATTTTTATAATTCGGGTGAAGAAGTGACAGTTGGTCATACTTATTTAGAAAAAGGTACTTATGTTATTTGTGCGTTTGCAGAAGATATACACGGTGCAGTAGGTCCAGAAGGGTATTATATTCCAGATTGGAAAAACAAAGCCCTCAGCACAGTGTTAATAGTAGTAACGGATAATCATCCACCAGATGCACCGAAGATAACAGGTCCAAAAACTGTAAGACCAGGGACACACGAATGGACGTTCAAAGCAATTGACCCAGATGGTGATACTGTTTCCTACTATATCGATTGGGACGATGGCGATTTTGAAGATTGGTTTGGACCTTTTGAATCTGGTGAAGAAGCAACACGGAAACATACCGTTATTTATTTTGGCACTGTTACTATTAGAGCGAGAGCCAAAGACATACATGGTGCAATTGGCGATTGGGGACATTTTGAATTAGAGATTCCGAAAAGCGAACAAATAATCAGTCCGTTATTTTACCGATTACTAGAACGGTTTCCATTACTATACAGATTAGTACATATTTTGGGGTGGTAGATATAATGAATAAAAAGATACTCATCGGCAGTATCATAGCAGTTGCAATACTTGTTCTGGTGTCGTCTTCATCTGCGGTTGATGTAGATAACAATGTGGATAATGTTTCAAGAGAAAACCTTACAACTGAACCATTAGATAACAATGAGACGGAGATTATATCTAAAATTGATGGCTCATGTCTAAGTTCAAATTTTATTGGTTTTGGTGTGTTTCGTAATGTAGAAATCTTGGCAGGTTATGATACATGGGTTCATATCGTTGGATATACATCTCTAATTCCCCGTAGAAGTTATACAGAACACTCTTGTAATTATGTTAAAGCACCTATATTCATAGGATATACTTTTCAGGTTTCACCTGGAAGACAGACTGTACATGGAATTGCAATTGGAGATATTGAATGGAGATAGAATATGAATAAGAAAATCCTAATAGGTAGTATCATAGCAATTGCAATACTTATTCTGGTATCGTCTTCATCGGTGATAGGGTTAAAAGCTATATCTCAAAACTCTTCGCTTCTCTCCCCTCCTCTCATTCAAAATGAAAATCTCCAAATTGAGAGGCGCTATAAGGTAATTGGTTTCGGGAGTGTCGCAGGATTATACGTGAATAATGTATCAGTAAATTTACGAGGATATGTCTATGCAGATATATCTGTAACCAACTGGGAAGCGCTTCCTCCAGCTTGGGGACGGCATTTCATTATTTACAATTTAGAGAAAAGAGAGTTTTTTACAGCAAAGACACTTCCGTTATATTTTCTAATTGTAAACTTCAGAGGTTATCTCAATAGTAAACCCTATTACGACCCACATGGACCTTATGGATGTGGTTATGGAATTCTTGGTAGTGCTGAAGATATTAGGGAATATTAAAATAGATTTGTAATCACAGATTCTTCCTGCTAAGAAATATATTCCTCGGTAAATCCATAAATATATAGATTATTATCAAAATTATCGATGAATAATCCTATTGTAAATTATTTTTTAGGTATGACCTAATAATAACCAAAATGCTTTTACCTACTGTTAACATCCGCTTTTTAAATGACACAACTAAGCATCATATTTCTTGGAACCGGCGGAAGCTGGCCCACAGTAAAAAGAAATGTATCGTCTGTTGCAGTAAAAAGAGGCAGTAAAATACTCCTTTTTGACTGTGGAGAAGGTACACAACGGCAGTTTCAGAAATCAAGCCTTAGTTATATGCAGATATCCAAGATATTTATTACTCATTTCCATGGAGATCATTTTTTAGGTTTACCCGGTCTTATTCAAACAATGCAGTTAAATGATAGAGAAAAACCCTTACATATCTATGGTCCACAGGGCATGGACAAGCTAGCAACTCAGCTTTTATCTCTTGGATATTTTAAACCTTCGTATAGAATAATTTCACATGAGGTAAATGATGGGGACGCTCTAGATTTTAATGGATATACCATACATGTGCTAGAGGTGAGACATAACGTTCCAGCGCGGGCATACTGTATTGAAGAAGATAAACGCCCTGGAAAATTCAACAAACCCAAAGCATTAGAGCTGGGTATACCCAAGGGGCCAATGTTTAGCCGACTCCAAAGAGGCCGCTCCATAACTTTGAACAATGGTAAAAAAATCACTCCCGAGATGGTATTGGGTCCATCTAGAAAAGGAAGGAAAATAGTAATATCTGGAGATACTATTCCATATGATAAGTTAATAGATTTTTCTAAGGGCGCAGATATTTTGATCCATGATGGAACTTTTGATTCGGAACTTAAAGATATTGCAAGGGATTATGGACATACGACTGCTTTTCAGGCTGCAGAGATTGCCAAAAAAGCAAAGGTAGAAAGGTTGTTTTTAACTCATATTAGCCCTAGGTATTTAGACTATCGAGTAATTGAAAACGATGCGCGAAAAGCCTTTAAGAATTCTTTTGTATCAAAAGATTTTCAGGAAGTTGAAGTAAAATTGAAGAAATAATTTTTCTGCCTATAAAATCAATATTTTATTAAGGTCTAGATCGATTCTGTTTTTGCTACAATGTTGGAAAAATTAGAGAATGATAGACCGTCGTACGATGAATACTTTATGGAAATGGCTCATGTCGTATCAAAGAGAAGTACCTGTTTAAGGAGGAATGTCGGAGCCATACTTGTAAAAGACAAACATATTTTAAGTACGGGATACAATGGCGCTCCAAAAGGCCTTAAACATTGTTCTGAAGTAGGCTGTTTGAGAGAAAATATGGATATTCCATCCGGTGAAAGACATGAACTTTGCCGAGGATTACATGCAGAGCAGAATGCAATTATTCAAGCGGCTGTTTTTGGTGTTTCCATAACGAATTCTATATTGTATTGTACTAATACTCCCTGTGTTGTTTGTGTTAAAATGCTTATAAATGCAGGTGTGAAAGAGATTATTTATTCTGGCGAGTATCCTGATAACCTTGCAAAAAAGATGTTAGGCGAAAGCAACTTAAAAATAAAAAGATTTAAATAATAGAGTTACATATAAAAATTGGGCAAAAAACCCCCATGAAAAAATCCATCAACAATTTGAAAATAAAGAAAAATATATATAGTCGAGAATTGATTTATTTCATGAGGAGAAATCATGAAACGAAAAAGGTCATTCGTGTTGGACGAAAAGGATACTAAAGTTGTTCGGCTCTTCGCTGATCTTGGCATGCCAAAGAATCTTGCTAAAACATTAATGTATATCTCCCAGGTTGAAGAATGCCGCTCTGCAGATGTTGAGCAGGGAGCAGATCTTCGACAGCCTGAAGTAAGCGTTGCCATGCAAGAACTAAGGCGAAGAGGATGGGCAAAAAAGCGAGATATTAAAAAGAAGGGGAAAGGAAGACCAGTACATCTTTACAAACTCACACAAAATTTACCTGGGATTTTAAAGAGCTTTGAAAAAGAAAAGATGAAAGAAGTAGAAAGCATCAAGGGAGATCTCAATCAATTGAATAACCTAGTTTCTACTATCATCGGAAAAAAGTAGACTCGCCTTAATTAATCTCAAAATTACTTCTTTTTTATTATTTATAGATAGTGCTCGATGTAGGTATTTGGTGAGATATCAGTGGAAAAAAGAGCGGAAAATATTTTTAAAAAAATTGAAAAAAATTTAGATGCGATTGTTATAAAAAATGCCACTTGCCCATTTATCGATGACAATTTCTTTTATGTAACAGGTCTGGAAAAGGGGATTTTTGAAGAATCTCTCGTCATTGTACATCCTGATGGCACGCTTGATCTTTTAGTTTCTGAACTTGAAGCAGAAAGTGCAAGTAAAGCAAAAGCAAGTATTCATGTGTATAAAAATAAAGAAGGCATGGAAAATATCATCAAAACATCGTTTTCATCTCTCAAGAATGTCGGTGTGAGTTGTGCTAGTATTTCGCATAGAGATTTTTGTAAACTAAAAGAAATGTTTTCAAAATCTAAATTTACCAATATTTCAGAAGAACTTCTCAAAACAAGACTAGTAAAGGATGAAATGGAAATAGAGCGTATCAAAAAAGCATGTAATATATCAGACAAAGTTATGGAAAAAATACCAGATATGTTGTATGACGGAATATGCGAATTTGAAATAGCCGCAGAGATAGATTACCTCATGCAAAAGCTAGGCGCAGATAAACCTGCTTTTGAAACCATTTCCTCTTTTAATAAAAATACTGCGGAACCACATTACAGTCATGGTGATACCAGATTAAAAAAGGGCGATTTTGCCTTGTTTGACTTTGGAGCATCTCTTAAAAAGTATAATTCAGATATTACACGAACAATGGTATTTGGTAAAGCAGACAAAAAACAAAAGGAGATGCATGAAACAGTACTCGCAGCACAACAAAAAGGGTTTGATTCAATAAAACCAGGTATAAAAACAAGTGACGTGCATACTATAGTTAGTTCATATATCGATAAAACTAAATTCAAAGGGCGTTTTATTCATTCTACGGGTCATGCTCTTGGACTCGCCGTTCATGATGGGGCAGGATTTGGTCATGATAGTCATGTTGAATTACAAGAAAACATGGTATTTACTGTTGAACCAGGTGTTTACATTCCTGGGTTTGGTGGGGTCAGAATAGAAGACGATATTTTAGTAAAAAAAGATGGTATAGAGCTTTTGACAACTAGCCCCAGAACATTGTTAGAAATCTAGTTTGTATGAGTTAAGAGGTTGATATTATTTCTTGTTTCTCTTATATGTCCAATTTATTTCACTGTTGATTTTCTTATAGAGTTGTGCGCCCCTCTCTAGTGTACTATGTTCCATCATGACATCTAATGCTTCATCTGCCAATATCTTCAATGCTTCTCTCACTTCTTTTCTGTTGGATTTTATGAGCCCAATTCCAACATTTAAGAGTTCGTCAACAATTTCTGAAATATCTTCTCCTTCTATGTTAATATTTATTTTAACCATCAATATACCTCAACTGTTGTTTTCCTTTTAAATGTAGTTATACTTTCGTACGGCGGCATAAAAACTGTAATTTATATACTTTTTTATGATATCTTTTTTTATTTTTCATTGATGGCAATATAATGTATTCATGTATGTATATTCTTGTATATACAAAATTATATCTTCAATTTTTTTCACCTATTTTGTTTTAAGCCCAATAATTAATCCACATTTTCCATTACCTTTTTATGAGAATCGCCTATTCAGCCTCTTGTGATTCTTATGAGTTGGTATGACGAGGTTGAATATATTAGAAAACAAGCAAAGAGAAACAATGAATTTTTTGCTAACTCTCTTCCTATGATTGCTAGTGAAAATGTTTTGTCTCCTCTTTGCAGAGAAATGCTAATCACAGATTTTCATGGAAGATATGCTGAAGGTACTCCAGGTCATAGGTACTATGAAGGATGTAAGTTTTTTGATTTAGTAGAGGAAAAGGCAATGGAGCTTGCAAAAAAACTTTTCAACTGTAACTATGCCGACGTGAGACCGACCGCGGGAACAACTGCAAATATAGCGATTTTAAAGGCTCTCATGAAACCAGGAGAGCCTGCAACAGTTTTAGACCTTGCCAATGGTGCCCACATCTCTTTTGGAAAATGGGGTGCAGCAGGAGTTAGAGGCATCGAACTCATTTCGTACCCATTTAATGATGAAGAAATGAACATCGATGTTGATGGTGCCGTAAAACTTATTAAAAAAGTAAAACCAAAGCTTGCATTAAATGGCCGGTCCGTATTTTTATTTCCGAGTCCAATAAAGGAAATCGCAGAAGCAGCGCATGATGTGGGCGCGTATCTTATCTATGATGCAGCACACGTTCTTGGACTTATCGGAGGAAAACAATTCCAGGATCCGTTACGAGAGGGTGCAGATGTGATGAGCGGCAGTACCCATAAAACTCTGCCAGGACCACAAGGTGGAATGATTGTATCAGATCACAAAGGTGATACAGACGAAGATAAATCATTTCTCAGAAAACTAAGCTTTGGAGTGTTTCCAGGAGTTACTTCTTCGTATCACCTTCATCATGTTGCAGCAAAGGCAATAGCATATGCTGAGCATCTAAAATTTGGTGAGGCGTATGCCAAACAGATAATAAAAAATGCACAAAACTTAGCACAATCGTTTTATGAGAGAGGTTTCAGGGTATTTGGCGAAAAACTAGGCTTTACCAAATCTCATCAGATTTTACTCGAGATTGGACCAGGAAAAGGAAAGGAAGCATCAAAGAAACTTGAGGATGCAGGCATTGTGACCAACATGAACACAATTCCTGGTGATAAAGACCCGTTAAATCCATCAGGTCTGAGATTGGGAACACCTGAGCTTACAAGAATCGGCATGAAAGAAAACGAGATGGATGAAATCGCCCATTTCTACGAAAGAGCACTACTCAAAAACGAAGATACAAAGAAAATAAAAGCAGATATCAAAGAATTCAGAAAAGATTTCCAAGAACTCCACTACTGTTTTAAGGAGGGATTTCGGGGATATGACTATCATAAGTTGATATAGAATGCTTGTCGCTCTTTCTGGTACTCCGGGAACAGGAAAAAGCACTGTCTCTGCTCTTTTACAAAAAGAAGGATACAATATTGTTAATTTAAATGAGCTTGCTATAAATCGGGGGTTTGTAACCGGCATTGACACAGAGAGGCACTCAAAGATAATCGACATCGATGGATTGAACGATTACATAAATGATCACTACAAAACTAAAGACATTGTTTTTATTGATGGACATGCCTCCCATCTTTTAAGAACAGCAGATAAAGTAATACTTCTTAGATGTCATCCTAACAAGTTAAAAAGCCGTCTAGAAAAAAAAGGATGGAATAAAGAAAAAATCAAGGAAAATGTAGAAGCAGAAACAATAGACGTTATTCTATGTGAAACTGTTGAACTTCATCCTGAAGAAAATATTTTTGAAATAGATGCCACCAACAAAAACATCAAATCTGTGTTATCCTCAATTATTGAGGTTGTCAAAAGCAACTTTGAGCCGACAAAAAAGTATAAGATAGGAAAGATTGATTGGTCTGAAGAGGTACTAAACGACTTCTAACTATGGGAGAATAAGATGGTACTCGACAGAAAAAGAGATGCAGTAGATCCTTTGTTATTGATTGTTGCAAAACGTTTTTCAAAAATAAATCCAAATGTTTTAACATGGATTGCTCTTGTCTTTGCATTTTTTTCTGGCTTATTTTTTTATTTTTCCTCTCCAGAATTTGAGTTGCTAAACTACTATCTTTTTTTTGCAGCACTTTTTGTTTTTTTAAATGGGCTTTTTGATGCAATAGATGGAAAGGTTGCCAAATTGACGAATAAGACATCACTGAGAGGGGATTTTCTTGATCATGCATTGGATAGGTATGCAGATGTTTTCATGGTGGGAGGTCTTGCACTCAGTTCATGGTGCAGCAGACCAAGCATCGGACTCCTTGCGATTATCGGAATGTTACTTACCAGTTATATGGGAACCCAATCCCAGGCAATAGGCTATAAAAGAGAATATTCAGGCCTATTAGGACGCGCAGATAGACTAGTGTTGTTAATGATATTTCCAATAATTCAGCATATCGGGCTTCGCTATTCCTTACAGCTGCCATGGGAAACAACAATCTTAGATTGGGTTTTAATCTATTTTGCAGTAGTTGGCAACATAACGGCTATCCAGCGGTTCTATAGTACGCTAAATTGGTTTCGAAAGGGCTTTAACAGGATAAAATAAGGAAAAAGAATAAAGCAATATGACGAATATGGATCGCTTGCAGAGGTATGGTGATTACAATCGGCTCAAGAATATTTACGCCACAAGATATAGTTTTACAGGATGATGCACTGCATAAGAAAGGGAGTTTTGGTCATGTAGAAACATGGTATTATGATGCCGTGTTTGATAATAACTATAGTATAGTATTACTCGTGAATGTTTTTCACATGAGTACTCTCAGCATCGTTTTAACAGGAGTGTGTATTTATAAAGACACAAAATTAGTGAAACGGCAAGGGAGCAGAACTCCTTACAAACGTTTCTATGGATCAGAAAAAGAACCACTTATAAAGATAAACGACCAACAGATAATAAAGGGATATATCAACAAGGAAACAAAGAGATGGATATGTCAGATTTCCATGGGAGACGACAACCAAGGCGTCGATTTAGAGTTCATTAAGACAACAAAGGGGTGGAAGGGAAAAACCTTTTTGGGTGACTGGCTGGTTATTCCTCGATTTGATGTAGGCGGGAAAATTTTTGTCGATGGAAATATCATCAATGTCTCAGGTGAGGGATATCATGATCATAATATCTATCCTATCTATGCACCATTGATAAACAAGGGTTATCAATTTGGGAAAATACCGATAGACTCAATGAACATCACATGGGCGCGTGTGATGAAAAAACGTACTAATGAAGAACTTATTGTCGTTTTGAACAGGAGTCAGGAGTACATATCAATAAACCCTAGGGACATAAGTTTCACGATTGAAAAGCACATCAGGGATCATGGTAAAATAATACCAACAATGTGGTGTTTGAACGTTGATAATGATCTATTGCATTTAGATGTAAAAATGGAATCGATAAATTTTCATTATATCGGTGTGCCCACAGTTAATTATTGGCGACATCATGTAAGAAACACTGGTGAGATTCAGATCGATTCTGTTTCTAGAAAGGTAGATACTATTGAGATTTCAGAATATTTGAGATTTTTTTAAATCCAGAAACAATCTAAAAAATGAATAAATGGAATAATGATAATGGTTTTAGTACGATAAAGTGGTTTAAGAAAAAATGGATAATCATAAGAAAAACGCAATTATTGTGTCACTAAAGGATGATATTTCAGAAATAAGTGAGTTAGCTGGCTCCTTGGGTTATAATGTAGTAAAAGAGTTTATTCAGCATAGAAAAATTCCTGACGTTAACTTTTATATTGGTTCTGGTAAGGTAGACGACATAAGAGAGTACGTTGATAGTTCATTAGAAGACATCAACCTGATTATTGTTGATGGAGAGCTAAAGCCGTCTCAGTGGTTTTCCCTTGAAAAAGGCCTACAGGTAGATGTCTATGATAGAATACGGCTAATCCTTGCCATATTTGAAGAACGCGCTGAGAGAAAAGAGGCCAGATTACAGGTTAAGCTTGCTCAACTTCAGTATGAAAGGCCATATGTTCGCGAACTTATTCATCGTGCAAGAGCTGGTGAACACCCTGGTCTAATGGCTGGTGGTGAGTATCAGGTAGATGATTACTATGAAATGATTAAAAAACAGGTGAAGAAAATCAGAGGAAATCTAGAAAAAATCAGGAGCGATAGAGAACTTCATAGACGCACCAGGCATAAAAGCGGTTTTTATTTGATTTCATTGGCAGGATATACAAACGCTGGAAAAAGCAGTCTTTTAAACCTTCTTTCGGGGGAAAAAGTAACGGTAGAAGAAAGGTTGTTTTCAACGTTATCTACGACAACACGGAGAATCAGAAATGGAGAAAAGGGCAAAAAAGTTCCCATTCTACTTACAGATACCGTTGGATTTATTGAGAACCTTCCGTCGTGGATAATAGATGCTTTTCATTCAACACTTGAGGAAATTGAGTTAGCAGATGTTGTTGTCCTTGTTCTTGATGGTAGTGATAAAAAAGAAATCGTTGAAAAGAAACTCCATGTTTCTCTTAACGAGTTAACAGAGCTTGGTGTAACAGCCTCTGTTGTTATTGCTTTGAACAAAATCGATTTAATCGAAGGAGAAGAGATTGATACTCTCGTACATTACCTTAATCAACAGGGGTTATTGAATAATAGATTGTGTGTTCCAATCTCTATTAAAGAAGAGAGGGGTATTGATTTACTTCTTGAAAACATATACGAATCGTTACCACATCTGGTTGAAATGACGCTGAAATTACCGCTTAATGAAAAGTCCCAGGCTTTTGTATCTCAATTGTATAAAAAGACAAGAGTTTCTCATGTCAATTACAACCATTCAATTACTATAAATATTGAATGCAATGCAAAAATTAGAGAGAAAATACAATCAAAATGCGAATTTCTTCAAGGATCAACTATTTGATAAAAAAACAAAACATTTATACACCAACATTTATTTCAACAAAAAAAGGGAGGCCATTTATGAAAATAGAAAAATTGCCGGATCTAAGTCAAATTATATTGATGGTAGGGCTAATAATAATCGGAACACTCGGTAGATATATACTAGTTGGATTAGGGGCGCAACCTTTTCCAAACTTTGAAGTAATAATGGTAATAACATTTTTAGCAGTCATGTTTTTGAAACCAACAATAGTCATTTTTGTACCACTGCTAAGTATGCTTTTCAGCGATTTACTAATTGGAAACCCTGTTTTCATAGGAAGTCAAATGAATAGAATAGTGCTGTTTACATATTCTGGTTTTACATTGATTGCTCTAATAAATGTTTTTAACAGAGATAGATTCAAAAAAGGTCTTGGGAAATTTAGATTAAAAAATGTGGGAATTGCTGCAGGACTTGGAATGGGGTTTGTATTAATATATGATGTATGGACCAATATTGGATGGTGGTATCTAATATATCCACATAACGTAAACTCTTTAGCCGCTGTTTTCACTGCA
The DNA here is from genome assembly GCA_030601705.1 of Thermoplasmatota archaeon. Classification (GTDB taxonomy): domain Archaea; phylum Thermoplasmatota; class E2; order DHVEG-1; family DHVEG-1; genus JAGLML01. Next base: position 16,621 of record JAUWBM010000054.1, read on the forward strand.
GGAATTCCATTCATGGTATATCACATGATCTCTGGCGTAGTAACATTTGTCTTAGTTGCTCTTCCAATTCTTGCATATGTTTCCAAAAAAACTAGCATTGAATTACCAATTAAGATTAAAAATATCCATAAGATCCCAGTTGCTGCTTTAGCACTTTGTTTGATTGCTTTGTCATTTACAGGTACTGCTATACAAGTCCCAGAAAAAAGTGAAGTTTGGCTTGAAAAATCAGATGAAACGAGCGTAAAAATGATGGTGTTAGGGGATGGATGGACACTTGAGGACAATCTCATTGCATATAGTGGCGATACTGTGTTCTCCATTTTAGAAGTATCTTCCAACAGAAATAGAGTTTCATTTGAATACACGTATTATGAACAATTCGACTCCGTATTAATCGATTCAATTAATGGTGATGTAAACGGTGAGGATGGAAAATACTGGCAGTATTACGTAAATGAGGATATTCCAATGATTGGTGCTGACAAATACACTGTTTCTAATGGAGATTATATTGAATGGAGGTTCGAAGTGATACCTGTTTAAACAGGTAAAACTTACCTTTTTTCATAAACTATATTATAATATCTGAAAACAACTGGATATATGCACTTTTGGTAGTACCGTTTTAGAGGAGCATATTGAGGAATAGGGCTATTCCCAATACAATAAAGATAACACCAATCAATCTCCCAAGTTTATTTTCATCAACCTTACTAGCAACCACAGACCCAGACACAGCACCTATAATAGCTCCAAAGCCAGCTATCAATGCAGCACTAACAATTACCTCG
>JAUWBM010000066.1 GCA_030601705.1 Thermoplasmatota archaeon
CATAACTCTCATAATATAACCATTGGTATAATTAATGGTATAACCTTTAATGTTTATATTAGTTTGGTTGGTGAAACAATAAGCAACTAACGAAGAAGTCTAATGAAAAAAATTCAAGCTAATTGATTAATTGATTCTCTCCAATTTGGTTTTGAATTTAAAACTTTTTTAAAAACTAACAATTTCTTGATTTAAAAATATTAAAAAACATCTCAACAAACATAACAAACAACATTAAACAATTGGCTCTTGGTAAAAATGTATCAAAGTTTGATAGTTATTTTTTGACATACATACATTATTTCCCCCCCTTCTTACGTGAATGTTAAAAATGTGTAATTATATTGCAAAGTATTAGTAGAAAACAGGTAACAAGAAATCCCTAATATTGTTATATGTAAAATCAATTCCAAACCTATAGTTATCTATTCAATTAAAAAAATGATGTCAATTTAAATATGATACTCTCTTCCACAACACAAAAAAAATTCTGTTCTTGTAATGAAAACGATTATTATCAGGAGGAGAAAAGTGTTTAAAGACATTGAAAGCATATATCAATCTATACAAAACGATACAATAAGTATGAATAAGTTGGACAAACCTCTAGGTCTTTATCAAATTTAAAAATTGAATCGTTTATGATTAGACTACTCACACTAACTGATTTTCAATTTTCGAAATCTATGAAAAATCAACCATCCAACAGATAAAAAACTCAGAATGGAAGGTTATACATTCATATGACAAATCTATAAATCGAATGGGTAATAATTTAAATTTATTTAAAAAATGGGTTTAACCATTGTGTAATTGTGTTATTAAAACAGGAAAAAACAAATAGTAATGTAGTAACACGAATATATGATATCGTAACACGAATACATAACAAACTAGTATTATCTCAATGATGTTTAAATTCTCTTTTTTTTAGAGCTTGCATCAATGCAATATCATAGATCTCATCGCCCACGATATACCGGACGAGAACATCCATATCAGCTCCCATCATTCCAAAGTCTGGAAGGTTTAACCGATACGTACCAGGGAACCGTGGACAGTGGATTATGCTCCTGTCACGTGCATCATAGAGATGACGTATGATGGTAGGTGAAGACATAATTTTCAACAATTCTTCATGAGTTGCAACCTCCCGTTGTCTCCATTCCTTATCGGGGTATTCAGTGAAAATACTGACAACTTTTGCAAGGTTTCTTAATCTTTGGTAGGTTAGATACCGATCACAGATGAATCTCCATTTCTTTTCGATTTTCTTGGATTTTTCTTTATGATTGAGAGAAGTTTCTAATTCTTTCTTTTCACTCTGTAAACTTTGAATGTTCTCCTCAAGAAATCGTATCTTATCCTGAAGTTCTGTGTTTGATTTAGACGTTACTTCTCTTTTACCTTTCAACTGTTCAATCTGAGATTGCAATTCTTTTATCTGAACTTCATACTCTTCTACTGGCTGGATCTTCTCTTCAAGTTGTGACTTAAGTTCTCTGTTCTCTTCAAGCAATGGTGTTATTTTTTGCTCTAATTGTTGCTCTATCAACTGTGGTAACTCTACTTCCAACTCTGATAATCTCTGGAGCTTCTCTGATAATTCATTAGTTTGAATTGTGCATTCTCCAAAATCAATTCTAACCAGATCATTCCGTTGTAAATAATCAATACTTTCATTTGAACCAACTATTACCTTCATCTTTTTTTTATATGCCTGCATTTTAATCACTCATAAATCAATATAATAACAAGAATAACGCCAACTGCAAGGGTTAAATTACCCCAGATGAATGCAAACATATCAATTTTACCTTTAGACCAGCCGTGATTTAGTAAATATCGTCTGCCAACGGGAACTCGTGTTTTATCATTCAAACGAGCATGAATTTTAACCAATTTGTTTTTGAAGTTACAGATTGTGTTACTCATCTTTGCACCAATGTAAAAGTTCATAACGATTGTTTTCGCCAGTAACTATCACGGTATCGTAACAGTAAACATTGTTAATTATGAAAGCGACACGCACACGACCAAGTTTAGTCCAGCAACAGAAGTAAATATCTGTGTTGTGCCATGAATCGTATAATATCCAGTTGTTTCTCTCGTTGTAATGCAACACATATGAGAACACATTGAAAAATGATTCATTCACTCCATACATGTTGAAACTGCCTTGTTTTTTCACAATATTACTGACGTCGTCTTGAGGGAGACTGCCGATGTAAGTAATGTTGAAATCGACTGGTTCGCAATCACGATATGGGTATTCTATGGGAATTTTGATTATTTCGTCTTCATACGATGAAATGTAGACTGCAAACCCCACTGCAAATACAGATAGTAACACGATTGCCATCACAACAAATGCACCTGCGTTCATTATGATGTCAACTCCCTTTTGAGATTACCTAGGAAATATTCTTTTTCATTCCAAAATTCACTTTGACATTTAGGACATACTTTGGGGTGACGGTGCGCTCTCCAGTTGTGACCACATCTAAAACAGTACCGTTTTTTAGCCATGTTTCTTCACCGCCTTCTCCTCCCTTTTACGATTGACTCGCAGATTCCTTCTCATATCTTGCCTTGCTAATTTTAGAGCTCGTTTTGTCTGTTTCCGTCGTGATTTCGCATAACTAGAATTATCATCCATTCATATCAACTCCTGTAAAATGGAAGGGACTCCACCGACCCTTCCATCTTTGTGGAGGTGCGCCATGAAAAATTCAATCTCATTTTACCACTCCGACAATTATATCTCCTGAAGAACATTCGGGGCATCTGCAAATCTCTGAAGAGAACCAGGTAAAATCACAATTTTCACAGTGGAAATCAAGAAGTTTTACTTGAGATGGTTGCACCAACGTATGTTTCATTTAATCAACCTCCAAACCGTGAACCCCTACTATGGTTTTAACAGAAGAAAAACAGCGTTCATAGTATGGGTAGATAGGGTTTTTGTCTATTTTATTACTATAGAACAATAATCTTCTCACACGACTAAAATACAGAAAAACCCATGTAACCCCTACTATTATCATGCTTCTACTCCCGTTATATCCATAGTAGGGGTTGGATTTTTCCCCTCTTGCCAATTTATGTCCATATAACCTGGTTTTTGTTTCCCTGTTCCTCCTATTCTACCACTTCTCATATCGGGTAGATTATCCTTTAATCGTCTCGTTAAAATGTTGTCAGGGATAACAGGTAGTTTGTTTTCTTTGCACCATTTAAGATAATGCCCTCTAAGTGTTGATTTTAGAATACCACTTCCTATTTCACATTTTAAGTATTCTTGGCAATACGCATATATGGGATCACTCAAAACCTTATATTGCTCCATTACCTCATCAACAGTTTTACTGTAGCTAAATTCACCATTTTTCAGTAATCTCTGCAATCCTTCTATACTCCAGTTGAACAGTCCACTTATTTCTCCTGGTGTAGTTATCTCTTGTAGTATATTGGGGTTGCATTTTTTCCCTTCAAATGTATGAGGGAAACTAATTAGCAACCATCGTGAAAAAAAAGCATATGTTTCATCTTCAGATGCAGGGAGAGTATTGGCACTGAACAGGAGTTTTGCTGTGTTGATAAATCCAAAGCTATCTTTGAATTTTTTTTCAGCATCTACACGATCTCCACCAGTCAATGCTTTGAAGATCCCTGTTCTTTCTAATGCCTTGTTTGATATGTCTGGTGATGCATTTGCAAGTTTACCATATAATGCCATCAATGCAAATCTGTTATAGATTAAACTTTGCAGTTCCTTGTTTGATATGTTGTCTTTACCTAGTAATGCTGTTAGTAGCTCTATTGTAGTGCTTTTACCGTTTCTGCCACCACCTAGGAACATACACGCTTTATGGATATGATAACGTCTGTATAGGCAGTAACCAAAGAACTCCTGTATCACTGGTATATCTTCTTTATATACTACTTCTTGTAGGAATTTTTTTATCTTTGGGCAATCTGCATCAGGGTTATAGATAACTGGTATTTTATTCAAAAAGTGGTAGTTTGGATCATGCGCCAGTATTTTCCCAGTTTCAATATTATATACTCCGTTGTCTAAGTTTATTAGGTTTACAGCAGATTCAAATATCTCCCTATCAACATATTTGTAATCTCTTATATGTCCATATACTTCATTTTTGATATGTACGTTAGAAACATCCCCTAGATAATATTCCGATAAACTCTGTATAATCGTTTCTGAATTTAGGTGGTAACAACCACCGTTATAGTGAAAAACATCTTGGTTGTCCTTTACCGTAAGAAAATGATAACCATGTTCATTCATTATAAGATTAGCAAGTCTTGGGCAGATAATTTTTCCTGTTGGTTTTCCCTTATCATTTTTTTCAAATACTTCATATTTATCCAGTAAGAATTGTTTTTTTGCTTTCTCTTCTTTGGCAGGTTTTACTTCATATCCATACGCTGATTTGATTGTAGCTATTATTTCCCTATCGTGTAGGGGTGGTTCATTGTTTTTATTCCATGTCATCAGTGTTGTTGTTGCATCAGATATGCTTAACCCCATGTCTCTATATTCACAGGCAATTCTAAATGCAGATGTGTTTCTTTCTCCACCGGAGACTCCTTTTTTCAGATCACCAACGTTTTTCTTCCCCCCTGTTTTTATACCCCGTTTCTCTTTTAACTGTTCAACCATATCGTTGAAAATAGCTTTTACATCTGTAACATTCAGATCCATTAACTGCTCTGGTTTTTCATGGTTGAAAAAATGATATTCATGTCCGTTTGGGTGTATACTTGGCGGTGCTACAATATAACCACCGTTCGCCCTGAATTCTATGTGTAAATCATCATATTTTATGATGCCACCAGGATCCCCAGTATGCCTGCAGTAGATGTGATACCCACGCCCTGTCTTTACGACCCATGACCCATTACCCTGGATTTTATCTAATTTAAGCCCAATCTCATCAATTATCTTTTCATCATCAATGTCTATGACAACAAGATTATTACTTACAGCTCCGCATATAACTCCGATGTTTTGGAATAACCCATCATCCAACCACTTCTGTATCTCTTCTCGTGTTGGTTGTGTTCCTTGATATTGTTCCCAGCTTGGAATGTTTGGTTTTTTATCCTTATGTTTTATTGGTATAATCGAAAAACCTTCATTCCAGTAAGACCAGATATAATCAGAGATGTCACTCATCGTTGCCTCCAGGTATCTGTAGAAACTTCAGAAATTCGGTCAAATGATATTATAGAAGTGCATTGTGTTGTTTCAAATAAAATAGAATCAGAATAAACTTGCTTAATTTTTCCTCGCAGTATAAAATGAGGTTTCAAAACTAATTTAACATGCGAGCCGACAAATGTTGATAATGCTTCCTGATCCATAAAATCGCCTTCCTCTTCTATTTTCAATTGCTATTGTTTCAGAACAAAATGGGCAATACCAATATTTCTGGTGGGTAGTTTTTTCGATTCTCATACTTCCCCCACAGTCAGGACAGCGGGTCATTAGGCACCACCTTCAGCCATCTTCTCTAACAAAAAAAACACCCCTTCTCGGTAGGAGTTGATGTTGTTTTGTTCCAAAAAACGTTCACAATCTTCAGTTGTGATTTTAGCATCCACTTTCTCATTACTCTTTTGCGTTAACATTATAGGATGTAGCAATTAACGACCTTTTAAAGATTTCTCAATCAAAATAATATTTATTAGACGAACTAATGTTACTTATAGGTAAACTAAGTGTTACACCTATAGGTAAGTTCGTTATAGAAGAAAAAGAGAAAAAACTGTCTACAATTAGACGATATTTATATAATGAAAACAATCAAAAAAGACAAAAAAGGGCTAAAGTTCCCTTGGTAATGTTAACGCAATTATTTCCAAGGGAATCCATCTCCCTTTATTAAACAACAAGTAAAATACGAATGACTTTATAAATTTTTTGTTAAAGGAAGAAAGGATTATTTTTTAAGGATAACTTTACCGTCTTTCACAGCCTGGGATAACAATGTCTCAAAGAGCTTCTTGGATGTTTCCTCATCAAGATTTCTAAGTCCACCTATTTGATTTCTTAGGTTGTGTATTTCCTGTTGCATGTTGGATATTTGCACATCTTTCTGCGATAAAGACTCCCGTACCTCTGTTAAATCCGGTTGTGATTCAAAAATAGCAACGCATCCGCAATACTTGTCATATGTTTCTTTCAGTTTTTCAATTGAAAAATCTGTATATGTTGCTTTTAGCTCTGATTCGTGAGCACCCATTTTATTGATATGGTTTTGATTTGCTTCTGTATTTGCAAATGATGTGAACCAGTATCCTCTGATTGTATGAATATGAATTTTATATCTCGGTTGTTTTAATTTCGGATTCCTGTCTTTCACATTAAATGGTTTACCTGCCTTTTCCAACAAACCATTCCAAGTCTTTGTAGCATTATCGACTGAAAAAGGAAATATTCGTTTTTCCAGTTTAACCATTTCTTCAATCGGTACTTCTTTCCCGTCTTTAAAAATCACCCAAACTCTACCTTTCTTTTTAAAATCATATCCTTGTTTTGCGAGTTGATCTCTTACAAATCTGGATTTCTTAAACCCATGTTTGATGTAAGCATCACGTTCTTTCTTCCATGCTTCAAGATATTCCTTTGATTCAGTAGTAAAAAATGTATCTCTTTCCCAAATTCTTTTCTTAGTTATCTCTGCAGGTAAATGCACGTGTCTGGTTTCCATATCAATGTTATCCCAGGTTAGTAATAATGTCTCTTCAATTCTGCATCCGGTGACGGCTAAGAAGGTAAAAAGCGTATGGGATTTAATATTTCCATGTGAAAGGATTTGTTTTAGCTGATTTGCAGTTGGAATTATCTTTTCGGTTATGGCCCTAGCTCTACCAAGATTACTTCTAGTTCTAATATCTTCCCATTCCATTTCTTTTATGTCCACACCGTTTCTAGTTAAAAATTTTTTAACACAAGATATTATAGTTGCCTGTGTCTTTGTTGGCCTATTTTCGATTGCATACGCTAAATCCCATATGTCCTTTACGTAATCTCGTTTGGATTTAAGGTAATTGTCAGGATCATCTACCTTAATGGTTCTAAAGAAACACATTAAGTGTGATCTGTATGACACACGTGTTTTGTTTGACTTGGTAATTCTTTTAAGAAACTTCTCAATTATTTCATATTTTGGTATTTCCTTTCTTGTCAAGTAAATCACCAATACCTCATTATCTTTATACTATATAACGTTGTTGACAAAAGTTTAAAAGCATCTAAGTAATAAAGTAGCTCCATGAAGACTATTATTTCAGTTTGTGGAAGTGACGGAGATGATATCAACTTAACGAGTTATGCGTTAGAAACTGCTGAAACTGTTGGAAGACTTATCGCTAAAAGAAAAGGCGTTCTTGTTTGTGGGGGTCGGGGAGGTGTGATGAATGCCGCTTGCAAAGGTGCTAAAGATGAGAATGGTATAACCATTGGGATTTTACCGGAATCTAAAGATGAAGCTAATGAATTCGTAGATATTGCTCTTCCTACAGGTATTGGCCATAAGAGAAATTTTTTGGTTATTAGTTCAGGTGACGCAGTTATTGCAATTGGCGGCAGATGGGGTACATTGAATGAGATATCTTTTGCAATGATTTTTGAAAAACCATTGGTGCTCATAAAAGGTACTGGAGGAAGTGTTGATGAGGTCATTAGCGGAAATCTAATGCAAGATAAAGATTCTACATATCACATTGCAAACTCTGCAGAGGAGGCCGTAGAAAAGGCATTCGAACTCTGTAAAAATCTGTAGAGTATGGTGAACTTTGTTATTTTTACAATTTGGTAATTTTAAACAAAAGGTTTATATATCATCTTTAACAAAGTATATCATGTGAGGATCTGGAACCAATTTTAATTCCTTTTCCTTCCATCTCTCCTAACTCCTTCCAGATCTCCTCACCTCTATATAGTAGTTGTTGTCATATTTAATCATATTCTAGCATATCTACGTTTAAAAATCAGCACAAAAGAGGGAACTAGATTTTATTTACTTTTAAAAATCTTCTTTTTGCCATCCTTCTATCTGCTTCTACTTTTGCTCTATATTCCGAATATCCTTCGCCTATCAAATGCCAGTATATTGCATCTTTCAATAATTTATTGACTTGTTCTTCTCTCAAGATTTTTTGCATGTATTTATACAGTTAATTTATATAATATATAAATTTTACTTAATTTTATATAAAATTTGTAGTATTTATTTATAAAAAATACTTATGAGAAATGGCTTAAACAGACACAGGCTTCAATCAGATTGTATAATTTTGTTATCCAGACAATTAACAAATATGTGATGTTGTTTGTTTTATTTGATTATGGAGTGATTTGGGCCTCTCTTGGGAATGTTTTAGGTGTAATTCTGGTAAACTAATATAACTTTTAGAGTGCAAGCTTAGATTGAGGTGATATAAATGAAAAAAATATATGGAATATTGGCCGCGGCTGGAATATTACTTGCCATGATTCCAGTTTCAGCGGCGACATATCCTGGCAATGATTTTGGTCAGGATATTGTAGTGCAGGAGAATGAAGATTTTCAACAGCAAATTAGACAACAACCTAGAACGCCTGTGGGAGCTTCAACAGCAGATGCCTCGCAGAAATACGTAAAAGTTAGAGGTATCTGGGGCTACGCAGGCGATAACGAATCCGACGGGTATTTTGGAGGGAGAATAACACGAAAAGGTCGTTTCGGCGTCTTCAGAGGACTCTATAATGTCACTGGCAACGAGAGCAAAGGAAAAATTGTAGGCATCATGAAACGAGGGTACTTTAACGGCAGATTAACAACACCAAATGGTAGTAAATGCCATATCACCGGTTTGTATAAAATCGACAAGGAAAACCACCTGCTTAAACTACGCTGGATGACACCGCATAAAAGTGGTTGGGCCGTAGCAAGAATAACGGTTCCTGATCAATAAAATCTCTTCTATGTGAACCCCTCGAAGTATAAATCGGTTCACATCTTTTTATTTTTAACAAAAACCCATCGTTAGAACGACTATCACCGCTACGTCTCCAGTGACATACCAAATCTCTTTTTTTTTTAATTCCTTAAAATAATTACTGCCAATTTTGTTTTTAGCCCAGAAGAATCTGTGATAAAAAAATGAAGAATGTACGTACAAACTACTATTTATTATTCAAAACGCTTAGAGCGTGTTAGAACCCACGTATATACGTCAAATGTCGATAGATAATACGGCAATATTTAAATATATCCTTAAACATATGTTTATATAATGGAGTGGAAGAGGGTTTTTTACTTCTAAGTATTTTTATTAATTTTTCCTCCCAGTATCCCTCCTCCCTTCAGTTTATAGTATTTACTTAAACCATTATTTTTCAATTTTAACTCCCTATATAACGGGGTAAAAGTGGGGTTGTAAAAGTTTTTATATGAGGAGTTTGTTATAATAATTACATACAGCCGATATATAATATGAAGGAAAAAATAATTATGAGAATCACAAAACTCTTTTACTCATTCGTTTTCGAGTAATTAAAAAGATGTTATGGATAAGGTAATTAGGGGTAGTATATATGGCCATAGGTTTCGTACTGATAACTGTTGCACCTGTACGTGAAAATTACGTGTATAACGAACTTTCTAAAGAACCAGAGATTATTGAACTCCAACCTCTGTTAGGCAAATACGATCTTATAGCTAAAATAGAAGCAAAATATTATGAAAAACTTGGAAGCATTATTATTAACAAGATTAGATCAATAAGTGGAGTAGTGGCTACAAAGACATTAACAGGAACAGGATTAAAAGGATATTAGAAAAATAAAAGGTTGATTAAAGAAAGACTCTATGAATTAAACCGCGCTACTCTTTGTCTGCTAACAGTATATAAAGATAACGTATTGTATGAAGAAACGTGAATTTTAGTTGAAACATTAAGCATCTATAACCTTTATTGCATTAATATCGAGTGAAATATTAATAGAATTTGCAATAGCACTACACTTCGTTCTTAGCAAATAAGCAATGGGTTTATACTCTGTTTCAGAAAAAGCTTCATAATTTGCCATTCCCTTGCAAATAATTAAATCAGCACGTTTTAGGGCTCCCTCTAATTTGGGAGGCAACAAGTTAAAATCTACGCCTATAGCAAAACAACCTGTTGTCAAAATCTCATCGACTACCTCTTTAAAATTCAATTCCTGGACATCCTCAAGTGTTGCATCACTTATTATTGGCTTTCCTCTAACAACGAGAGTAATAAAGATACTTGGGTTGAATTTCTTTAGTTCACGACAAAGAACTTTATCAAAAACAATTTCTCCACAGTTGTCAGTAAAAAGAATAACATGTTTTGCCACTTTCAAATGCTTCTTTAATTTTGGATAGTCATCATATCCTAATCCTTCGGAATATGTCTCTTCAAAGACATCTTTTAACATTTTAGGATCAGTACTTGCTCCATCAATGCCAAAATCCATCAAGTTTCCAATAATAGAACAGATCATACTAGTTTTTAATGGATCATCAGATTTTTTAATGAGTTCTTCTATCTTTGGAAGCAAGGATTTTGCAATTAGGTTGCTATTGATTTTTAACTCAGCATAGGGATCTTCATCACCTAAAGTGTCATAAACCATTTTGTGAATCTTGGTGGCGATTACTGCACTGCATTCGTTTGGATCATAGATCTCAGAAAGCATCTTACAGGCATTTCTTATTGCTTTAGTTTGTAGTGTTTTATCATCGGTACTTTGCTTTGCTTCAAATATGATTCTTTTTAACAGACAGGGAACACATTCGGTTCGGATCTTCATGGCAAGAGACACTGAAAAGACAATAGGTATTTATTCTTAGTGATTGGTTAATAGCAATAAAAAACGTAGTCTCGGGGTGAGTAATATATCGATAAGTGTTTTTTATTTAACACGATGTATTTTTTACGAAACATATATATATAATACAAATTAACTATAACAAAATAACTGAGGTATGATTGATATGAAGTCAAAAGTAGTAGGCGTATTGGTCTGCATGATGATGTTGGCAACCATACCAATAGCAGCAGGGTTGAATTGCGAGATTGAACCCAAGTGCAAAACAACAGATATAATTGCTAAAACAACAATACGGGGAATAGTATTATTTCCAAGGATATCTCAAGATGGAAAAACAATTAATTTTCTTGCAATACGGTTAGCCTTCCGAACAATCAAACCTGATGGAATAACCCATGGAATAGTTAAACTTCATCGCTTTCAAATACCAAAAAATTTCAACGGATATCTCGGTAATTACTATATATTTGGGTCGTTTATAGGCGATCTAAGCATATAAACCTAATTTTAACTCTCTTTTATACACATCTTCAAAGTTAATACGTAAAAATTTTTAAAATATCCATTTGAAAATTTCCTTCCACTCCTTTTATTTTTTATTCAATATTAAATTTGAGAGACAATGAAAGATATTTATTGGGTTCGTTTATTACTGTCTACATAGATTTGAGGAGAATTGCATGTTAAAAATACCAACCATTGTCCTAAATGTAAAAACTTATGCTGAAGCTACTGGCCTTAAAGCTTTAGAAATTGCCCAATTAATGGATAAAATATCACAGGAAATTGGTGTTAGTATGGCTATTGCAGTACAAGCTACAGATATTTCAATGTGCGCAGGAAAAGTAAAAATTCCAGTGTTTGCAGAACACATTGATCCCATTACGCCAGGAAGTCATACAGGATGGACATTGCCTGAGTCAATAAAGGAGGCAGGAGCTATAGGAACTCTGATAAATCACAGCGAACATAGATTGAAACTAGCTGACATTGATTTTTGTGTAACCAAAGCAAAAGAACTAAATTTAGATCACATAGTATGCACAAATAATATTTCAACATCAAAAGCAGCTGCAGTGTTTTCACCAAATTTTATAGCAGTAGAGCCTCCAGAGCTTATTGGGGGAGATATGTCTGTTACAACAGCCGATCCAGATATTGTTAGCGGCTCAGTAGAAACTGTAAAAGATATTAATAAAAATGTGAAGGTTCTCTGTGGGGCAGGGGTAAAAAATGGAAGGGATGTTGCAAAGTCAATAGAACTTGGTGCAGAGGGAGTCCTCCTTGCAAGTGGCATTGTGAAGGCAAAAGACAAAGAAAGTGTGATAAGAGATCTTGCGTCAGGCTTGTGATTAAGATTCCTTCAACTGCTTAATTGCATCTTTATAATTGTCGCTTTTAAAAATAAAACTTGCTGCAACTAAAACGTCTGCTCCATTTTCTTTTATAATACCTGCGTTTTCTTTATTTATGCCACCATCTACTTGCAGGTATACCTTCCTTTTAGTTTTATTAATTAACTCCTTAGCTTTTTTGATCTTAGGAATAACATCTTTTATAAAACTCTGTCCCGAAAAGCCAGGATGAACTGACATTACAAGTACAAGGTCTACTTCTTCTATAACGTCTTTAATGAGATCAATGGGAGTTTCTGGGTTTATTGAAATCCCTACTTTGCAACCAACATCTTTTATTTTTTTTATTGTAGACTTTACATTCAAACTACTTTCAGCATGAATTGTTATGAGATCAGCACCTGCTTTTGCAAACTGTTCAACATAATCTTCAGGTTTTTCTATCATAAGATGGCAGTCGAAGAACAAGCTTGTAATCTTTCTAATGCTTTTTACCAATACAGGTCCAATCGTAATATTGGGGACAAAATGTCCATCCATAACATCAATGTGTATCCAGTCCGCTCCTGCATGTTCAATTGCTTTTATTTCCTCACCAAGTTTGGAAAAATCTGCAGATAGAATTGAAGAAGCTACAATGACCATAATATATCAAGATATAGTATAATGTGGGGCTTTATAAATCCAAATGTTTCTTATTTTTTGTGTTGAGTATTTTACTAGTATTACATCGCAGAAAAAATAAGAAACAACTGGTTTTATTGATGTAGAAATGAAATCAGCCCCACTACGATAATTGGTTTTGTTATAGATGTTGCAATATTATTTTCAACCAAACATTTAAATTTGGTTACCTGATATTAAATAGCATAAAGAGGGAAACATATGAAGAAAATAATACCAATATTGGTAGTAGGAGTTTTAGTCCTAAGTGGACTTGGAGCCGTTGCTGTAACTGAAAAAGAGAAAAGCGAGAATAATGTATCATTGAAAACAGAATCTATATTAGTTTCTGAGCCAATCGCCATGGAAAGAATTGCAGAAGGAGAAACATACATTGAATTGAATATGGAAGGCACAAATGCACGTTTATATCGTGCTGGCGAACCAATACTTCCAATCTATACTAAAACCATGAGTTTTCCATTTGGCACAAAAATAGTTGACATTACATATGAGACCAAAGAAACTAAAAGTATGGTTCTGTCAGATAAAATTATACCCGCTCCACAGCCAGTTTTACAAGGCATGGATACAGAGATTTCAGAGCATAAGATAAATGAGGCCATCTATACTTCTGATAGCCTTTTCCCTGACAATTGGTTCAGCTATTCTATTGGAGGGGGACTTGATGAGAACAGTGAGCATAAAACATTCTTAACGATAAGGGCTTATCCCATAAGATATAGCTCAGCGACTGACACTATCTATTACGTTGAAGAACTTGAGTTAACTATAACCTATGAAGAACCTGAGACAAGTCCGTTCCCAGCAACTAGTGCATATGACATGGTGATTATTGCACCATCAACGTTTTCTGGAGGTCTACAGGAACTGATCTCTCACAAAAATGACCATGGTGTGAATACCACACTCAAAAAAACCGAGGAGATATATGATGAGTACCCTGGTGTGGATAAACCCGAGCAGATCAAGTACTTCATTAAGGATGCTATTGAAACAGACGGTATCAAGTATGTTTTGCTTGTAGGTGGTTTGAAGTCATATATATTTGGTGATCCGAAAGATGATGTAAACCAAGGGTCAAAAAGCTGGCACGTCCCAGTGAGATATACCAACTTGTACGACACTGGCGGTCAATATGATCCTGGATTCATTAGTGACCTTTACTATGCAGATATCTACAAATGGAATAACGATACCCAGGAATGGGAGTTTGATGACTGGGATTCAAATGGCAATGGCGTTTTTGCAGAATGGAAAGGATTCAATAAAGACGTGATAGACCTTTATCCAGATGTTTATATCGGTAGGTTAGCGTGCAGAAATACATTTGAAGTTAAGATCATGGTGGATAAGATCATCGACTATGAAACTAGCGTTGCTGGTTCTTCTTGGTACGATAAAATGGTTGTCGTGGCTGGTGATTCCCATGACGATGCTGGGACCAATTATCTGGAAGGTGAATTGGTAAGTGAGAAAATATTGGATGAATATATGGATGAGTTTACTCCAGTAAAAATCTTTGCATCCAATGAAGGTAGTGATCCTTCCATGACGCCCGAAACAAAAAACATTAGAAGAGAAATATCTGCCGGTTGCGGTCATCTGTTCTTTGATGGACATGCAAGTCCTTTCTCATGGACCACACATTATCCACGTGACTTTGATAATTGGGCTGGTGGAATAGATAGTTTTAACTTCCCGATGCTTTTTAATGGCGATAAACTTCCAGTAGCTTGTGTCGTGGGATGTCACAATAGTCAGTTCAATGTAACCATTCTCTCTGCAATGGGTGACAAGGATAACTCTAAGCATATGTGGTGTTATGGATTACCGATTCCTGAGTGTTGGAGCTGGTGGCTTACCCGTAAAATCGGCGGCGGCTCTATTGCTACGATAGGATGCAGTGGTCTTGGCTATGGAACAGTAGGAGAACACGGTGATCTCGATGGGGATGGTGTAAATGAACCTGATTGTGTTGAAGCTCTTACCGGATACTGGTTTATCCAATTTTACAAAACATTTGACGAAGGCGAAGATATTCTTGGAGAAACATGGGGAGGTGCAATAAACAAGTATCTTGACATATTCCCAGGTATGGATTATCAGACCGATGCTAAAACTGTTGAACAATTGCCTCTTCTTGGCGACCCAAGCTTAAAAATTGGCGGGTATTAGTAGTAATACCCCTTTTTCTTTCTTTTTATCTATTGTTTTTTTGAGTTATGTTATTGTATTCTCCTTTCCGTGTGATTTTACTTTTATAACAAAGAGTGTAAATTTTCTATTTTTTATAGTTAAACTTAAATACTTTAAAGTAATAGTATATATCGGGATAATATATGAAGAAATTAATACCAATATTAGTAGTAGGAGTTTTAGCCCTAAGTGGGCTTGGAACTGTTGCACTAGACAGTGACATAGAAAAACTTGATTTAGAAACTAGGGATTATGAAAAACCATCAAGTAGTACATCACCAAGGGATTATACACATACAGTATTAGTAGAAGTCGGAACTAGAACAACGTGTCCAGCGTGTC
>JAUWBM010000148.1 GCA_030601705.1 Thermoplasmatota archaeon
AAATGCAACTACAAGCATCGAATTTGAAAGATCCACCTCTTTATACTCCATTATAGTAATATCTTCCATGTTTATCAAAACTCAATATTTTTTACATACTTAAACATTTTTTTGTGATGACTTTTTTTCCAAAAGTACCAATCCTCATAACATCTCTTTCTTTAAAAAACCAATCCCAATGGTTTTTGAGAGGATAAAAAGGGATTGAAAAACAGGTTTATTTTTTACCCAGAAGAATCCGTGACAGAGTGTGGGAGTTTCTTATTTTATCGTCAAATCAGGGATAAAATCTAAATATATGATCTACATTAGAATTATATATGGGGGGAAAAATATGTTGAAAAAATGTTTGGTAGTAGGCGTTATTTGTCTTTTGATGCTGGTATCTATTCCAATGATCACCACTAGCGAAGATTATCCACCTGGAGCGGGACACTATACTGTGTTTATAACAATTGACGGACCTGAATTAGAAATCGGCAATATCACAGGTGGAATAGGAATAACCGCAGTAGATCATAGGCAGAAACATCTCAGCAGAAACCCTGTATTGGACGATCGAGTTAAACGGGGGACTCATCCTATGGCCGCTTTTTGGAGTACGAGAGGGCCACAGTCCCTGTTACATAGAAACAGAAGCATCAACATTTGTGCTAGGAATTGGTAGCGTTGAAATAACGGTGACGGCAGATGCGATGGGAGAAGCCAACGCAACTAAGACAATATCAGGATTCGTGTTTGGACCATTTATCATAATAAACGACTAATCTTACAAAATTTCAGGAATTAGATGAAAAAACCAATCCCACTGGATTTTTGTGGGGAGGATAAAAAAGGGATTGAAATCGAGTAATTTTTGGAAAAGTATCTAAATAATTATGTGATTTATTTTGACGTGCATGTGAAAACTAATTGTAAACATTTTACATGGAAAACCATGCAACTTGTCAGCATGAACAAAATAAATCAAAATATGCTAAAAGAACCTCACTGTAATCTAAACAAACTAACAAAGTTTCTCAACTGCCCACAAGAGTGTGAATGGTTTGAAAATATTTAGTGTCGATTTAGCAGGAAAAACAACAAACCCAACAGGGATATGCATTTTAAACAATGATACAATTAATTTTAAAACTGTATATTCTGATAAACAAATCCTAGAAATCTCATCAGAACTAAAACCAGATATCATCGCTATAGATGCACCTATTATGCACGGGGAACCTAGAATTAGAAAAGCGGATAGGATACTAAAAAAATACGGGGCTCTCCCGCCATCACTGCCAGCCATGAAATCTCTAACTCTAAGGGGATCAGGGCTAGCAGCAAAACTAGCAACTCGTTATAATGTCATAGAAGTTTTCCCTACAGCAACTGCAAAAATACTGGGAATTTACAGTAGAAACTACAGAGAAACAGCATCGAAATTAGATATTAAAGTTAAAAACAAGCACGAATTAGATGCATACCTCTGCTATCTCACTGCAAAAATGTTTCTAGAAGGAAAAACAGTTGAGATAGGCAACAAGACAGGGACGATTATTGTGCCAAAGTAATCATAAAAATCTCATTATCCATGTTTCATTTCTACAACACGTTCTAATACCATTTCAACAATGTGACTACTGTTAAAAATTATTATTAGATAATATAAAAGGAGATTATGCTTTGATATATGGAGAGAAAATCAAGTGTTGTATATGCGGTAATGAAAATAAAGAAATTTCTTCCACTTTAGGAGTTTGTCTATCTTGTATTAGAAACAAGCCAGAAAAAGCACTTGCAAAAACAAAAGAAGCACACGAAAAAATCAGAGAGAGTTACAATCTTCCTCCAGAGCCTCCAGATGACGCCAATGGAATTCAATGCTTTATATGTGTAAACAAGTGTAAAATAGGTGAAGGGAGGAAAGGTTACTGTGGTTTACGGAGAAATGAAAACGGAAGGCTTATTCAACCAACTGAGGGAGTTTTACACACATATTATGATCCCCTCCCTACAAACTGCTGTGCATCCTGGTTTTGTCCTGGAGGCAAAGAAGTGGGATATAACCTAGCAGTTTTTCCTTTCGGATGTTCATTTGACTGTGTCTTCTGTCAAAATTATGAGCACAAATTCATAGAAAGGGCAGATCGTGTAAACGAGGACTCATTAGCTCATAGAGCAGAGAAAGCAACTTGTATTTGCTATTTTGGAGGGACTCCAGAACCGCAGCTTCCGTTTCTCCTTAAGACTACTAAAAAGATACTAGAAAATACGCAAAAAAGGATTTGTTGGGAGTGGAATGGTACAGGGAACCCAGAACTGGTAAAAAAAGCAGCAGAGTACTCCCACATATCAGATGGTGTGATAAAATTTGATTTAAAAGCATATGATAGAAATCTTAACATAGCACTTACAGGAAGACCTAATGATAGAACACTTTATAACTTCAGGATGATATCTGAAAACTTTCAGAAGAAAAATCTTTTGACCGCAACAACTCTGCTTGTTCCAGGATATATCGACATGGAAGAGATCGGAAAAATAGCAAAATTCATATCAGATTTAAACCCTGACATTCCTTACTCGCTTTTAGCTTTTCACCCAGATTATAAAATGAATGATATACCTGTAACTGGTAGGAAAATGGCATTAGAATGTTACAAAACCGCAAAGAAATATTTGAACCATGTAAACATAGGAAATACGCACCTTTTAAGGTAAACAGTGTGTCTATAATATTAGACTTCATTTTCATCCATAATCTTCAATAAGTTTTTTTATTATGGCTTGTATTGGTAATGGAGAAGTATGGAAATGATACCACTTGATGAAATTGAAGAAACATTAGACGTGTGGAAAAAGAAAAAACAAAAGAAAAAGAAAGAAGAAGAAGTCGAAAAGAATGAAGGAGAAGATGAATCATAATGTCAAAGGTAAAAGGCTTATCATCTGAAAGAATTGCAAAAAGACTGCTTGAAAGCAGAGGATTCCATGTTTTATCTACAAAGCATGCAATAATGGAGGGAGAAGAGAAGGTTGCAGAAGTGGATATCGTCGTGGAGGATTCAAATGGTGACAGATATGCTGTGGAAGTAAAAGCGGGTAAGGGGGATTTGAGTTCGATTCGGCAGACCTATGGAAATGCTGAGCTTTGTGGATATAAACCTATGCTTATATGTAAGGGATATGCTGATGATGCAGCACGGAAAGCTGCTTTAAAATTAAATGTTAAAGTGGTTGAATTGAGTGAGTATTATTTACTACTAGAACCAGAGGAACTAGAAAGTATCGTGAAAAAATGTGTTGAGGAAGTTTTTGAAACACATGGTTTTCTACCTTACTCCGCAGAAGTTAATGAAAAGGACAGTGAAATATTGAGAGTGATATCAATTTCTAAGGATTTCGATGAAGTTGCTGAAAAAATAAAAGTAAATCGGAAAGAATTTGGTAAAAAGATAGAGGATTTAACTAGACGCGGTATACTTCCAAATAGATCTTTGAGCTTTAGAGATCTTAAGAGATGCTGTTCTTCGATTTTAGCAAGGTCTGAAATCATTTTAAAACTTAATAGGATTGAAGAAAGGTTGAAATGAAGATTTCCCCTCGATTTTTAGCACCTGATTCAAAACATTTTGACTGTGAAATTTTTCACTCGCAAACCAGTAATAAAGAAATTCAACTTATTCAAAGGGCATTAGCTACCACATATGAGAATGTATTAAATGTTATCATGGGAGAAGAACTAGAATTAATTAAAGAAGCATATAACTCACAGAGGAATCAATATAACGCAGATATCCTACTAAGGTATCTTCTAGAAATAAAAAAGAAAGATACTGCATTATGGGTCATAAAAAAGGATCTCTACTGCAACGGTATGAACTTCGTTTTCGGATATGCGATATACCACAGAGGAGCTGTTCTCTCAACCTATAGGCTATCTTCCCAGAAACTAATAGAAAAAGAAAGCTATACATGAAGTAGGGCATATAATGGGTTTAAGGCATTGCAGGAATCATTGCGTTATGCAATTTTCAAATTCTCTGTGGGACGCAAAAATGAAATCATCTTCTCTCTGTGAGAACTGTAAAAGAAAAATTATGTCTTTCTCAAATCATTAAAAGTCTTACTTTGTATCGATTTACTCATAAGATTGAATATATTAACACTTATCTGATCCTTAAAATCAACAACTGCAATAGTAGGAGGGTACCCTTTCTTATCCTCTGTTTTGAGATGCCCTGGGTTAATATACAAGGCACTCTGTCTTTGCTCTATTCTAGGGATATGAGTATGACCATATAAAACAACATCAACAGCTTTCTTACTGACTAGTTCCTCTGGTTTGATATCATCAGGTAAATCATTCTCATGACAACATTCTGTATGAGTAATCAAAACCTTTCTACCGTTAAAAGTCTCAACAACGCGGTTAGGAATATCTGTATCTTGATAATAGCCGCTGAAAACACCCGGAACCTTTACTATTCTAACACCAAGATTTTCAAGAACACTAGTGTCATCATAATTGTCACCGAGATGAATGATTACCTCAACATTTTGATTATCAATAAGCCATCTAGCTGCTTTCCTTAAATTCTCAATTTCTCCATGACTGTCACTTACTATACCTACTCTCATAGTTTCCTCTTCAAACTACGATTTTATATCACATAGTTTTTTAAAATTTTATCTCAGTACTCGTTTTTGTTTAGCATTTAAAGAAAAGCCAGTTCTTTTCTTGCCCTTTCAATTGTATAAGACAGTATCTACCTTCCAATTTGTTTCCATATATATGGATGACAAGTTTATCTTCCTCTCTTTCTTCAATTTCAAATGTTCCTTTATCCCAAATTTCAACAGAACCTGCTCCATAACTTCCTTCAGGAATGATACCCTCAAAATTTGCATATTCAATAGGATGATCCTCGGTTTGTACTGCTAAGCGTTTTATCCCTTTTTCCGTTGGCGGCGTTTTAGGAATGGCCCAGCTTTTCAAAACACCGTTCATTTCTAATCGCATATCATAATGAACATGTGTTGCATCGTGTTTCTGTATAACATAAATATTGTTATTACCTTTCATCTCTTCGCCGCCTTATATTTAGTCCACTCTCCAGTGGAAAAATCTTCTAGAATTAGATCGCTAGCGCTGGATATTTCTTTGTCTGTTCTCGCCACTAAAATTCCTCGATTTCCCATTTCTTTATATCTGC
>JAUWBM010000029.1 GCA_030601705.1 Thermoplasmatota archaeon
TGCAAAAAGGCCAGTTACAGCACCTATCATGTCACATGAGACGAGGAAATTATAGGATGAATGAACAAAAATTGCTAAGATAAAATACGGAATGATACGTAGAACCGTAGTATGTTTCATAATGGTTTTTCCGTAGCCATACCCAGTTAATGCTGTTGCTGAGGCATGGAGTAAACATCCGCCAAAGCTTCTTAAGCTAATCAAAATTAAGAAGATAAATAATCCTTCTGAGAGAAAAATCCATCCATAAAATAGGTTTTCTGTAGCCGAAAAACCAAGACCGGCAACTGCACCATATATTAGACCATCCTCAAGCTCGTCGATTTCTTTTTTCACGGATTTCAATCGCAGTGCCAGAGGCTTTGAAAATTCCTCAGCAACTGGAGCAACAAGAATCACAGTTAGAAGAGAAAGAGTATCATAATCATGAATTGAGGCAACAAGGGAAATTTCTAACAACACTTCTATAATTAATGCAGCAATTATGGCAATGCTTGCTCCCCACAGGAAACATATCAATATGGTTTTCCATTTTTCACGATTGTATTTTTCCGTATTTCTAATCCATACAGTATATATGATTGGCGGTAGAAAAGACATGAACATTAAGAGAAACCATTCAATCATAGCAATCAAAATACAGGATCATTTTATCTAGTTTTTTAAAAAATGATTTACATTTTGTAGTAATATTCACCGCTTTGTTTTTGTTTCCTATCCATAAACGAACCGGGTTTGTTTACTCGAGGTCTCTGTGTATCTTCATCTCTACGAAATGTAATATCTACATCTTTTAAGAAACGGTTCATACCTTCATGTAAACTATACGGTCCTTGTGCTTTGCCATGCTTTCCAGATTCGCCATCAAAAACTATCAATGCATCGCTTACCATGTCAATGAAATAGACGTCGTGGTCTACGATCATTGCAGATTTACCAGATTTTTCCATCACCCTGCGCAACATTCTTGATACAACCATTCGCTGTTCACTATCAAGATATGCAGATGGTTCGTCGATAAGAAATATGTCCGCATCTTTTACAAGACAAGAAGCAATTGCCACCCGTTGCAACTCACCACCAGAAAGTGTTTCTAATTGCCTGTCAAGAAGGTACTTAAGATGCAATGGTTCATATACTTCTGCTTTGAAAAAAGAAGAGTTGAACAATTTTTGAGAGCTTTTTTCAAAAAAATCTCTCAAGGTCCCTTCATATTCAGGAGAGATATATTGAGGTTTATAGCTTACCTTAAGATCATATTCTATTGTTCCTTCTGTGGGTTTTATAACACCTGCAAGCATCTTTACAAATGTTGTTTTTCCAATAGCATTTGGTCCTACGATGCCGACTAGTTCACCTTGTCTAATTATACCTTTTTCAACGTCGAGATTAAAATCTTTGAATGATTTAGTCAGATTGTCGTACGATACAAGAATGCGCATGCCCTGACGTTGCTTCGGAGGACGAGCAGAAAATTCTATCTTTTCTCCAAATCTAATGTTCTCCTCTTTGAGATAGCCCGAAAGATAGGTATTTATTGCATGTCGCACACTACGGGGAAAAGTTACTACACCATATGCACCTTCAGTACCATACATGATGTGAACATTATCACATTGGAAATCAAGTACTGCAAGATCATGTTCTACAACTATGACTTTTTTTTCCTTTGATAATTCTCTAATAATTCGGGCAACTTTTAATCGCTGATAGATATCAAGATACGAAGTAGGTTCATCAAAAAAATACAGATCCACATCTTTAATTAACGCTGCAGCTACGGAAACGAGTTGCAGTTCACCGCCAGAAATAGTTCCTTTTTGTATTTCTTTATCGAGAATGTTTTCTATTCCCAGCTTTTCTACAACGGTATCAAAATTACCAGAGTTGTCTCCTTTTTTGAGGATGTCTCCTATTTTTCCCTCGAGAGTTTTTGGGAGTTTATCCACATATTGTGGTTTTAACACACATGTTATTTTATTGTCTGACAAACCCCTAAAATGTTCATAAAGTTCTGTTCCAGAATAATACTCAAGAATATCATCCCAAGTAGGTTCATCTTCATAATCGCCTAAATTAGGTTTGATTTGTCCTGATAGAATCTTTATAGCCGTGGTTTTTCCGATTCCATTCTGACCAAGTATGCCTATACAGCTTCCTTTTTTTGGGATTGATAACCGATATAATCTAAACCCGTTTTTTCCAAACTGGTGAACAAGATCTGTTTTTAATTCTTCGGCAAGACCAATTATTTTAATTGCGTCATATGGGCATTTATTAATGCATATACCACAACCAACGCATAAATCCTCAGAAATAATGGGTTTGTTGTCTTCCCCCATAACAATGGTTTCATCTCCCGCTCGTACTCTTGGGCAATATTTTATACATTCTATGGCACATCGTTTTGATTTACATCTATCTCTTAGCAGCACTGCTATACGCATAATTTGAAAACGAGAAGATGAGTGTTTATTAAAAGCTTTTTATTCTACAAGTTTCTCTTCACAATACGTCCTCATCGAGCAAAATCTACATTTGCCTGGTTCATTATGATTTAACACTGCTTTTCCATTTTTTAACGAACCTCTCATCTTGTTAATAACAGATTCCAACTCGAATCGTAGTTTTGGGTCAAACGGTATTTTGAAATCAGAATTTTTGTAAATGATTATACCATAAGGAACAAAATCTCTATAATTATCTTCTATCAATTGACAATACGTTGCAAGTTGTAAAATATGATTTTTCCGTGGATTTGGATATGACCCTGATTTCACTTCAATGGGGATATAATGGTTATTTTTCTTCACAATGTAATCTGGTTTACCGGCTAATCTATATCGTTTTGAAAACAATGTTTTTGCCGGAATATTCAAATCAGAATACGTAATTTTACCGTCAGGAATTCGATATTGTTTCTTTTTTTGTATAGCATTTCTATGTATTTTTTTTGATAGAGAAAGGAAAAAAACAGCACATAAAAACAAAATGATACTTATGATTATGACAATATCTATAGAACCACCCCATAAATAATGATAATAATTGCAAAAATCAAAAACAAGTAACCAATGAGTGCAAACCGTCTTGAACTACCTATTTCATCTTGAATATTATCTATCATTTTACCCAGATCAACATGGGCTTTTTTACCAACTTCAAGCAATGGCGAAATTGGTTCATGTCCACATCTCTGTAAATGCCATGCTATGGAACAATACATGTATTGACCAATTTCGGATGCACTTATAATGTCGCTTCTTTTTAGCGAAGTTTGTTTTCCCATCAATAGTAAAAGACATAATCATACTATTTATGTTTTTATTCAGGTAGTTGAAAGTAAAAAAATCAGTAGCCATATAACAGGTTAAGATAATTTGGGAAATGAAAAAATGAATGATTTAAGTGAATTAATTAGAGAACTATCCGAAATGTATGATGCAGACAGTCGAGATACATATATCACGCTCTACATTAACAAAGATAAAAATGTAAAATGTTTAGAGAAAAGAGAGAGGGCTTGTAAGTCATTACTCTCAGGAGAAGAACAAAAAAATTTTACCAATACGATGGAAGAAATCAAAGAATTTCTTAATAAAAATGCAGGCGATACTTTAGCAATCTTCGCATCTCGCATACATAATTTTTTTAAAACTGTTTCACTGCCTACTAAAGTAAATAATTCATTAATTGTTGATTCATCACCATATATTCGTCCTCTTGCCCGGATTCAAGATGAGTGGGAATCGTTTACGTTAATCCTCCTGAACTCCCATTATGCAAAGATCTTTTCTGTTTCTCTAGGAAGTGTCGATCGTGAAAAAAATCTCTCTTCAAATATCATGAATAAACATCGGAAGGGAGGGATGTCACAAGCTCGTTTTCAAAGACTGAGAAAAGGAGCAATCCATGCGTTTTTCTCAGAAGTGGAGGGGGCACTTGAAAAAATCGCCGATAAACAGATTGTGCTTGCCGGCCCTGGCCAGGCAAAACTACAATTTCAGGATATGCTCTCAAAACATCTTGCGGAGCGAATTGTTGAAATCATTGACATTGATATCGATGATGAACAACAACTGCTGAAAGAATCAGTCCGTCTTATCTCTAAACGAGAAGAACAGAAAAGCCACGATGCTGTGCAACAGTTGAAATCAGAAATACTGAAAGACGGTCTAGCCGCGTATGGATTAGACGATACGTTGCAAGCAGTAAAAAATGGACAGGTTGAACTTCTTATTGTTGAGAAAGACTACAAATTGAAAGGAGGTCTATGTGAGCATTGTCAAATTGTACGAGCAGGCCATGTGAAGAATTGTCCGATGTGTGGAAGACCTACGTCTGAGGTGGATGTCATCGAAGAAATCATCGAATTTGCAGAACGAACAGATGCAGACATTGAGTTTACTGATGATGAAGAAATAAGTAATCTTGGGCATATTGGAGCGATTCTAAGATTCAAATAATAGTTATCGTGAGATTAGCTTTTCTAATGATTTATATCCTTTCATAGCATCTTTTTTGTGAATTATAAAAGTAAGTTCTGTATTTGTTGAAACAATTTCATAGATGTTTATATTTTCCCATGCTACATTACGAATGATATTGAATATTATGCAAGGCGTATAAAAGAAATCTTTGGAAAAGGTCATCGTTAATGACACTAAGTTTTCTTCTGTAATTAGTATTTTCTCGCTTTTTAGAATTTCAAGTAATTTTTGTTTGTAGCGTTCATTTGTAATGATGCTCACCTCGGAGCTCCCTTGTATAATATTAAGAATATCTCCTCTTTCAAAGTCAACGACATCATACAACTTTCTTAGTTTTGCTAATAATGTTGGCGATCTAACAACTGCGATATCGCAGATCTTTGTTTTCATTATGACATCTGATGAGTAGTCAAATGACACTGTTTTGTGTTTTTGTTTCAGTTGATCTTTATACCTTCTTAGTGCCATTTCGATAGCATGTTTTTTTACTGGTTTACTAAGTTCTTCTTCGATTTCTGGTTGAAGTTGTTTTGCAAGTGATGCATATGAAATTATATCTTTGTCCATTGATTCTTGAATATAGACTCTATCATCGACTAATTTTTGGACGACGTGGCTTATTGTTACCATCACAATCACCAAAATATTTTGTGATTATAATCACATTAAGTATTTATATAATTTTTTGTCTCTATTTTCACGATGATTATATGTTAAGATGTGTAGAATGCGGATCAGAAATAAATCCAGAGCAAGGAACGATAGTTGATTGTCCTGAATGTGGCATTGAATTAGAAATCGTTGGGAATACTCTCATTGGTTTACAGCTAGGACCATCAGAAGAATGAGATAGGTGAAAATAGATGGTTGAAATCCTTGACTCAACCCTCCGGGAAGGGGAGCAAACTCCCGGAGTTACATTCAGTGTAGACGAAAAACTCACAATAGCAAGTTTACTAGATGAATTTGGAGTAGACGTAATAGAAGCAGGGCATCCAAGAGTATCAAAGGATATTTTTAGAGGAGTCAAAGAGATATCAAATCAGGGATATAAGGCCGAAATATTGGCCCACTGCAGAGCAATGAAGGAAGACATTGATGTTGCTCGATCTTGTGATGTTGATTGGGTTGGAATATTTTTCTGTGTTTCAAACCGACGACTCGAACAACAATTTCGGTCAAAATTAGATGAAGCCATTAACCTTATCACAGACGCTATAGAATATGCAAAAGATCAGGGATTACAAGTGAGATATACACCAGAGGATACGGTACGAACAGAATATACTTCGTTGATTAAAGTTTCAAAGGCAGCAATAGAGGCAGGTGCCGATCGGATAAGTATAGCAGATACTGTAGGAGCCATGATTCCAATTAAAATGTATGATCTTGTTAAAAAATTGAAATCAGATTTAAAAGTAAAACTAAACGTACATTGTCATAATGATTTAGGTCTTGCAACCGCAAACTCCTTAGCAGCATATGATGCAGGAGTAACAATGATCGATGTATCAGTTAATGGAATGGGTGAAAGAGTAGGCATCACTTCACTTTCAGAACTCTGTCTTGCATTGTATTGTATATATGAAACAAAAAACAACTGGAAATTAGGGATGTTGCCAGAACTATCGCAAAAAGTATCAGAGTTTTCTGGAATGAATATTTCACCCAATACTCCCATCGTTGGTAAAAATGCCTTTTTACACAACGCAGGATTACATGTTGCTGCAGTTATTAATAATCCAAAACATTACGAGGCATTCCCTGCGGAGTTAGTTGGAAGAAAGAGAAATTTTGTTTTAGATAAAATGGCGGGTATACAAACAATTAAACAAAAATTGGAACAAATGGAGATTGCCGTTTGTGATGATAATGTTACAAAGATAATGCACCATGCAAAGTCAAAAGAAAAAGGTAATGTCTCAGATAGTGAAATAATTGGGATATTAAACAATAGTGAAATTCAGATGCCTGTGTTTCAATGAAAAATTTAAAGATTTTATCATAATCTATTTAAAATCTCAAAAGATGGGCTTTTGGAGTAAGTTTATGGCTTTTATCATTGGTATCAGAAGAGAAGATAAAAATCGATGGGAAAGACGAGTTCCTTTAATTCCAGAGCATGTCAAAGAATTCAAAGAGAAACACGGCATTGAAACTATAATTCAACCATCCCAAATACGTGTTTATTCTGAAGATGAATATACTAAAGCAGGAGCCGTTGTTCAAGAAGATTTATCAAACTGTCCAACCGTTTTTGCAGTGAAGGAAATACCTATCGATTTTTTCGAATACGGGAAAACCTACATTTTCTTCTCCCATACAATCAAGGGTCAGAAATACAATATGCCTATGCTTAAGAAAATGATGGATCTTAAGTGTAACTTGATTGATTATGAAAAAATCGTTGATGAACGCGGGTATCGTCTAGTTTTCTTCGGTAGATTCGCTGGCCTTGCAGGAATGATTGATACACTGTGGGCTTTTGGGCGGAGGTTGAATTTCAAAAACATAGACACGCCGTTTAATGAAATCAAACAAACGATCCATTACAAAAGTCTAAACGAGATCAAAGAACACTTGGAAAAAATTGGAAAAAAGATACAACAAAATGGACTTCCTGAATCTTTAACGCCTTTGATAATTGGATTTGCTGGATATGGTAACGTGTCAAAAGGCGCTCAAGAAATTCTAGACATACTACCTGTGAAAGAAATTTCTCCTAAAGAAATTGAAAAGATTTATGATAAACCTTCAAACAATTATATATACAAAGTAGTATTCAAAGAAGAAGACATGGTTGAACCGATTTCATCTGATGACAGCTTTGATCTTCAGGATTATTATCAACACCCTGAAAAATATCAATCTATTTTTGAGAAATATGTTCCTCATTTAACAATACTAATGAATTGCATATACTGGGATACTCAATATCCGCGACTTGTTACCAAGGATTTTTTGAAGGAAAATTATACAGAACGTTTGAGTTTACAAGTAATTGGGGATATAAGTATAGACATTAATGGGGCAATTGAATTTACTGAGAAGGCAACCACTCAAGATAACCCGGTATTTATTTACGATCCTTTAACAGACTCGATAAATGATGGATATATTGGCGAAGGCGTTGTTATTATGGGAGTCGACAATCTTCCATGTGAGTTACCACGGGAATCATCCCATGCTTTTAGTAATGCTCTTCATACTTTGGCACCAGAAATTGCAAAAGCCGATTTTACCCAGGATTTTGACAATTGCAAGTTGCCTCATGAAATAAAAAAAGCAGTTGTTTTGTATCACGGCAAACTTACGCCCGATTATCAGTACATCGGTAAATATTTATAAGGAAGTTCATTTTGCCTCCAGCGGCTCTATAGATTAAAGGAGATAAAAAATGAAGAAAGTATTGGTTCTTGGTGCCGGAATGATTTCTAGACCTTTGGTAAGATATCTCTTAGATCAACCAAACTATCATGTGAAAATGGCAAGCAGAACAGTTAGCAAAGCCGAAAAAATAATAGATTTCCATGAAAGAGGAGAAGCAGTGGCATTAAACGTTTCAGATGATATAGCATTAGAACAACTAGTTTCTAAGTCAGATGTCTCCGTTAGTTTTTTACCGTATATCTATCATGTTAAAGTTGCAAAACTATGTATAAAACACAAAAAACACTTGGTAACTACATCTTATGTCAGTGACGAGATGCAAAAACTCAATGACCAGGCAAAAGAAGCGGGAATTTTACTTCTTAATGAAAGCGGCCTTGATCCCGGTATCGATCATATGTCTGCAATGAGGATAATCCACGATATTGAGATGAAAGGTGGAATGGTTGTTAGTTTTAAATCCACCACTGGTGCCCTTCCTTCTCACGAAGCCAATAACAATCCTTTTGGTTACAAGTTCTCATGGGCACCTCGCGGGGTTCTTCTGGCCTCTCGTAATCCTTCAAAATGGCTAGAAGATGACAAGGAGATATCAGTTCCTGGTGAGCAACTCTTTGAAAACTATACTTTACAGGACGTTCCGGAAGTTGGAACATTTGAAAACTACCCGAACCGAAACTCTGTCCCTTATAAGGACATCTATGGAATAAAAGATGCAAAAACAGTGTATCGTGGCACATTCAGGATGACCGGTTGGTGTGAAACTATGAGAAAAATTGTAGCTTTGGGATGGCTCAGTGATAAGCCAGTCAACGATTTCACTGGTAAAACATATGGGGATTTGACGAGACATCTTATTGGGGTGAACTCTAATGAAAACCTTCCAAAAGCAACCGCAGCATTTCTTGGCCTAGAAACATACTCCACCATCATAAAACGACTTGAATGGCTAGGTCTTTTTGGTGATGAACCACTCCCAGAAAATAAAGACAATCCACTTGATTATCTCAATGTAATAACTCTAAAGAAGATGTTATTAGGTAAGGGAGAGCGAGATATGATTGTGATGCATCATGAGTTTATTGCAGAATACCCTTCTAAAAAGGAGTATATTACTTCGACATTGGTTAACTATGGTATACCTAACGACGATTCTTCGATTGCACGTACGGTTGCATTGCCGGCAGCTATTGCTGTTAAAATGATTTTAGAGGGAAAAATCGATATTACAGGGGTTCACATTCCAGTAATTCCAGAGATCTATAATCCAATTCTTGATGAGCTTGAAGGGATGGGCATCAAATTTAAAGAAAAAACCGAGGTTTTATAGCCTGTTTTTTAAAAAATTCTTTCTAACTGTTGTATATTAACCTCATTTTTTTGTAAGTTTATTTGGTTTTTTCCAAACCGAAGAGGATAGAGCGATTTATTACCAAACAATAAATTGCATATGTGGAAGTTTGCATCATGAAGGGAACATGAATTTATTAGTAAATTTTATTGGAGTCTGATTCACACAGGGGACAAGATTTGAATTCGCTTTTACGGGTAAAAAATCTTATTTTTCAAAGAATATAAAATCATGAAAGTGTCTTAATATGCTTTATCGTGATGGTCAAGTGATATTATTCTAACAGCATTTCCTTCTATTTTGAACACAAGAACAAATGGACCAAAATGTATTCTCCTATATCCCGCAAGAACATTTTTGAGAGATTTGTAATGTTCCGGATCCTGTACGATATCAATAAGTTTCTTTTGTATTTGATTAAATAATGTTTTATCTTTTTTCTCCAACTTTTTCATGGATTTTTCGAACTGTAAACTAAACTCAATAATGTATTCCATGTTACAAATTCTTTAGATATTCAACGGCATCTTTTTGGTTGAATTTTTTAACATTTTTTCCACGTATCATATCATTTTCAATTTTTTGGTATCTTTCCCTTCTCTCAAAAAATACTTTTTTTCTAATAAGTTCCAGAATGAACTCTTGAAGATTTCTATAACCAAATTCTTTTGAATATTCTTTTGATGCTTTCAGCAAATTTTCTGGCAGGGTAAGGCTTATCTGTTTTAAAGTCATAATATCACCAAGTACTTATATGTACAAATATGTACGTAATAGTAGTTAAACTTTCCCATTAAGTAGCCTAAATAACTAATATTTTTTCCTTTTTGAATATTCTCGCTAGATAAATATCGCTTTTAGAAAATGGAATGTCTCCGGGTATAACGGTTTTAATGTATCTTTCCTGTTTGGTTTTTTCCGAACGTTTTCCTACAATATATAAACTTTGGAGGACATAGTTCTAGACAAATAGGAAACGATGTGATAATATGAATGATAAAAAATTGCAATTGAGTGGATTTATGTTGGTTGGGATTGTGGTATTAGGTACTTTTGTCTATGCCGCTAATATAAATCCTGTGGTAAGTGGTGATTCGGATGTTGTGTATTATAAACTGCAGAACTTCGGTTCTTATGGCGAACTTGCCGATTTTATGAAAGGCAGTTTCGAACTATCTTCTCGATACAATTGGAATATCGGCGCTCCTATGGATAAAGGATTTGAAGCTTCCATGGTATCCGAGAACTTAGCTACAGATAGTTCTGGTGGACAAGTTGTTGATTATTCTCAGACGAATGTCCAGGTTGCTGGTGTGGACGAGCCAGATATTGTGAAAACAGATGGTACATATCTGTATATTGTCTCAGGAAATAAAGTTATTATTGTGAGAGCGGATCCTGCCGAGGATGCATTTATCGAAGGTGAAATAACAGTTAATAGTTCTATAACTATCCAGAATATTTTTATAAGTGGCAGTAGACTAGTTATCTTTGCTTCATCCTATGATTATCCTATTTTCAAAACTTTGGTTGTAGATGAAATAGCATCTCCTCAGTGGTACAGTTCTCCTGATACATACATTAAAATATTTGATCTAGGAGATATGAAAAATCCTGAGCTTAAAAGGGATGTTGTTGTAGGTGGTAGTTTTTCCGGTGCAAGGATGATAGGCAACTATATTTATGTTATTACGACTCAATATTCTTACAGTTATGACTTGCCTGAAGAGGACATTATTCCTAGAATAATGGTTAACGGCGAAATAATAGAAGTACCAATATCAGATATTTTCTATGTTGATATTCCTGAGAAAAGCAGCACTTTAACAAATATTCTATCAGTAAATATCCACGATGATGAAGAAAAGATAAATGAAAAGATATTTCTCCTTGGTAATAGTCAAACCTTGTATGTCTCAAAAGATAACATATTTGTTACGTATTCAACAGGGTACTATGATTATGAGACACTCGAGGAGATTATAGAGGAAGTACTGATACCTGTACTACCTGAATCAATTAAATCACAACTTGAACTCGTTAATACACTTAATCTTGAAGAATATCAGAAGAAGACCGTGGCAGAATGGATACTTCAAAATTATGTAGAAGATATGGATGGGCAGGAAAAACAAAGAATTGCAAAAGAGATTATCCATCGGACAGAGAGAACCATCATACATAGAATAAGTGTAAGTGATGGAGAAATTAACTACGAGTCACAGGGAAATGTGCCTGGCTATATCAAAAATCAGTTTTCCATGAGCGAACACAATGGATATTTACGGGTTTCTACAACTACACAGGGATGGATGATGAGAAGTTTCATCACTAGCATAGATTCGCAAAATAATGTGTATGTTTTGGATATGGATCTAGATGTTGTAGGCAGCATTGAAGACATTGCTTCGGGAGAACAGATCTATGCCACGAGGTTCTTAGGAGACAAATGCTACCTTGTAACTTTTAAGCAGATAGATCCATTCTTCGTAATAGATCTTAGCGATCCAGCTAACCCAGAAATATTAGGTGAGTTGAAGATACCAGGATTCTCTACATATTTGCATCCATATGATGAAACACATATCATAGGTATCGGACAAGATGGTGGAAAAGTAAAGATATCGCTCTTTGATGTGAGTGATACAACCAGTCCAGTTGAACTGTCAAAATACGAGATAGAAAATGACGAGGATAGCTGGAGTTGGACCCAATCTTCTGCATTATATGAGCATAAAGCTTTTCTATTTGATAGAGAAAAAAATCTGCTAGTAATCCCTGTAGGAGATTATTATAAACAATCAGCATACGTATTTGACATATCAGTTGAGGATGGCATCACCTTGAAAGGTACTGTAACCCACGATCTGGAAGTACAAACCGATGATGAAAAAGATATCTACTATTACGAATATTGGTATGACTACGGCAACTCAATAAAAAGAACTCTTTACATTGATTATGTGCTCTATACAATTTC
This sequence comes from Thermoplasmatota archaeon, assembly GCA_030601705.1. Taxonomy (GTDB): domain Archaea; phylum Thermoplasmatota; class E2; order DHVEG-1; family DHVEG-1; genus JAGLML01. Next base: position 12,212 of record JAUWBM010000029.1, read on the forward strand.
TGACAACATGGTGAAGATGAATAATCTGGAAACTCTTAATGAAATCAACAGTATTGAACTCGTGTAAACTGTTATGGAATAGTTTTGAGAGAGGAAACCTCCCCATACAATTCTTCTCCCCTCTCTATTTTTTGTTAATTAATCAGACTAATCGGTCAAAAGATGATTAGCCTTGTGTTTAAAACTCTTGTAAATTTCTCAATAAAGTTTTTTTCTTTTTTTAATTCCATAAAATAATTACCAATGTTCCTTGTATTTACGGTGATCCCAACCTTATTATCTACAGTCCAGAATGGACATCACCAGAACCAGAAGATTCGCCATTGTTTGGTTAATTAAAACACCGAACAGAAAATCATATAGCAAGACCAGTAACCGATCAAGAATCTACCGATATCATTTTATAAGCACGAAAGATACCGCTCTGACAGACAATAGTCAAATTTTAAGGGGGCAAAGACCTTGACACTTCAGCCAGCAAATGTCCATAAAATACTATCCAAATATATGTTGATAGATGGTCTTGATCTTGTTTTAGATCTGAAAAAAAGTAAAGGCTGTCGCATTTATAACTCAAGAAAAGGAAAATATATGCTTGACTGTTTCTCATTTTTTGCTACCGCACCTGTCGGATGCAATCACCCTAAACTTACCACACCTGAATTTATCAAAAAAATGGGTGAAGTTGCAGTAAACAAACCCACCAATTCTGATCTTTACACTACTGAAATGGCTGAGTTTGTTGATGCTTTTAAAAAATATGCGGTTCCAGATTATTTCCAACATCTCTTCTTTATCAGTGGCGGTGCACTGGCAATAGAAAACGGATTAAAAACTGCCTTTGACTGGAAAATAAGAAAAAACATAGAGAAAGGAAACGGAGACAAGCTTGGTACGCAGGTGATCTATTTCAAAGAAGCATTTCATGGAAGAACGGGGTATACTCTATCACTCACAAATACATTCAATCTCAATAAGATAAAATATTTTCCTAAGTTTAATTGGCCACGTATCATAAATCCAAAGATTACATTCTCGCTTATCAAAGAAAATATCGAAAATGTGAAAGAACTCGAAGAACAAGCGCTATCTGAAATTGAACAAGCGCTATCTGAAAATCCGGACGACATCGCCGCTCTTATCATAGAACCTATTCAAGGCGAGGGTGGTGACAATCATTTCCGAAAAGAGTTCTTTTTAGAACTGAAGAGGCTTTGTGACGAACATGAAATGATATTTATACTCGATGAGATACAAACAGGTGTTGGACTAACGGGAGAGATGTGGGCTTATCAGCATTTCGATTTTGAACCAGATATTGTAGCGTTCGGAAAGAAAACACAGGTTTGCGGGATAATGGTTGGAAAAAGAGTTGATGAAATCAAAGACAATGTCTTTGCTGTTTCAAGCAGATTGAATTCAACATGGGGCGGCAATCTCATCGATATGGTCCGCTGTCAGAAATACCTTGAAGTAATAGATGAAGAAAAGCTCATCAAAAACGCAGAAATACAGGGAAAACGTCTCTTAGAAGGTATTGAAGAGATAGAACAGAAATATCCGGATAAAATTTCTAATGCACGTGGACGAGGACTCATGTGTGCATTTGATCTTTCTACTCCTGAAAAGCGAGATGAAACGAAAGAGAAATTATATGCAAATGACTTGATTGTTTTAGGGTGTGGTGCAACCACTATACGATTCCGTCCACCACTAATTGTTACCCCAGAAGAAATCGATGAGACCCTTGCCATCGTAGACAAGGTAGCTAAAATATAAATTATTTACCTAGATTAATATATTTTTAAACAATAAGAATCGATAAGTTTTTAAGATGAAACTTAGTAATGTACAACTAAGGGATATAATATGAAAAAAAATACGAAAACAATAATGCATAGTTTGAAACCTTATTTTATTGCAATAATTCTATTGTTACTGTCGTTTTCTACGCTCACACCGGCCAGCTGTTCATCTTCAGATGATATTATACTTGTAACCTATTCATTTCAAAAGCCAATGATCGAAACAATTGATATTGAGGGAACTGTGTACGATAGAGTGTTACTCCCCGATTGTTCACCTGCTGGAAACTCTGGCGAACCCATGGTGCCGTCAAAAGGAGCATATATTTTGTTACCTCCAAAATCAAAAGTAAGCAACATACATATCAAACCCGGTGAGAAAATTATCCTTGGAACGGAATTTACTGTCGAACCAACAAGTAAACCGATTCCACTCTCCCAAGCAATATCTCATTCAGTACCAACTCCAGATGCAACGATCTATAATGCTAACGCTTTTTATCCTGGATCGCTATACACGGAAGTTGGGACCTACAGTTTTAGAGGATATAACATGCTTGTTCTCCTGCTTCACCCAATCCAATACAATCCCGTAACAGGTGAACTATTTTATTATAGAAACTTGGAAGTCTCAATCGAGACAATAGCTGATGATACGTCAGCAAATTTGTTTAGAGGGTTGGAAAAAGATAAAATCGAAGTAACGAAGAAAGTTGACAACCCTGAACTTTCTGAACAGTATCATGAAGAGAGTGCAAAACCGTCATCTATGAATGAAGATTATGATCTTCTTATAATCACGACAGATTCATTAAAAAATGATTTTGAACCATTAAAACAAGCTCATGATGCAACAGGTATTGATACAGTCATCAAAACATTAACTGACATTGGCAGCAGTAATCTAGAGGATATCCGTGACTATATTAGAGATGCATATATGAATTGGGAAATCGACTATGTCCTCATTGGTGGTGATGATAATGTTATACCTGATCCATGGTTATGGGTATTTGGATTAGATGAAAATACTACCTCCTATGAAACCTTTATGCCTTCTGATCTCTATTATGCATGTTTGGATGGACCATACAACTTCGACAATGACGACAAATGGGGCGAGCCAACAGACGGTGAAAACGGAAGCGATGTTGATCTCGTTGCTGAAGTATATGTTGGACGGGCCTGTGTTGGCAATGCTGCTGAGGTAGATAATTTTGTAACAAAAACAATAGCATACATCAATAAAGATCCAGCGGATGAATATTTGACTGAAGTTTGTTTAACTGGTGAATATATGGGAGAGTATGGTATCGCTACTTGGGGCGGAAATTATATGGACCAACTAATCAATGGTTCAACTGATGATGGTTACACTACGGTTGGCATATCGGCTAGTGAATACAATATCACCACGTTATATGATCGTGATTGGCCTGGTAACGATTGGCCAAAATCAGAAATCATGAGCATCATAAGTGACGGCTTCCATATGATAAATCACCTAGGACACTCCAGTTATACTTATAATATGAAAATGTACACTTCAGATGTACAGTCGATCACAAACGATAAATATTGTTTTATCTACTCTCAAGGCTGTATGGCAGGAGGTTTTGATGACGGTGATTGTATCGCCGAATATTTTACAGTAAAAACAAACCATAGTGCGTTCGCAGTGATTATGAACGCTCGATATGGCTGGTTCTGGTCTTACAGTACTGATGGTGATTCACAGCGATTCCAACGAGAGTACTGGGATGCAGTCTTTGGTGAAAATACACCTGAAATCGGCAAGGCCAATCATGATTCCAAGGAGGATAATCTCTATATTATTGGTCGATCATGCATTCGCTGGGTTTACTATGAAACAAACTTATTTGGTGACCCCTGTCTTAGTTTTTATGAGGCATCTGCAAATAATCCGCCGGAAACACCTAGAAAACCAAGTGAAAAGCCAGGAGAACAGTGTACATATACTACAAATACAACAGATCCTGATGGAGACCAAGTATCTTATAGGTGGGATTGGGGCGATGGAACATATAGCGGATGGATGGGCCCATACGACTCCGGTGCAACTTGTGAAGCATCTCATACTTGGGCTGAGCCGGGATATTACGAGATACGAGCACAGGCCAGCGACGCATATGGCGGTACAAGCAACTGGTCAGAACCATTAACAGCACATATTAAGTTGCCTGTAATTGAAATTGGTAGCATTACTAGTGGATTACTCAAAGTAAAAGCAGTAATCAAAAACACGGGAACTGCCGAGGCAACGGGTGTCAACTGGTGTGTCAAACTCGAAGGCGATTTCATATTACTAGGCAGAAACACTTCTGGCGATAATCTTGGTATTCCTGCAGGTGGAGAAAAAATAGTGAGATCGAGTTTAATATTCGGTTTCGGTAATGTCGCAATTACAGTAACCGCAGATGATGCAGAACAAACAGCAACTGCTTTTATATTCGGACCATTTGTGCTGATGTAATCCTAGTTTTTTCTTTTATTTAAAATGCAAACGTATCTTGGAAATAGTCGGTTAGTTGTTCTTGCTTAATTCGTTCTTGTTGTGTAGTATCACGATCTCGAACTGTTACCGTATTATCTTCCAATGTATCATGGTCAACGGTAATGCAAAATGGTGTACCTATTTCGTCCATTCTTGCATATCTTCTTCCAATGGTTCCACCATCATCATAATAGGTTTCAATTCCTGCATTTCTTAGATTCTTATCAATCTCTTTGGCAATATTAACAAGTTTTTTATCACCAATCAGAGGAAATACTCCTACCTTGATAGGGGCCATTTGAGGAGTCAGTTTTAGAATTCTGTATTCCTCTCCCTTTTTCTTTATTTCAGCATAGTTATGTTCAAGAAGGAAGTATACCACTCTATCAATTCCATAAGATGGTTCTATAACGTGTGGGACGAATTTTTCACCCATTATCTTTTCTTTCGTTTCCACTATTTCATAACAATTTTCAGGTATCTCTACAGTTTCACCGTCTACTTCAACAGATACCTTTCTTTTATTTTTTACATCTATTTTTTCTAATAACTCTTTAATCCTACCTGCTTTATCTTTAAAAAGTGGTCCCATTACGTTCATTTTTGGCACAAATTTTTTTACATTTACTACTTTCGGTTCGGCAAATTTTTTCAATGCATACATGTCTATTCCAGTAAAATCAATATGGGCATTAAGATCATAGGCAGATCTATCCGCGATACCTACACATTCTATCCATCCAAATCGCTTGCTATAAAGTTCTGCGTCCCAGCATTCAATTGCATAATGTGCGAGTTCATCTGAACTATGTTTTCTAAATCTAAATTTCTTGGGGTCAACACCTGCAGAGAATAAAAAATCTTGTGTAAGATACATATAGTATGCAAGTGCCTGATTATTGATTATTTTTTTATTGACTGCTTCTTCCAATGATATCTTGAATTCTTTTTCATTATCAAAAAGAAATAATTTCTTATCTTTCACACTATCAAAATTAGGATGTTTTTTATCTTCTGGATCAAAAAAAACCTCAGCTTCAGCCATAGAAAATTCCCGCAATCTTAACATACCTTGCCGGGGAGATATTTCATTTCTATACCCTTTACCAATCTGAATGACGCCGAAAGGAAGTCTCTCTCGATTGTATCTATAAAGTAAATGAAAATTTGTAAAAATGCCTTGGGCAGTTTCTGGACGCAAAAACGCAGCTCTTCCTTTGCCCGCACCTATAGTTGTTGAAAACATGAGATTAACAGGATGAGCATCTTTTAACTTCTTACCGCAGGTTGGGCATTTTAGCTTATCTTCCTTTACTGCTTGTTCGACAGAGATATTATCATCGATAATATCTTCAACTTTGTATGATCTCTTGCATTTTTCACAATCAACTGTAAGATCGGTAAATTCTTCAACGTGTCCCGAAGCTTTTAGAACATCATGGGGGGTGATTGTTGGAGTGTTTATTTCTATACAATTATCTTTCAAAAGAAAAAAATTTCTCCAGAGATTCTCAACATTATTTTTTAATTGAGAACCCAATGGTCCATAATCATAAAAACCTGCTACGCCACCATAAATTTCAAAAGAGGGGTAGATGTATCCCCTTCTCTTGGCTAGCATCATAATTTTATCGTAAATATCCTGAGGCATCAGCGAAATTCTCCTGATTTACGTCTACAAGAATTAATTAACAGGATTTAAACATACATGACATGAGATCGATATCTGTAACCATGCCTACCAATCTGTTGTCTGAGTTTACAACAGGAATATGACTAATGTTATTCTTGTACATTTTCGTGGCTATCTCAGAGATTGGATCGTTTCTGTATGCTCTTATAACATCTGTAATCATCACTTCTTTTACTGGAACGGAAGGTAAGTCTACAGTTGTTGTAGAATAATACAGTCTTACAGTATCCCGTATTCCTTCCCAAGTCCAAGCATCTTCATCTCCGCCCATTCCCAGTTCAGTACGGGATATACTTTCACGGAGATGACTGAGTTTAAACAAATCTCCCTCACTTACAACGCCAACAAGTTTCCGTTCATCGTTTAAAACAGGGAGAGCGGTTTCGTTTGTAATATTGATGATTTCCATAATTATTGTTATGGGATTATCTTGGTAAACAGGAGTGAGATTGGAGGTATAGTAATTCTCTACAACGTCGTCGTATTCATCTGGCAAGGTTTTTAGAATGTCTGTCGGGCTTATGATACCAACAAGATTTTTTCTTTTGTCAACAACTGGTAGACCATGCACTCTTTTTTCATATAATAACCTTGCAGCATCCGCTAAATCTTTATCTTTGTTAATAATACTTGGATCGGTACTCATCATCAAAGCAAGTTGCTCCTCATCAGGATTTTTAAATATATCATTTCTCGTTATGACGCCCACAACTTTCTTGGTATCTTTTTTTAAGATAGGCATACCAGAAACGTTGTGTTTTACTAGAATTTTCAGAGCATCCTTAATTGTGCCTGGTAAATATCCAACAATTAAATCTGTTGACATTACATCTTTTATTTTCATGTTTTACCTCCTATTTATTTTGAAATATATACTGATTTTAATGATTCTCTATCTAAAACTACAAATTTGCACGTCGAGTTGAGACCATGAATACAGTCATCTAAATTTAAAACTTTCCTTGGAGTATATGTTATCATATTAAGAAGTTCTTGAGTGGAAAAAATTCTGGTTGAATTTTTTAGATGTCTTAGTTCTTCTAAAACATTGGGAGTGTTTAACATAGCATTATCTGTACCTAGCATCAAATCAATTCCAGTCTTTTTCATTAATTTTAGATTTATCTTTAGATTAAAAAATGCGTTAGAGCGAGGACAAATTACGACTGGAATATTTTCATCTTTAACACAAGTAAGATCTGATTCTGTAGCTGAAACCATATGAACGAGAAAATCAGGTTTTAGATCTAAAATAAGGTCGATATTTTCTCTTACAGCTTCGCTGGCATGCAATGCAAATATTTTTTTCTTCCGTTTAACATGCTTTGCAATCTTTTCAATTTCTGAATACTTCCAATCAGAAATGCTGCTAAGACCAATGCCAAAAGAGTTTTTTAAAAGCAGTTCCACCTCATTTCTATCGTAACTCATTTGCCGAGGTCTTGATAAAATTATGGAACTAATTTTTTTGTCTTTCAAGGCATTTCTTAATTGATAAACTCCTTTGATACCCTCTTCTCTAAAATCGCAAAGACAAGAAGTGCCTGTTTCTATCATCTCATCAATAGAGGTTTTCATCCCATCTATTATTTCTTCTTCAGATGCTTTTCTCAATAGTTTATGTTTAAGTCCATTGGGCGCTTCAACAAGCTCTTCAACATTTCTTGGGAGTTTGATGTTTTTCTTTCTAAGAAATGAGTCGCCAACATGGGTATGGGCATTTACAAAAGTTGGGACAATAAGTCCTTCAGCTAATGGTTTTTCAGGTGGTGATCCACTTCTCAAGTCGATTATTCTATTTTCTTCAAAACCCAAATAGCCTTTTTTAAAACCATCCTGGGTTAGTATATCTCCCTTGACATATTGCATTTGAAATAATGTAATAAAGAATGTTTTTAAATTCTCTTTCCAAATTGAATAAGTATTTTTTATATAGAAATATTTTTGAATATCGGTATTGATTTCCTTTGTCTTTTCAAATTAAAAACGAATGAGATGATGTAAATATGTTAGATGATTTAGAAAAAATTTCAGATATAGATAGATCAAATATGTTGGATACACTTAATCAATTTCCCGATCAGATTAAAGAAGCCATTGAAATAGCAAAAACTGCAAAGATGGATCATTTCATTAAAATTGATGATGTGCTTATCACTGGAATGGGGGGCTCGGGAATTTCTGGAGATATTGTAACTCGATTATTTAGAGACAAAATCGACATCCCCATAGTTGTCAACAAAGAATACGATTTGCCAAAATGGGCCAGAAAAGATACGTTGGCAATATTTTTCAGCTACTCAGGGAATACAGAGGAAACATTAAGTGCATTTAAAATTGCAAGTCAGAAAAAATGCAAGATAGTGAGTATATCATCTGGTGGGAAATTACAGGAGTTGTCTGAAAAAAGAGGAGTCGCTCACATAAAGATACCTTCTGGTTTTCAGCCCAGAGCAGCAGTAGCATATTCGTTATTTACATTGATAGTGATTCTTAGAAGAACTGGTCTGTTAAAAAATACTATAGAGTCAGATATTGAAGAAACTATTGCCATCACACAAGATGTTATAGATAATAATAAAAAATCAGTTGTTGAAGAAAGTAATCTTTCAAAACAGATGGCAAGAAAGATTCTCAATACCATACCTCAAATATATGGCTGGGGATTTTATTATCCTATAGCAACGAGGTGGCGCCAGCAATTAAATGAAAACAGCAAAGTCATTGCAAGGGAAGATGTCGTTTCTGAAAGTAATCATAATGACATAGTTGGCTGGTCTTTAAATCCAGAAGCATCAAAAAATTTTTCTTGTATTTTGTTTAGAGACAAAGACAATGAATCTCTGAATATGTCAACACGTCTTAACTTTATGAAAAATCTTTTCGAAGATTCTGTTGCAAACATTATTGAGATACACCCAAAAGGAAAAAGTAAACTGGCAAAAATGATGTATACAATGTGTTTAGGAGATTTTCTCAGTTGTTATCTTGCCATTTTAAGAAACATTGATCCCACGCCTGTAGATATTATAACAGAATTAAAGCAACGTCTCGCTGAAATATAGCCTCTCTCTTAATTTGAGTTAAATACAATGTAATTTTGACATTTTTGCACAGAATGTTTATATATAATAATTTACAGAGTATAACATGTAGAATTTGGTGAGATAGTATGAGGGATGTAACCGGCATTGAAACACGAGAAGAACGTTATCAAAACGTCATGTTACGAAAATATTTACTATATAGAGGTATACAACCCGAAATCATAATAAAAAAAGGTGGTGGATGAGGATAGAAAATCATCAAAAATGTCGCATTTGTTTTGCGTTTTCGATTTGTATAATATTATTCTTTAGTATTTTTTCTTCATTAAGTGCCTTAGCTCAAGAAGAAGAAACGCTTTTTATTGTTATCCATGATTCAGAAACAAACCTCCCAATAGAAGAAAATATATTTTTGGAAAGCAAAAAATATGACATAGCAATAGGCTGCGAAGATCAGTATGGGTATGTCTATAATGTTACTGTAAGTGTTCCTTGGGCGGACCCGTTTATTACTAGTGAGGAATTACCCTGGATAACCATAGAAACGCCAGACTTTGGAGAATATCCTGAGTTTGTCATAACTGCATTAAAAGATGGATATGTACCGGCTGAACAAGAAATTAAGGTTTTGAAGGGAGAATTATCGATTACAACAGATCGTGGAACGATTAAGGAGAAAGAAAGCTTTTCTGTGACTGTTTGGGATCAGAATAACAATAGGGTGGAAGGATCCACAGTATATTTGGATATAGATGGTTCTGAAGGCGATTCAGATAACACTGGTTCAAATGGCATAGCATATCTTACTGCACCAGAGGTTACCGATGATGTAGAGATCGATATTAAAGCTTTTAAGGGAGGATATTTTGCAGGCTCAAATACAATACGTGTAGAAAATGTGCCGGAGAGTATGTTTATGGATGGTTTAACGCCCATCATTGCGGCGGTACTTGTCCTCATGTTAGCAATGTTATTTGTAAGAATTAGAAAAGAACTCCCAAAACCGACAATTGAATCTAAAGCTGATATTCCCAAGAAAAGTATTGGAGATAAAAAAGAAAATTTGGCAGGCAGGGCCAATCCAAGAGAGACACCTTCAAAAGCCAAAGAAGAATTGCCATCATTGGAAAAAGGACCGTGGGTAGAAGAAATAAGGATCCATAGGCCAGAAAAAAAGAAGGAAACAAAATATGTAATAGGAGAAGCAGAGAAGATTATATCTAGCCATAAAATGGACGAAGATGAATGGTTTAAAGGAAAAGATCATATAAGATACAAGATAGATGAGTTAACTGGAGAGATTGATGAGCAAAATGAAGATAAGTGGTTTGAAGGATTGCACGATGTTAAATCTAAGGTCAATAAAAAATTAAAAAAGAACTGTAAAAAGAAGGGGAAAAGTAAATAGTAATTAATAATATAAGATTGATAACTATGAGTTCCTTTCCCCCTTAACCCCCTATATATATCCCCCCTTTTTCCCCTTCCCTAATTTTTGCATTTATATTTTTGACTTGGAAACTATCTCATTGTTTTTTGAAGTAGGAGTTGATATTTTATTGTTGATGTTTCATTGTTTTGAAAAAAACATTAATAAAAACCCATATTTTGAGGCTAGAAATCATTTTCTTTTCGAGTTAATATAAAACCATTGGGCAAAGATTCTTCTGGGTAAAAACAAAATTGGCAGGAATTAGTGGACTGATTTCATTTCCACATTACTGTAACCTTATAGATTCTTCTGGGCTAAAAACAAAAAATTTTATGGAAGATTCCTATATCTTCTTGATAAACTCCATCTTGCAAAAGGGTATATTACTCGGGAACGCAATGAGGGATTATATGCTCGATATAAGAGATCCATCCACCTGTCGTCCTTTTTCGCCTGCCCTATCAGATAGGTGTAAAACCGATCGCCAACCTTCTCACTAAGAAACCTATTTACAACTGAGGTTTTTATTCTACCTGAAAGCCTTTGTTTGATTAATTTTTTGTAATTTTTGTTTTCTATGATGCTTAATGCTGCAAGAAAACCAGAAGTGACCGCATACCTCATTCCAAAACCCCAGAGAAGATCCTGTAAACCAGCAGCTTCTCCAGTATATATCTTTCCGTTTTCAACAAGTCTCGACTTTAACAAAAAACAGCCGACTCCACCAACGTTTTTCTCATTTTTTATGTCAATATTGAACAAGTCAGTAATAATCTCATAAGCTTTTTTGAAATACATATTTGCCTTGTTCCCCGTCACATAAAGATTTACACTACACATAGATCCGTAACCATTAGTGATCAGCAGGTAAGAGTACCCGCTGTTTGACGCTTCATTATTTAAGAGGGAAGCAGCGATGTCATCTGATTCTGTTTCAAAACGTATTCCTTTCACAATACCAACATGTTTATTTTCAGCTGTTCCAATTGAGATAATATCCATATTTTCTTTTTTTGTTTTCGAGTTAAAATGGATATTTACTCCCAAATCCATTGCCTGATTCTTAAGACCTTGATCCAAACTGTTCTCAACGACTCCTCTTTTAACTATATAAAATACTGGTTTCTTAAAAGTGTTATCTAATAGCTCCTTTCCGTCTGACAAGTAGACTGTTTTAAATGGACTACAATCAAAGTTGATTTTAATATTCATAGACTTAAATTCATGTATTACGTCTACCGGTAAAGACCAGTTTTCCAATCCTTCTAAATCACCATGAAATCGTTTCCCACAATCATCATCTTTTTCAAAAACATCTACATTGTATCCGGCTCTCGCTAGATTTATGGCAGCACTAAGACCTGACAACCCTGCCCCTAGTATCTTGATGTTTTTCATGTTACTTATCTAAGTTGTCTTTGTGTATTTAAGTTTTTTTAGCTCCGTAGAGATTTATAATAATTATTCAATTTAATTTAAATGTTTGGTAGGAAATAAAAAATTAATACCATAAATTCTTCTGGCTAAAAACAAAATTGGCAGGAAATTAAAAATTAAAGAAAATTAGGGGTAACCCCCCATCATAAGACTTGGATCACCGAGAAGTGCCCATTCCTGCACTGTTTTTACATGGCCGGCATCAGATTTGCCGAATGTATCAATATAATTGGTGAGTGTATTGCTATAGGCATCTCCGAGAATATCATGACCTACAGTACCATATTGTCTGAAAAACTCTGTCGTTATCCAGTTATCAACCCCTCCAGTAGTACACCATTCCCCAAGAATACCATAGCCGTATCCTGTGTTTCCTATGGACGCAATAGCACCTTTTTTCGGCAGTTTTACTAGGTACCAGCTAAACGTTTCAGGGACACATTGGCCATATGTAAACATCCAGTTGTTAATTTTTCCACTTGTTAGCATGTAAAGGACGTGAAGCATCGTAGGTATAGCTGATACATTAAACATACTGTTATGACAGCCGCCAACAATCGCTATAGGTGGTTTATCGTCGTTGGTCAATTTTTCCATTGGGAAAAGTGGGAATTCAAAAAATTTGGGATATGCTTTGAGGCCAGAAACCTTTAGCCCTAATGCATCTCCGTTTTGTCGATTTCCCGGAATTCCGGGGAAATGATTCATCCAAACATTTGGGCTTCCATGTCCTGAGAAGAAGAGGAAACCACTTCCTTGATTGATTGTGTCTATAACATCTGACATGCCTGTCCACATACCATTGGCTGTGGAGAGGAAGACCTTTTCGAAATCCCCAGGCATATAGTAAAATGCTCCTGCTCGACCATGTAACAATTTTTCACCTACCGTCCAATCTCCTTCTGAAAACATCTTTGTTCCATTTCTCCAAGCATCAAAAACCTCTTCACTATCGCTGTTTTCAATCCAGACATGGACATCGGTGATATTCCCGTACAATTTTGGGTCGTAGGATTTTCCACGGATGTGAAGAATGCCATTTGTAAATTCTATGTGTGCCCAGCCGGTATGATCGTCACAATATGCCTCTTTTTCTGTTGGATCATAGGTGTAATCAGTGGAACCAAGTACATCACCATCTGAAACCGAGACAATTTCGGCTATAGGGGGATAAGGATAATTTGGAAAGTCCTCAATTTGAAGGTGATCATCGTGGTTGAATGTTAAGCTGGTTTCCTGTGTTCTATCAATCTCAATGTTTATTTCATCTATAGGACCGAATTCATCTTCATCATTATTGCTTTGAGCATAAATAGTATATTCCCCTGGGTCAAGACTGTTGGTATCCCATTCTATGTTAAGATTCTCTTGGTCCAAGAACCCATCTCCAGTTATGCCAATAATCTTTTTGAACCATGAAGGATCGCAAGGGCTTTGTTCATAGGTGATGATTTTATCAACCACCGCATTGACTTCATCTAAGTTTCTGCATGCAAGTCTTCCCAGAGCAACATCTGGATACATATCCAATTTATCTCCTCCAAACTGTTCGTACTCCGCAAAAATACCGTCTCCGTCGGAATCCCAGTTATCAAAAACACCGCCTTCTTTATAGATATCTGCATAATACAAATCGCATAAATACCCAGGTTCACCTCCGTGCGCAATCCCGAGATTTGAATATCTTGCGGGAAGATGCCACCCTTTTGTACCGTGGTTGGCATTGTCACGTGGTTTAGCATAGATTAGTGATTTTAATCCTCCGACTAGGAGTACGTAGGAGATATTATAGGTTTCAATTGCATCCTTGATGAAATACTTGATTTGTTCAGGTTTATCTACCCCACTATATTCGTCGTATATTTCTTCTATCGTTTTCAAAATAGTAGAAACACCAAAGTCATTTTTATGATCTACCAATGGTTGAAGATCATTAGAAAACGCCGAAGGTGCTATGATGACTAGATCATATTCACTAATTTCTGAAAAACTATTTGTCTTTGGCTCTTCGTAAGTGATTTTAATCTCAGCTTTCTCTACATATAGTAATTTACCTTCCGTAGGAATATATCTCACTGGGAAAAGATGTATTGAAAGATGTGTTACTCGTTCCATGTTATGATTTAGACCACAGCCCATTGTATAATCGTACCAAGATGACGGGTATGCTTCATTGCCATTATATATTGTGTTGTCCTTCGTTTTAGGATTTACACAGATGTCATCTTGTGGCGTCAAAGGTACAGGAGTTGGACTAGGTAAAATCTGTTTTGATATTGTATATTCACGTACATTTTTTGTAGTAACTTCAACGTGAATATTCTGTACACCAAATGGTAGTTCTACAGATTCTACAACCTTTGGCAACATAGGTTTACCAGGATTCATCAAATAATATGTTGAATCTTCTAGAACCACTTCCATATATGTGTTATCTTTTTCCTTTATCGTTGGTGATGAAAAAGACATGCTGATCATTTCAGTTTTCTGTTTATTTTTCTCGATGTTTAAAGCAACAGCCCCAAATCCACTAAGGACCAATATCCCAAATATTGCTAAGGTTATAACTTTCTTCATAATTTAGCCTCCAAATAAATTATAAATTGAATTAAGAATATAAATCTTTTGGATGGATTCTTCTGGGCTAAAAACAATAGATCACCGATTTTTAGGCCAAAAACACGAATAAATGAATAAAACCAATGTTTTTAAAAAAATTTGAGAACGATATAAAGGGAGAACAATCTCTATATTATTTAGTCATCTACTAATCTATTATTTAAACTATTATATTCTATTAATTCCTACAACCATTCTTTATATTGTTTCCAATCATCAACAGCACCCATTATTAATTATCAAATAACTGCTAAGACTCCGTTTCTTCAAAACGGAGATTTACATTAGCTGACAGGGAAGTCAGATAATGTCTTTTGTCTCTTGTCAAATATCGAATAACTGAATGGTTTTACGTCCTTCAATGCTTTATCCTGTTCAGCAATGTACCGAATCACTTGCTCTTGAGAAACATGTCCAGCAGTTCCGCAGTAATATGAGTTTGCCCA
>JAUWBM010000187.1 GCA_030601705.1 Thermoplasmatota archaeon
AAGAAGAATATCTTGAAGATATGTTTAATACTACTGCTGTTGTAATATAAAAAATCAGAATCACATAATAAATATTCACTAATAATAATGTTAAGTTGATTATTGATGTCTGAATATCTGGCATTAGTATGAAATACAATACAATTGAGGGTTTTGAAAAACCCCTCATAGAAAACTCTTTATGAACATCATCCATTCCTTATACATAAGGAGTGATGGATGATGAGTTTTAACCGTTTTATTCTAGAAGAACAGTATAAAAAAGTGAAAGGTCTTGGAGATCGTCTTGAATTAATGAAACAACAAATAGATTGGAAACCATTTATTCCTCTAGTAAAAAGTGTTTTCCATGATGATAAAGAAACCGGGGGACGTCCTCATACAGATGAACTCGTAGTAGTGCGGTCCATGCTTTTACAGGCATGGTATAATCTATCGGATCCAGAGTTGGAGTTTCAATGTCATGACCGACTGAGTTTCCGGAATTTCCTTGGGTTCCCAGAAAAGATACCTGATTTCAGTACGATCTGGCGGATTCGCGATCGACTGGAGACAGATGGAGTAGATACATTAATTTGGGCTGAGTTGCAACGGCAACTTGATGACAAAGGATTCAAAGTAAAAAAAGGAACAATCCAGGATGCAGCGTTCATTGAAGCTGACCTTGGGAAGAAACGATACAGCAAGGAGAAAAAAGCCAGGAAAAAAGGTGAAACGGTTGAGTACACAGATAAGCAGAAACGGCATATGGATAAGGATGGAAGTTTTAGTGTGAAACATGGTCAGGTTCACTATGGGTATAAATCACATATCAAATTGGATGTTGATCATCATCTCATCCGTGATGTTGAAGTTACAACTGCAAGTGTTCATGATAGTGAGATAGATTTATCTAAACGTGATGAAGTAGTATATCGTGATAAAGGGTACACTGGGAAAGAGACAAAGGCAAAGGGAAATGGTAGTATGAAAAGAGGGAATCTTACAATCTGGGAAAAACTACGGAACAAACGGATAGCAAAGAAACGTGCTCCAGGTGAACGACCATTCAGTGTTATCAAACGAACGTTCAATGGTGACAGAACATATGTGAAAACACTTCCTCGTATTCGTGTTAAGGAAATGTTCAAGTGTTTTGCTTATGATCTTTATCAGATGGTCACCTTGGAACGGAAACGGGTTAGCGTAAGCCAGGTCAACAATTAAAAAATAGCAGAAAAAAGGGTTAAAAAACCAGGAAAATAAGAGAAAAACACAAGATAATGCAGGATTTAGCGTGATTTAACACAGTAAGATGGAGAAAAAATAAAATCAGAAGGTTATTCAAAGCCCTCTATATTAAGAAACACTTTAAAGAATTTTCAAAAAAGACTTGGAGATGAATTTACGGTATCGGTTCGTTTTGTTGATCATATTCCTCGCACAAAGAGAGGTAAATTTCGGTATTTGATACAAAAACTACCTATTTTGAGGTATGAATAATGAAAGTCCTATTAGTTAAAGTCCTCTTGTTTGATGTCAAAAAGGGATTATTCTTACTAGCTAGGAGAAAAATGGAGGCGGGAGTTCAGGCATCTTATTCTCCTCCAATTGGCTTGTTGTATTTTGGGCGATCTTTAGAGGATGAAGGGCATTCGGTTGAAGTCGTTGATTTTTATTGTGAGAAAAATCCAATGGAGACGTTACGAAAATCCTTTGTGTCTGCTGATGCAGTGGGATTGAGCGTATATACTAATAACTATGCTGATACAGCCTATGTTGCACAGATTATTAAGGATCATAATCCAGACTTACCAATCACTATTGGTGGTCCTCATTGTACATCTCTTCTAGATAAAGCCCTGCTAGACGTACCTGCAACTGACATCGGTGTTGTAGGGGATGGAGAACATGCAATTAAAGATGTGGTAAAGGCTTTAGAAGGGACGAAAAAACTTTCTGAAATACCAGGAGTTTATTATCGGAGCGATGACAAAATAAAACAGGGAAAACCATCTGAAATAATTAAAGACTTGGATTCTTTACCCTATCCTTCACGTCATTTAATTGATAAATATGAGTATGGAAAGATATACAATATTTATTTTCATAAACCAAAATTTACTTCTATAGTTACCAGCAGAGGATGTCCCTTTCATTGTAAATTCTGCACCAGAGATTTTCTGTTTAGAAAGACGTATCGAAAACGATCTGCTGAAAATGTTGTAGAAGAATTCCAAGAAATTAATGATAAGTACGGGTCAGTGACCATTGTTGATGATAATTTTTTGCCGATACAAGACGAGCACACAAGATAATGGAACGGCTAGTTGAAACAGGTATTGATTTAGAGTTATCTATCCAGGGGTCTAGGGTTGATACTGCAGAACGAGAGTTGTATGAAAAAATGAAAAAAGCAGGAATGAAAAGCATTTTTTATGGCATTGAATCAGGTTGTCAAGATGTCCTTGATCTTTATAATAAAGGAACCACTTTAGATCAGATTAGAAGAGCTGCTAATTTGGCTCATGAAATGGGTTTTTTTATAACGGGTAGTTTTATATTAGGTGCCCCTATTGAAACAGAAAAACACATCGAACAATCCATAAAATTTGCCTGCTCTTTACCATTTGATTTTACAATATGGCGTCGGTTGATATACAAATATGGTTCCGACATATGGACTGAGGCAGCGGCAGCCGGTAAAATTACTGAAGACGATGGCTATGATGTTATGACAGATTCACAGAGAGGGTTAGGAAATTTTACAAAGGAAGAACTAGAAGAATTTTGCACAAAAGCTTTTCGGAGATTCCATTTAAGGCCGCATTATATTTTTCAAGGATTATCTAGAATGATTGTGAAAAGAGATTTCACCCTTTTGAAAGCTGGATTAGAATATCTATAGCAATTTTTAGTTTTATTGGTTTCCTTCTTTCTTTAACAGAAGCCAGAAAAACAGAACTTATTCGACATACACAATAAATGTGTTTAGATGATCATTAACAAATATAATTTATAATTTTTGAAAAAAACATTGCAGACTAACAGGCTTAAGGAATAATGGGGATAAACCTTCCTTTCCTCCATATACAACTGCTAGACATTCGATTCCAT
>JAUWBM010000151.1 GCA_030601705.1 Thermoplasmatota archaeon
CCTTTAATAATATCATCGGTAATAGTATATTTAAATGTTACATAATTATGTTTTAAATCCAAATTTCAAAATCAAAAAAAAGGACAAAGTACATTAAATAACATAATATTAAAAAATAACGTCTCACTACAATCGGAAATAGGCAAAACACGAACTTCGTTCAGATCCGAAGGGTCGATGTTAACCTAATATAGATAACATCAGATTTATTCTTATGGATAATCTGGCTATGGTAGGATTTTTTTGAATGCTAAAAACAAAATTGGCAGGAAATATTATAGACAAAACTGTACATATTGCTAGTAAATTATGTTCTTGAAAAAACGATATGATGACAAAGAAGTTGAATGTAACTTTTGCCATTATAAAGGGAAACCAATTATTGAAATAAACAAGATGAGAATGTTTGTTGGTAAATCAAATATACGTGCTGGTGGTAATAGAGGGTCAGGTATTCCCATTAAAGAGAAAAGGTATATCTTGTTTTGTCCAAAATGTAAAGCGATTATTGGCACAAAGTAGGTTTTATATTGATTTCATTTCGACATTAGAAAACGAGTGAGATTCTTCTGGCTAAAAACAAAATATTGGCAGGAAATATTATTTTATGGAATTAAAAAAGAAAAGGTGGCTCTATTTTCAACCACCAGGATTTACCTTTATAAAGAACAAGAATATAAATCCACCTTGTTCTCTTGTATCGGAAACTCCTTCAGCAGACTCTACAGTAGCAGTAACTGTTGTTGCCCCTAATCCAAGTATTAATTTCGAGGTAATGGTTTCTTCACTGTCTATTGCTAAATTGGTGATGGTGTCTTGAGTTTCTTTGCCAATAAATGCACCACCATCTAATCTGATACTCCAATTAACATCAATTGCATCAACATCACCAATGTTTTTGATTTTTGCACTTACTTTGAATAACCCACCCTTGATAATCTGTATATCAAGTACGGGTCCTTCAATAATGGTAATTGTATGTGGATCTGACCAGTTACTCTCAACATTATAAACATCTTTGGCTTGTACCGTGACATCGTAGTCTCCCTCAGCATCCCAAGCGTGCAATGCGCTTCCCATCTCACCGGAGTTGTATGGTCCTATCCATCCGCTATCTTCTCCATCGCCCCAGTCAAACAAATAGTAGATGTCGTCTCCTTCTGGATCAGTAGTATTTGTACTGAATGTATATTCTACACCAATTATTCCTTCAGAAGGCCCATCAGGTTTTGATGGTATTTCAGGTGGCTCATTTGGCGTTCCAAAAGCGTAAATATACCCATCTTCTCCAGAGCCTACATAGACATTGCCGTAGGCAACTGCTGGCGAGGAATAAGAACCTGTTGTAGTAAAATCAAATTGCCAAATAATGTCACCTGTATATGCATCAAGACAATTGAATTTCCCAGAGCCACTCCCATTGTTTGAACAAGTGTATAATTTACCATCAGCTACAGCAGGGTCATTCGAAATCCCTGTCCCAAGTGTAGATGACTGCCAAATCACATCTCCAGTGAAAACATCCAGCGCATATACACTTCCATCATCATCATCTGGTATATACACATAACCATAAGCAATAGCTGGAGAACAATGATAATCACTAAGTGGATAAGTCCACAATTCATCACCATCTTCAGCATCTAAACAGTATAACGTATAACGATTTGTATATACTCTATTATTGGAAACAGCTGCAGAACCCCAGTCAGATTTATCAGGAGAATTCCATATTTCAGCACCTGTTTCTGCATCTAAACAGTAGAAATACCATCCGTTGCCAATGAATACCTTTCCATCAACAATGGCAGGGGTACAAGCTGCATAGGGCGTTGTTGTGTCATGGACCCATATTTGCTCACCAGTAGTTGCATTCAAACAGTAAAACCCTTGCTTATCCCCAAGAGAACAACCAAAATATAACTTATCCTCAACAATCATTGGGCTACAATGACCATATGATTCAAAGTCCCATAATAAATCCCCATTATTAGCATCATAACAATATAGATTAAAGTAAGTCCCAAGAACATATACTCTATCGTTTGCAACAGTTGGAGAACCAAATACGAACTCATCAGGGATATTAGTTTTCCATATTACACTTCCATCAAAAGGATTTAGACACCAAAGGTCTGCACCACCTTGTTGCCAATAATTATCTCCAACGATGTAGAGTCTCTCATCTTTAAGGGTAGGATTTGAATCAACCCAATCACCGATGTATTTACTCCATAGAACAGTATTATCATCCGGTGCCAGAGAAGGTGAATAACCTGTATTGTTTAAGTCGTGGCGAAACATTGGCCAGTCATCAACTCGATTTAAAGGCTTTGAACCCTCTGAATTATAACATATGTAATCTTCATTTAACCTGTCTCTATTTTCGTCACTCCCTACTACAGAGAAACCAGTGGCTGTTATCAATAACGTGCAAACAATAAATCCTATGATTTTTTTCATAAAGTTTTTTCCTCCCAGAATATATATTTTTTATAGTTATAATCTACTGTTCTAATTTAAATGTTTGGTATAAAATAATATTGCAACATCTGTAACAATATGCTTCAAATTATTTTATTACACAAAGCAGGAGATTGCAGAGATGGAACGATTATTAAATTGTGAGGAGAGATAAAAAAATTCCCTGCAATCCCATTTCTCCCTATTACTTTTATCTGGATTGCATATAAAAAAATCTGAGCCACTTTAATAATGTGGTTGAGGGTTTATCATTAGCATTTTTGATAATGTTGTTAAACAACAACCTTTACGCTGTAAAATTGAGAATCTGGCTATAATCAGCATATCAAACTGCTAAAATGCGTAGGATCGTGTGTTTTCAATGTAAATAGTAGGGTTTTGAGCTGTTTTTCTGTGGCATTAGATGCCACAATCTGATTTCTCTGTTTTTAATTAGGGAAATATTTCCCTATTTTTTGTTGTGGAAATGTTTCCTTAACAAACCAACTAGGGCAAGAAACAACATTAAGGAAATATTTCCTTAATGTCGTTAGAATCGATTTTTAATGGGGGGGGTGGGACGACCGTCCCACATATATGTAAAATGTTTAGGAATGGTAGTTTTCGATGTAAACATAGTTAGTTTGCTGCAAAT
This sequence comes from Thermoplasmatota archaeon, assembly GCA_030601705.1. Lineage (GTDB taxonomy): Archaea > Thermoplasmatota > E2 > DHVEG-1 > DHVEG-1 > JAGLML01. Next base: position 3,119 of record JAUWBM010000151.1, read on the forward strand.
TAGCCATAATCTTACAGTCAGCGCAGCACTGGATGCTGCTATTTCTTGTAGTTAATAGGAGAATTGGATGCAGATCCTATCAGCGGCTCTGCAGCAATGTTGCTTTTTCAGCAGCTGCTGCGGCAGTCTATTGGCAATTACTGTTGCAGAAACATTGATTTCTGTTGATAGATTTACAACTTCATCATTCTTTTCTGAAGGGAGTGCAACCCGGCTTAGCTTTTTAGCCGGAGCAGTTACACCCTTAAGATGATTATCTGCAACAAACAATTGCTCATCTTTCAGATCGAGCATGTTGAAGTAATAACCAGCAAACACTAGGTGTAACGTGCATAGAACAGGGGAGTAAGGGGAGTTATATTTAATTTTATTATTTACTGTTCCGTTTGATGGTGCTGATGAACCAGCACAATTCCAGCAGCAAACCAGCAACTACATAGTTGCCAACCATTAACACGATAGATGGGTTTACTTTATATAGTAGAACTAATCGTGTTACAACCTAACATTATTTTACTAATTTTATACACAAAAACAAAACACTAAACGTTTATTTGGTAATAAATACAATCTCTTTTGCTTCCTCAGGGGTTGATACTTGTCCTACAATCATCATTTTTTATCACTCCTCACTCCTCATTTTGTCCGTTTGCTTATTAAGGCCTTGTTGTACAACCGTTACCCAGTATCTTTACGCTTGTTACCCAAAAAGTAATTGCCAGTTTTTAGCAATCCTGAAATTTTACAAAACTTTTAAATTATTGATACTTCACTCACGACTTATAGTATCTACAGATACATCTGGGGTTTTTCATCTAATATCTGATTCTAGTATTAGCTTAATGGACCGCCAGTAAAACCATATAGGGTAATCTTACCTATGTAACCTCGAAACTCGTCTTTTAGAATTGTTCTCCATACCAATGACCAATATGTAATAGTTGTGTCATTAACTCTCGGAAAAAGACCACAGACAATCAGTACAGGTACTGTTGAAAATGATGATTGCTTGTTCTTCGGCATCGTGACTTCTAGTGTCCCCTCTGGACCTTCGGCACCACAGATGTCCATGGCTTTAGCTGTGATTATATAGTTTCTTTTCTCACTCCAAGTGTGGTTTACCGTTACATTTGTACAGTAGGCGTATGGGCCTATCCAACTAGTATTTGTTCCATCCCCCCCAGTCAATGTAATAGTAGACATCATCATATTCTGGGTCCAATGCATGGAAAGTATAGTTATATTCTACTCCTACTTTGCCACTTGTCGGACCATCTATAGTTGGCGTATCTGGTGGATTATTTGTTTGGCTGTAAATTTTAACGTCGTCGAGATAGAAGGACCTGAAGTAATACCCAAAGCAAGTCCAATTTATCTGTAAAGCATCTCCACAGTCGCCAGGGCAACAGATGATGGCAATCCTAAACCAATCCTGGAAGTCGCTTGTGATTGGAACATCCCATGGAGTTATATCTTTCCATGGACTGGTTTCATTCATTCTATACTTAACATAGAGATAGCAAGAAGATTGTACATCACCCGAGAACCAAAACTCGAGTATAACTTTTTCATAGTTACTAGCATCGACAGCCTTAGATGTAATATAGCTACTATTATCGTCACCCTGGTTATAGTAATATAAACATGCACATGGATCTCCACTGCAATTACATTGCGTCCACCAATCAGTTGACCATCCGTCTGGTGGGAAGGGTCCCGAGAAATTTTCATCTAATAAAACAGTTGCTGGCTGCATCGTTACAGCCGTAGTAACTTTTTCATCTAATGAATCAGTTGATGAATCCACGGTCGTAGCTGGCGTAAGTGTAACTAGAGATGTTAAAATCCCTACCATTATCAATGGCAAGATTTTATTTTATTTGAATACCCCGCAGCTTGCTGCGGTTGGGATGGAACAACTGCAGAAAGACGTTAAAATCTCTTTTGTATTAGACTAAGTTGATGATAGAATTACAACGTGCAAGTCATTGTGTGTATAAGATTAGATA
>JAUWBM010000146.1 GCA_030601705.1 Thermoplasmatota archaeon
ACAGGATAAAGCATTGAAGGACGTAAAACCATTCAGTTATTCGATATTTGACAAGAGACAAAAGACATTAGCTGACTTCCCTGTCAGCTAATGTAAATCTCCGTTTTGAAGAAACGGAGTCTTAGCAGTTATTTGATAATCATGTGGTTTTATCTCATAAATCACGCTTTGGAAACAACCTAAAACCTGGCTCAGCTTGCTCTTTCTTATGAGGGAATATGCACTCAGGATCAAACTCCTCCATCCTACGCTGGATTAATCGCCTTGAACGCCAATAAGCATCATGCTTCCTCTTGTACCTTTCCAATAGTTTCCTCTGATCCTTATTTGATACCTTTACACCAAGGAGATAAGCCATTTCTTCAATTGCTCTATAATTAATTATTCGGTCTGGCTTCTCTCTAAAATAGGCTTCAATCGTTTCTTCCTCTCTTCCTTTCAGATAAAAGAATGTCTTATCTTTGTACCTAGCTGAACAGATCATCGGAAAATGTCTTTGTAGTCCTCTTACAGTAGATACTACAAAATCTGAGATTAGGTAGCCATCGTTCATCAGTCTATCCAGGAGTTTGATACCGCTCTGTCTAATAACATGTACTCCCTGCTTTGGATGTCCCTTAATGTGTTTGGTGAAATTACAGACAGATCCTATATTTAAATCGTAGAGCTGTGCTGCTTCAGCCTTCGTGTACCCGTTCTGTACCGCTTTGATGACTTTGTTCTTCGTTTCCAACGGTATATCATAGGCCTTCAACGGATACTTAGCACGGCGGTAAATCGTAGACGTGGACGTATCAAACCTCTTCGCCAACTCTGGACCAGTGTGCCCATCTTTGAGGAGTTGTTGTATCTCTTTTACCTTTTCTTCGGTTAGTTTAGTTCGTACCATCACTAGATATGCGCAAGCTCTGGTATATAAAGGTGTGGAAAAAGGATGTTTTTGGCCAGTTGTATCATGCTAGAGAGGAGTATTTATATACAACAACATATATTAGAATACTAAGGGGGGTTTCATTTTATGAAAAAAATCCTTACAATAGGTATAATGCTGTTGTTCATAGGGATGACTATATCTTCATCAACTGGTTTTAATTTGGAAAAACAATCCTCTATCAAGAAACTTGATGGTAAAACCCTCTACGTGGGTGGTGATGGACCAGGGAACTACAGTAAGATTCAGGATGCGATACAGGATGCCAATGATGGGGATACAATTTTTGTTTTCAATGGACGTTATATTGAAAATGTAAATGTCTATAAATCGATTAATCTCATTGGAGAAGATAATAGACAAACTATTATCGAGAGAGATCAACCTGGAGCAACAGTTAAGATAACAACAGGTTTTGTCAATATCTCAAACTTTAATATAACACGAAGTAATGATGATATTGGGGGGGTAACTATTATAGGGATTAAACAACCTGTATCCATTAGTAACAATGTTCTTTATTATAATAATCATGGGGTTTATACAAGCAGTTGTAATCAAAATGTTACGATTGAAAACAATACAATAGATTGCTGCAAAAGGGATTGGGCGAGAGGTGTCTATTGTAGCTCTGGATCACCAATAATTCAATATAATAATATTTCGAGGTGTTGGTGGGGTATCACCTTCTCAGGTAACTCAAAGGGGTGGGCAATAAATAATACGATTTTTGACAATGTTTACTATGGCATTATGACCTTTACTGCTGAACCACGTATTGCAAATAATACGATTTTTGATAATCTAGAAGGAATTGATTCTGGAAGTGGAGATAAATCTTTAATTGAAAATAATCTTATTTATGGAAATTCTCGATATGGCATTAAGGCATTGTATCATCCAACAATCTCAAATAATATTATTATCTGGAATGGAAATTATGGTATCGAGTGTATTGAGGGTACTGCTGCAGATATTATCAATAATACCATTGCATATAATGGTAGGAATGGGATTAGGTCTTATAAGAGCAGCCCAACTATAATCGATAATATCATTCTAGCAAATGGCGAAATTGGTATTTATTACAATAAGGGTTCTGATGGTAAGGTAATTGAGCATAATTTAATTGCAGAGCATAATGTGCACGGTATCTATTGCAGGATGGTAGATCCAGTTGTGACGAACAATACCGTTACCTTAAATTCTATAGGTATCGAGTGTTATGCTTGTAATCCGATCATTAACTACAACAACATCATGGGGAATAGTGAATATGGTGTCTACTATGATTATTATTTAGGGCATCTTGATGCAAAATATAATTGGTGGGGTTCAGCTGATGGACCAAGTGGTATCGGCCCTGGCTCAGGAGACAAAATAGGAACAAAGCAAATTCTTTATACTCCATGGCTAACTGAGGAGAATCCAAATGCTTATCCTCGATTTAATATATCCAACCTTCCACCAGAACAACCAGAACGACCATCTGGGCCAACCTATGGAAAAACAGGTGCAAGTTATTATTATACTACAAAGACAACTGATCCTGATGATCATATCTTAGCTTATTGTTGGGATTGGAACGGAGACCTCATAGTCGATAAAATGGTAGGACCTTATCGTTCTGGCGAAGAAATAACACAGGTCCACTTTTGGTTGAAAGAGGGGGAACATGAAGTTCGAGTTAAAGCAGTTGACTTCTACGGATGGGAAAGTAACTGGTCAGATCCTTTGTCTGTCAAAATAATTAAACCTGAACTCATTATCGAATCAATAACTGGAGGGAAGGAGGTAACAGTAGTTATTGAAAACGTTGGTGATGATGATGTGCCTAATGTTTACTGGTTCATTCAATTCATCAGAGGTATTGTTATTTTGCCAAAACACGGTTTTAAAGATGGACGGATTGATATGATCCCTGCAGGTGAACAAAGAAGGATTAAAACTGGGCCAATATTGGGATTCGGTGGATTTCTAATACCGATTAAGCTAGAGATCCGTGCCGAGAACACAGAACAGAGTGTTGATTGTAAAATATTATTTTTCAGAGTGACTATCAAGAATTAGATGTAAAAAACCAATCCTCTTGGTGTTTTTTTTGTGTGGGGGAGGATAAAAAGGGATTGCAGAAACAACAATTTTTGTGAAAAAATATGTTTAATATTATTTTTCCTCTTTAATCTTTAAAAAAGAGAGAATGGGTATTTAAAATCTAAAATCTTACCCAATAAATTAGATTAATATTCCTACGATTTTTGACATGGTTGCGCATTTGGCGCATAGCGTTTTACTGATTCTATGGCATCAAGACAATTCTGCATTGTTTCATAACCCTTGCTCTGTGCAAATATTTCATTATCAGGTCCTTTAAGATGGAAATACCACAGACCATCGTTATCCGCTTTCCAATATACAAACTCCTCAGGCATTCTATTTCACCTCCTTTGCCCACTGGTATTGATTAAAGATTTATGAATGTTTCCAAATAATTAGAATTTTGCTAGGACTGATGTAATTTAGAGAATCAGCATTTTAGATGAAAAAACCCTGTTGAAAATTATTATTTAGTGCCAAAGCCTTATCTGTTACAAAGATTTATATAAGATTATTCAGATGTATTAACCGTGCTATAGTATGGCATTTACGGGAGGTTAGAAAATGAAGAAAATAGTCGTAATATTATTTTTTACGCTGGTACTGATAGGAAGTGCTTTTGCCAGTGCTGAATTAACGAGTGTAATGAAACAAAAATCAGCTGCTCAACGTAATAGCAGCCAACAAGGAGATACCATGCTGATAACAGAACGCTATGGCAATCGTATCATCGAGGTGGATAGTAGTGGTACGGTTGTCTGGGAAAAAACTGGATTGAATATCCCAACTGATGCGGAGCGGCTAGGAAATGGTAACACCCTGATTGCAGAAGAGGGCAACAATAGGGTTATTGAGGTAGATAGTAGTGGCAATATAGTCTGGGACTATAACGGATTGAATGGTCCGCAGGATGTAGAGCGGCTTGAAAAGGGTAATACCCTCATCTCCGACACCTATTCTAATCGTGTCATTGAGGTGGATAATGGTAGCTCGGTTGTCTGGGAAAAAGCAGGATTATATGCTCCGATTGATGCAGAGCGGCTTGAGAATGGTAACACGTTGATAGTGGAGTTCTATATCGATCGGGTGATTGAGGTGAATAGTGGTGGCACCATTGTGTGGGAAACAAGCGTGCCGACACCGGTTGATGCAGAGCGATTAGGAAACGGAAACACCCTCATAACGGATTGCTATGATGGGCAGCGTGTGATCGAGGTTGACAGCAGTGGCAATCTTGTATGGGAATATACTAGCTCGAATGATTTATTTGATGCAGAACGACTTGCAAACGGCAATACCCTCATAACGGAATTCTTTTCTGAAAGTCGCGTAATCGAAGTTGACAGCAGCGGTACGATTGTCTGGGAAAAAACTGGATTGAATACACCGGTTGATGCGGAGAGACTTTCTTTACAACCTGATTTATCCTGCGGTGGACGCCTCAGTTGGACTGATGTTTCTCCAGGTTCAACTGTCACAGGTTACTTCTATGTAGAAAACATTGGTGATCCAACATCTCTCTTAGATTGGGAGATAGAATCCAAACCAGAATGGGGTACATGGACCATAACTCCAGAAGAAGGATATGATTTGACTCCGGAACATGAACCATACGTTGTTGAAGTGTCTGTTGAGGCGCCTGATAAAAAGAACTCAGAGTTCACAGGTGAAGTAAAGATTGTAAACTCAGAAAACAGTAGTGACTATTGTACCATAGATGCTTCTCTTTCAACACCAAAAAACAAACCATTTGATTTCCAGTTCAACTTATTAAGTTGGCTGTTTGAACGGTTTCCACATGCGTTCCCAATATTAAGACAACTACTTGGACTATAAACCTCCTCTTCTTTTTTTAATTCCTAATAATAATTATAGCCAATTTTGTTTTTAGCCCAGAAGAATCTGTGACAAGAGGACGAGTTTGACAAATATATATGTTGTTTTACTAATGACTAACAAAACGGAATCCAACTATATAGACAAAACGGTTGGAGTGTATGCAGTTTCCACCAAAAGCATAAATCATCATCTGAATATGTAAGTCCAAAAGCATATAATATTTCGAGAAGTAATAATATGGGTAGTATTACAGGTAAAAATGGGATTGATATAATTAATACCATTAGGCAACGAAAACCTCCAAAAGCAGCTAAAGTAGAACAGAAAAATCCGCCACTTGTTAAACAATTCATAGTCAGTGGATTTTTATTATTAATCATACTTTCTTCAGATAACTTCTCTTTAAAAATTTCTATTACTTCACGTATTTCTTTTTCATCCATATTTCGAACAATATCTAGAAACTTTTGAATCAATATTTTTTCATCATCTCTCTTT
>JAUWBM010000191.1 GCA_030601705.1 Thermoplasmatota archaeon
GCAGTTAAGGAGGGATCCAGTCAGGAAAATTGATTTTAACCAACTATTTTACTTTTCAATCTTTTCTCCCCAAATTCTAGATCCCTTATAATTTCTAAACTAAGGACCTGTTTCCTCAGGTCCAAAACTCAAGAAACTTGAAGGATCGTCATGATTGTTATAACTTGTTGAAAGCCACGCACCACTACGTGCCATATTTTTGGAGACACGAACTTCATCAAGATAGATATGTGCTGAATTTGGCATATATGATCCTCCACCAACCCCTGCCCTACCTATGCGAGCAAGAAATTGAGATGCACCATTCAGATTATTATTATGACAGGTATTTGCAGCATCTGGTTCTTTCTGTCCGTTAATCCAGAGAGATGTTTCTACTCCTCTTTCAAATCGACCAACAAGATAAATCCAATGTCCAACATGTGTATCTCCTCCATCAGATGACCACGCAATGTCACCTTCTTGGCTAAATCGATTATGAGAAAAAAGCTTCCCAGCACTACCACCAGGACCTTCCGAACGTTCTTTATGAATGGCTAACGAAGGGAGGTTATCATTATCCCCAAAATAAAGTGGAGGCTCGTTCATATTGCGGTTTTCAACAAAATACACCCAAATCTCCAACGTCACATCCTCTGAGTTGAATTTATATATTTCATCTACAATATCAAAATATTCGACATCATCTCCATCAAAATAAATGCAATTACCAATTTTTCCATTTTCTTGATAATCAGGTGAACCAACAACAACCCCATCTTTTGTCCCAGTTGAATCAATTATATTTCCACTTGATTCGCCCATGTGCCAAACACCAACATACTCAGAATCCCACACCTTTTCAGGAGCCTGTTGACTACAACAGCTTGGGTTACCATAATACACATACAGCATAGTATCCTGATTAGAAGCGAGATCGGTAACGTTTACCCAAGCAACCAATTCACCAGATGAATCATCAAAGTATTCAATCTCATGATATAACCGTGTGGCAACACCATCGCCATCCATAAATAAAATATCATCCCCATCATCCTGAGCCTTATCACCAAGATCAGAATCAACAGTACTAACTAGAACCGGGAAATTAGATAGATCACCAGCAATTAAAGTATGATCAATAGTTATTTTTTTACGGTACTGCCAACCCCCATCAAATGGGTCAAACACCATATTATGGTCAGCTTGGAAACTAAAAACCTTATGTTTCCAATGTATTCCGTCAGTAACATTAACAAACCATTTGTATTCCTGTGAAAAATCAAGATTACTAACATCAATATTATATGTTCCCTCACCAACTCCAAATCCACTACCTGAACCGATATCAGGGGATGTTTCAACTGTGTAATCCATCAAATCACCCTGGGGGTCGCTCAGATGGAAACTTAGCTGAGATAAATCAACAGGGACATACCTTGCACCGTCTTCAGGTACCGGATTGGAAACAATAGGCGCCACTGGCTCAGTAGTGAACGTGAACGCCGTAGCAACATTGTTTACCCCATCAGAAACCTCCACTTGCCACATGTATTCCTCAGAGCCCTCCAGGACCGCTAATTGGAACGGTATAAGTACCGTCTGGTTTGTTGTTTCCACTTCCAGACCCAATATCAGGTGTAGTGGTCACACTGTAGCTCATCGGGTCCTCGTTAAAATCACTTATATGAAAACTCAATTCAGAGGTTGAAATCGGGATGTTTTCAGCGCCATCCAATGGATACATCGCAGTTATCTCTGGTGGATAATTCGGCGGCCAAAGTTCAATATCCTCTGCATTAACAGAGGCAAACAATGCATACCCAAATAACCCATAGGCCATAACTGGCGGGAGGAAAATGCTAAATCCAATGCCCCAGAAACCAAGTGCTATCCCATTCTGTGCACCATAGGCAATAAACCCCGTTCCAGAACGTAACCCTCCACAAGATGTTACTCCTTCTAATGTTGACCACCGCACGAATAATCGAGGGATAGGTGTGAGAAGTATAGGTATGAGTCTTGGCAGGATAATAATAGGAAATGATGATCCAGAGCCTGTAGAAACGTAGTTACAAAACATTTCAGATGCCCTATTTTGTAAACGAGGCAAAGGAATCCTTTGAGGGTGTTGTGGACGTAAAGTTGGTGTAAGACGTGACTGGAGTGTCTCGACTGATAAACCTGCTGGCAGGAGGTTATGTTCATCAGCAAGTGTGATGATCTCATGCTGCAACTGCTGTGTTTTATCAGATAATGGATCGCAAGCTATTTCAATTTGTAGCTCTTTTATTTTATCGTATAAAAACTCTGCTTCATCAAGAGACATGGTAATCTCTTGTGACGGTTCTCCAGGGAACCCAAATGTACTACAAGTTACTACTACATTCTCCTCTGGTTCACAAACATCTGCAACCTCGGTATCAATTTGGTTGATTTCTTCCGAATATCCTCCAATATTTGACACTAAACTTGAACAGATAAATAGAGTTATTATTCCAACTACTCCACTTTTCTTTAATAGATGATTCTTTTTCATTTTTATTCCCCCTCTGTAATGCCAATGCATGTCAGGTATTTAGATTTCACTCCTGATTTGATGATAAAATAAGGAATTACTGCTCTCTGTAACAGATTCTTCTGTCACATATATTTATTATTGTTACTATTATGTGTATTTTTACTGGGATAACTAGACCCATCAAATTTCCATAATTCACATCCATCAGCGGTATTCGTAATTCCAAGATATAAAAAGTTATGAAAAGGTATAAGGGCTCTTCCACCGATGTTATTGTCATCTCCAAAACCATTCCCTGGCCACAGAGGAGATTTCTTATGTACCTCATCTCCAACCATCTGATACCAA
>JAUWBM010000008.1 GCA_030601705.1 Thermoplasmatota archaeon
ATAAATCCTTAAAAGAGGCAAAGGCTGGTGAAAGAGATTATATTCTTGTAAGAAACAATGTTTTAGTTAAAGAGAAAAAACCAGCTAAAGAGGAAAAGAAGAAACCGGTTGAACCATCAGAGGAGAAACCAGAAGAAGGTGTTGAGAAACCTGCGGAAGAGACTACTGAAAAACCGGATGAGGGGAAGGAAGAAGAAACTGCCAAAAAACCTGATGAGAAAAAAGAAGAACCGACTGAAAAACCGGCAAGTGAAGAGAAAATTACCAAAGAGAAACCTGATGAAAAGAAATCGGAAGAAGGTGTTGAAAAACCGGAGGGTGAAGAAAAATCTGCTGAGGAGAAGGGGAAATAGCCATGATGAAAAGAGAGATATTCAAGATAGAAGGAGATAAGATCGTTCGATTGCGTAGGAACTGCCCGAAGTGTGGTGATGGAGTTTTTCTTGCTGAACATAAAAATCGTTTAAGCTGCGGAAAATGTGGTTATACCGAATTTAAGAGTAAAAAAGACAAAAAGCCTGAAGTGCCTGTTGAGGAGAAGAAAGAAGAACCAACTGAGAAATCAGAAGAAGGTACTGAGAAACCTGCAGAAGAAAAAGAAGAATCGACTGAAAAACCGGCTAGTGAAAAGAAAATTACCGAAGAGAAACCAGAATAATAATAAGAAAAGACAAGAGTATCTACCACTTGTTATGATGAGTTAAAATTTTTGTATCTATCCTGGAAGTAGGTGTAACTCTGTCTTTAGGATAGCCGATGGGAATTATCGCAACTGGTCTAACATGCGATGGTAAATTCAGAATTTTTGATGCTTCATTTTCATTAAATGCCCCAACCCAGCATGCACCTAATCCGTTATCTACAGCTAAAAGCAGTATATGCTCTACTGCAGCAGCAGAATCTTGAATGCAATATAACTCTTTTCCTCTAATTCCATATGGAGAAATACGGTTTAAATTAGCGCAAACAACAATGTTTATTGGCGCTTCCTCAATAAATTCTTGGTCTAAGGCAGCCCTACTCAATTCTTTTTTTATTTCAATATCGTCAACTATTATAAAATCCCGTGCCTGTAGGTTTCCTGCAGATGGTGCAAGATGTGCATATTTTATGATCTCAGAAATTAGGTCTGCAGATAGTTTTTTGTCTGAAAAACTTCTTACACTATAGCGTTTCTGAATTGCCTCTTTTACATCCAAAAAGTACCACCAATTTTATAATAGCGCTCTGTTTATAAATCAATATCCTAATAGATAGAAAACATATTGATTCCCATGCTGATAGCCAAAACGATAGCAGGATCTGTAGTGTAGCTTGGATATCACAGGGGCTTCCGGAGCCTCTGACCCGGGTTCGAATCCCGGCAGATCCGTACTAGCCCCAGATGTACTATTTCTTCCACTACTTTGCCTTTCAGGCTGATAATTAGTATTACCAGATTGGTTAGATTCTCTCCTTAGATTCTCCATTACTTTGATATCAATCCTTCTTTTTGGTAGGTTTTCTTAACTTTAAATCAACTCCATCCTTCATGGCAGCCTCATTAAGGATTTCTCTTAGAATTTTAGCTTTTGTTTTTATATCATCCGAGCTAACATCATCTGTTTTTATTTTTTGATTTGCATCATCCAATGCTCGTTCTAAACTTGGCATAGGAAGTAAAGTTGTGGCAATGCAATAGAAGCTTCTCGACCTTCCATCATTAAAATTATTTATCATTGTTTCAAGTAGTTTAATCCGTTTATTCTGCTGGTCAATAAATTTTTTTATCCCATATTTTTTTATAAAATTCAAATTGGATACCATCTTTTGATGAGTCAGGAATGAATCATATTTATCAACGTCTTTAAACTTTGAACAAGGGAAATCACCGCAATCAGAACAAAATTCAAGTCCTTTTCTCCTCACACAACAGGTAAGAATAGGCGAACCAGGATGTTTTTGCCAAAAATCAGGACCACAGCACCCCGGACATCTTGAAGTTCCTACAGTATAGTATCTAGGACACAGACCACAATCAAGACCACAAGCGCCAACAGTCGGATATTTTCTGACAGGATATTTCTCCATTTCTCTCACTTAATCATACCACTTTTACAAATTTAATTTCATCTGATGTGATACATTCTTTTTCCTGCACCCATCAAGGCTTACTCTTGAAATTTTTCTGAGGCGGGTTCTCCCCCAATTCCCCAGTGTGATTTTGGGATCTCATGAACGATTACTTCCACAGCATATTCAGGAACACCAAGATTTACAAAGATTTTTGTTATTTCCTGAATCACAGTTTTGACTTTTTCCGCTCCAAAACCTTCCCAGACGTTAACATGAACTATTGGCATTTTTTCACCTCCAATTTATCACTTGATAATAGCTATTTATTTAAAAAACTGGTCATGAGATGTAACTGTAGAAGCCTAGAATATCTTTGATATTCATTGCTCTGGTAAAGAATGTCCATTTTTACGGGATTAGAGGAAAGTTAGGTTGTAAATTAGAATATCCAACTTATCTGAAGGGCATCCCGGCAACTCTTAAGGAACTGGGAAATCTATAATGAAAGAATTATATTTAAGTTGTCACGTGCTTAGTATTTTTTTAATCGATGTTGGTCTTCTTTTTCTATCTTATTTCTAACTGAATTTTTTCGAAGATATTTAATTTATAACAATCTTTTTCAAAATTAATATATATATCTTTAACTTTATGAAGGAATTGAAAAAATGAAAAAGATTTATATTTATACCCATTCGTGTAAACTAAGATTTTTAGATGCTAGTAGGGTACGTTCGTATTTTTCTCATAATAATTATAAAATTGTAAATAAACCCAAAGATGCGGATATAATTTTTTTTATAGGTTGTGCAGCGATTGATTATATTACAGATGAATCATTACATATGGTAAAAGAATTTCAGAAATATGATGCAGAGTTGATCGTTGCTGGTTGTTTGCCAAATATAGAAAAAGAAAAACTAGGCGATGTTTTTGCTGGAAGAACAATAGATACGAAAGATTTAGATAAAGATCCAGATAAGATGGACGAATTATTTCCAGAAAATAGGATCAAATTTAGAGAGATAGATGATGCAAATATTTCATTTCAAAACTTGAATGAAGGCAAATCGGTTGAGGCCATTAAAAAAATCTTTAGAAACATGCGATGGATAGAAAACACATATGTTAGAATTAAAGGTCATGTATTAAAAAACATAATGGGCGAGCATTCTTTTTTTTATAATGTTTTAATAGATGAGCCAATGTACCGTATGAGGATATCATGGGGCTGTAATTGCAATTGTTCTTATTGCGGTATAAAAGAAGCTATTGGTTCTCACAAAAGTAAACCCCTTGAACAAGTTATAGAGGAATTTAGAAACGGCTTAGATAAAGGTCATAAACATTTTATGATGAACGCAGACGATATTGGTGCATATGGGACAGATATCAACAGTAGTTTTACAGAGTTGTTAGATAAAATGACAAATATTCCTGGTGAATATCAAATATCAATCGCGAATCTTAGTCCACGGTGGCTTATCAAATACATTGATGATTTAGAAGAAATTTTCAAAAGACAGAAAATTATACGCCTAGGCGTTCCTATCCAATCGGGTAGTAGCCGCATTCTCAAACTCATGAACCGTTTTCATGATACGGAGAAAATAAAGGAAGTTTTTATAAGATTGAAGACAGCATTTCCAATGTTATCATTACATACTCATATTATAGTGGGATTTCCTACTGAAACAGATGAAGAATTTAAGCAAACATTATCTTTTATTAAAAAATCTAATATAAGCGCCGGTCAGCTTAACATATTTTCTCGCAAAGCTGGCGCTGAAGCTGAACGTATAGAACCGAAAATTTCACAGGATGAGATTTATAAAAGGCTGAAATATGCAAAAGAATTCTTTAAAAAAGTAGAATATAACGTGACATATAAATCTAAAGGTAAAGTTTTCTTATTTGACAAAATGGATTCATATATTCAACATTAGAATATTTCATGCGTAGTAAAACTCTATTGAGCTGAAAGAGAAACAAAATGAAAGAAAAATGGGGTTAGTGAGATAGGACCATTTTGTCTCGTCTGAAAAACCAACAGAGTCGAAGATGGCATTCTGTTGTCGTAAATTTCTCCTCTGTTAGCTTGTTTAGATGTCGGCAGGCTTACTGATTTTTTAGGTTGTTGATATTATTTTAAGAAATATCTTTTTCTAAATGTATATCCATCTGTGGGAATGGTATTGATATTCCTGCCTTGTCATATTTTTGTTTAAGTGCCTTCTGGAAGTCAAAGAAGAAGTTCCAGTAATCTTCTGTCTTTACCCAGGGTCTGATTACGAGAACAACAGCCGAATCTGCCATCTCCTTTACAGCCACCTGGGGTGCTGGATCAGAAAGAGCACGTGAATCTGATTTTATAAGATCCATAGTGGTCTTTATAACATGGTCGAGATCATCACTGTAACCCACACCCATCTCCATGTCAATTCTTCTGATTGGATTACTGGTGAAATTTGTAATGTTTCCACCCCACGCTGCTTTGTTGGGAATTATAATATGCTTATTGTCAGGCGTATCAAGTTCTGTTACGCTGATTCCAACGTTCTTTATAGTTCCGCTCTCGCCGTTCAGAGTAACAAAATCCCCTGCTTTAAATGGTTTGGTAATAGCTATCATGAATCCAGATGCGATGTTACTCAGCGTGTCGCCAAGTGCAAAACCCAGGACGAATCCAAGGACAACAGAGACACTTACTAAAGCAGCTCCTATTTCAATTCCCAGAAATGCTAAGGCAGTCCCGATGACAAAGATGTACATTATCATCCGAAGGATTCGTGTTGTGAACTCGGCCAATATCTCTGCCATTTTTGCTTTAAGCATCCATTTTTTAATAGCACCAGTAGCAATCTTTACTACTACTATACCTACTATGAGAACTACTATAAATAGTATAATATTCCACAAACTTACCCCTATCAGAGGTAACGGTTCTTCCAATCCATATCCTGCTATTTCTATAGCCATAACATCATCACTCCAATAAATTTTTTTTCTTCCATACTAGATTAACCTCCTCCAATATAGAATAGGCTTGATATTGAGACAATACTTAAATTTTTTTATATTATTGATGGCATGTGTTATCCCTTGACTTTACAAGTTATATATTTTAAGAAGAAATTTAATCCATGTAATCTAGATTCTGAAAATTATATGGTGATCTAACTTTTGAAAACTAAAATTTTTTGAATTTTTTATATAACTTTCGAATGATTTCTAATAGAAATATTTAAATTCTCTGAATAATATTATATATCGTGCGTATAACATTGGAGGAAATAATAAAATCATGGAAAAATCGAAAAATATTTTGAAATCAATTGTAATCTTGGGCATCATCTTGGCGTTAGCAATGCCCGGGGTAGCGGGATTAACGGACGCAAAAACGAAATCATTTAGTGACTCAAGTATAGTCACGAACATACAACCATCTAAAGGTCCGAGTACCGTAAATACAGTGGTATTTGAAGATGGTTTTGAAACTTATGAAAATTTTGTTCTGGATTTTCCGCCGTGGACCCAATATGATGGTGATGGAGGATCAACTCAGGGAAGTTTAGATTATAATTTTACCAATGAATACTATAACGGTTCATTTATAATTTTTAATGCTTCTGCAACAGAACCTCCTGCTAATGGAACATCTTGGGATGCTCATACTGGAGACAAATATGCAGCATGTTTTTCAACAAGACCCCCAGACAACCCAAACGATGATTGGCTAATCACTCCTGAGTTAGATATCGGTGGAGAGGCAATATACATCGCCATTCATTGTGTTTCTGATGATGCGTTCGTTTTCATGCTAGACGATTTTTCCGTAAACGAATCTGGAAACGATGTTGAAATCTCATTCTGGGCAAAATCTATCACAGATCAATATGGTCTAGAGAGGTTCCAAGTCGGCGTGTCAACAACAGATAACAATATCTCAAGTTTTGAAATTATAACACCTGAACCTTATGTAGAAGCTCCTACTGAGTGGACTGAATACACATACAACTATGAACTCGCAGCACCTAAACTTGAAATTGGAGAAATTATCGGTGGATTATTAGGAATATCTGCAGAGATTAAAAACAACGGAACCAGTAATGCCACCAACGTTGTCTATAGTATTGTCTTAGAAGGTGGCACAATACTTATGGGGCAAGAGGTATCAGAGAACATTGGAACTATTGAAGCAGGTGGCATAGGAGCAATGTTCGACATTCCAGTGATTGGATTTGGTATTGTGGATATAACTGCTACAGTAAGTGCCGACGGCGTTGAAGAAGTGACAAGGATAGGGAAAGGATTTGTATTATTATTCTACACTATAATTACAATCTGTTAAAGAGACAGACCTACCTTCTTCTTTTTTCTTTAAACTTTTTCAATAAGATAAATTTTAAAGGGTAAAATTTACTAAATATATTGAGTGGGGACTAGTAATACTATCACATTCTCGAGGAAAACGCATTATTATAAATCATGGTGCTGTTATCAAGCAAGATTATGAGTGTAAAAGCGGTAAAATTAGATGATACTAAGACAGCTTATCGGTTCCTTAGAGCAACTGATATCACACCTCAAGATGATGCATTTCACGGGAATATTAACCTTCTAGATATTGAATGGTGGTATTTTGACGCTGTATTTGATAATGGATATAGCATCCACGTGGGAGTGAGAATCTATCATATAAGAAACAGTGGCATTGTACAATCTCGGATTAATATCTACAAAAATGGAAAAGTCGAAGTTGAATCGCTGAAAACAGGCCTGCTAAACAACTTTTATACATCCTATGACCAGCCTTGCATACATATTAATAATAAACCAGTCGTCGAGTTTGACCAAGCCCATTATAAAAAAACAGGAGGGTGGAGATATCGCATATTATTAAAAATTGATTATCACGATGTTGATCTCACGTTTACCGGTACCACACAGGGATGGAAAGTTGAAACATTAGATACGTGCTGGACAGTTGCATTACCACAGGCCAAAGTTACCGGAGCAATAACAGTCAACGGGCATAAGATAGCAGTAAATGGGGTAGGATACCATGATCATAACTGGGGGTATTCTCCTACTACAGCATTTAAAAACTTGGGGTGGCTCTGGGGAAGAATTACTGGAGATACATTGAATATGACTTGGGCAAAAACAATGCAAACCACTGAAAAAGGAGATTTGCTCACAATAATAAACCAAGATAAAAACAGCGCCCAGAGCAAAAAAGAATTCTACAGCATCCCACCAACAAATATCACTTTCACTCCGAGAAACTTTGTGATTGACCATCGAAGATGGATACCCTCAGAGTTTGATTTACATATAACAAATACAATCTCAGATGACCATATTCCAATAAACGCAAGTATTCATATGAAAACTTTTTATACACAACACGAAAGGATTTTTACTTATCATTACTGGAGATACCATGTAAAAACAACTGGAAAAATATCTGTAGGTTCTACAACTGAAACATTGGATGAAAAACCGCAGATTATCGAATTCCTCAGTTTCAAATCACAAGGTCGAAGAGGATAAAGAAAAAAAGATTTAGACAATTTTTTGCATGACTTGGTTTTACGATTTTTGGAAATAGAAAGGCGACAAATTTTGAACAAACTAGGCAACAGATTTTGGACGGGGAGCATACGTTCTCTTTTGAACATAGAAACATAATTAAATATTCTTGTTATACAACCAAACCGTGTTTCAATTACCAAGAGGAACAAGGGATTTTACTCCAGAAGAAACAGAAAAACGTAGATATGTTGAGGAAAACATGCTATCTACGTTTAAATCATTTGGATATAAGGAGATTCAAACCCCGACATTTGAGACTTTGGAACTCTTTACTGCCAAATCCGGTGATTTGATTATTGACGAGATTTATGCTTTTTCTGATAAAGGCGGCAGAGAACTTGCTCTAAGACCGGAGCTTACTGCTCCAGTGATGCGTTTTTATGTGGAAAAAATGCAGATGGAGCCAAAACCTTTGAAGTTATTCTATTTCGGCAACTGCTTCAGATACGATAGACCACAAAAAGGCAGGTATAGAGAATTCTGGCAGGCAGGTTGTGAGATAGTAGGAACCAATACTCCCGAAGCATATGCCGAGCTTGTTGCCATGGCATATACTATTTTGAAAAACGTCGGTTTAAAGAATATCAAGCTGAACATCGGGAATCTAAATATCATAAACTCCACGTTTACTCAACTTGGCTTATCAAAGGATGATCAAAAGAAGCTATTGCCATTGATTGACAAATCCCAGTTTGATGACGTCTTCTCTTTGTTGCCCGATCTTGGCATTACAAACGATAGTGCAAAAAAATTTACTGATATGCTACAAACATCAGATATTAACAAGATTAAAGAATTTTTCAAAGAAGATACCCCTGCAATAGATGAACTATCAAACATGGAAAAGATACTAGATTTGCTAAAAAGTTCATTTAATGTAAAAGATTTTCAGATAAAGATGAGTATTGTAAGAGGACTTGATTACTATAAAGGACTAGTCTTCGAGATAGACGCGCCAGTTTTAGGAGCGGAAAAACAACTTTGTGGCGGAGGAGCATACGATTTAGTTACATTATTTGGTGGAAGAGAAACTCCCACTGCGGGTTTTGCAGTGGGCTTTGACAGAACGATCCTCGCATTAGAAACAGAACAATTTGCTTTCCCTTCATTTAAAACAGACGTATATATTATACCAGTAAGCAAAGAAATGATAGGAAAATCCATTGAAATAGCTCAAAATTTACGAAAAGAAGGCATTTTAACAGATTTGGATCTTTTGCGTAGGGGAATTGGCAAATCCTTGAAATATGCAAATTCTAAGAATGTTGAAAAGGTTATTATAATAGGCCCCAAGGAGTTGGAAAATGATTCTGTTACTCTTAGAGATATGAAGGCAGGGGATCAAGAAGTAGTAAAGATAGCAGATATAGTCTCTAAACTGAAAAATAACTAAACGTCATTTAATTTTACTATGAAAAACCAAATTTTTATAATAGATACTTCAGCAATCCTTTCAGGAAAACCTATTAATTTAGACAATGCAAGTATGGTAACAACACCTTCTGTTTCTGAAGAGTTAACTCCAGGGGGTAGAGATTATAGAACATTCCAATTTCTCCAAGGGAAAGGGCTTGTAATTCAATCGGCATCAAAAGAATCGATAAATAAAATAAAAAAAACTGCTGAAGAAACAGGAGATAAGGATAGATTGTCATCTGCAGATGTTGAAATACTTGCACTGGCTTTAGATGTAAACAAAGCCGATAATAAAGAGGCTGTTATTTTAACAGATGATTACTCCATACAAAATGTCGCAAATACTTTAAATATAGAATTCCAAAGCTTTTCTCAAAGAGGGATAACAAAAAAGTTTAAATGGCATTACCGTTGTCCAGGATGCGGAAAACGATTCAAAGAATCGGTAAAAATCTGTCCTATCTGTGGAACAGAGACAAAGATCTCAATAAGTCATAAAGATCACATAAAATAGGGATTTTACATGAATATCAAAGATATCAAAGGAAAAATTTTACGATTTTGGCGAAGCGACAACGAGAAGATATCACTGATTCGAGATATATTTGTTGCTTTAATGGCGGTTCTGATTGTTTTGCTACTTCTGTGGACGTACACCGGACAATGGTTTGCTGCACCGATGGTAGCTATTGAATCAGGAAGTATGGAACATGACGACTCACCGTTCGGACGATTTGGTACAATAGATGCTGGTGATATGGTTCTCGTTCAGAAAGTGTATACTAAGGGTGATTTAGTTACCCACGGTGGGAACTTTGGTGGTGCAAGTGAAAAGGAAGACCCAAATAACTTTTTTTATGGAGATTGGGGCGATGTTGTCATTTATAAACCCTTGGGCAGGGAAGATGTCTCTCAGATCATTCATAGGCTCATGTGTTGGGTTGACGTCAATACAGATGGAGAAGAAACAACATATACAATTGCAGAGTATGGTATCTTCAACGAGACATCGATTCACATATCAGAATTAGGATTACGTAATAACAAGCCATCATGGGCTCATTCAGGATATCTAACAAAAGGAGATAATAACAACGTAATCGATCAAATGTCTGATATATGTCCCGAGCCGTTAAAATTAAGTTGGATATCGGGAAAAGCACGATTAGAAATTCCATGGCTTGGTACAATAAATCTTTTTTTTGAGGATTTAATGAATGGTAAAAACACGGTAAGTAATGTGCACGAAGATAGTTTGATATGTCTGGGAATAGTGATAGTAATACTTGTTTCAATACCAATAATATTAGATGTCAAAGATTATCTAAGGGAAAAGAAAAATCGATTGCCGTAAGCTTCGTCTTATTGAAATAAAAAATCAGCGGGTATACCAATCTGGATAATGTTCATATTGTATGGGGTCTTCTACTCCTGCATCTTTAAATCCTTTTAACCGCAATATACATGAATCGCAACGACCACAAGCAAGCTCCTCCCCTCTATAGCAAGACCAGGTATCTGCAAGTGGGGCATTAAGCTTCAAGCCTGTTTTGATAATCTCAGATTTTGTTAATTGTAAAAGGGGCGCCTCTATTTTGATTGATCTCCCTTCGATTCCTTTTTTGGTGGCCAAATCCGCCATTTTTTGATATGCTTGTATATATTCTGGTCTGCAATCGGGGTAGCCTGAGTAATCTACTGCATTCACTCCTATAAATATCGCATCTGCATCAGTTGATTCAGCATATGCTAATGCCATTGAAAGAAAAACAGTATTTCGTGCTGGCACATATGTAGATGGGATTTCCCTAGCAATATCTTTCAAATTATGATCTTGAATAGAGTCAGATGATGTATTAAGAAGGGAGGATTTGCCAAACTTTTGAAAATCGACATCAAGTATGATACGATTTTCAACACCAACCGCCTGAGCGATTTTATTTGAACAATCAAGCTCTTTTTTATGAAGTTGACCATAGTTAAAAGAAAGGGCATATATCTCGTATCCTTGTTCCTTTGCAATAAAGGAAGTTATACATGAATCAAGACCACCAGAAATCAGACATACGGCTTTTTTCACCATAGATTTAACCTACGATTTTTTCTGCCCGTGCTCCTTGACCAAAACCCTCATCCACGCCAATATTAATTTTTTTTACATTTTTAGGCATATCTATTTTCTTTAATAGTTCCTCCAAGATATACCATGCAAGGTTTTCAGCAGTAGCACTTTTTATTGGAAGAAGAACACAATCCTCTCTAGGGAAAACATAATTTTTGCCTTCAGTATTAATTCTTATTTCTTTCTTTGTTACGGCAACATACTCGTTTTTCTCTGGAATCAAAATCCTATGGTCCAATTTATCTGCAATTTCCCTGAGAGTAGATTTCAATAATGAGAAATCAACGATGACGCCTTGTTCATCCTTCTCTCCATACACCCGAGAATGGATTGCATAGGTATGTCCATGTAAGAAGCCGCATTTTTTATGACCCGATAAAAGATGGCTCGATGAAAAACGTATATTTGCTTTCCATCCGTCGATTTCTAGTGAGGTTGACATATAAGGCCTCTCATCTATTCCACAACGGAGATATCGACCTTAGTTGATCAACTATTTCTTGCAGCACTTCAGAAGCATACGAAACTTCGTCTTCTGTACTTTCCCGCCCCAAAGTAAGTCTTATTGAACCATGAGCCTCAACCGGGCTTAATCCTATAGCGGTAAGCACGTGAGAGGCTTTTAATTTCATAGAGGAACATGCAGATCCTGTAGCAGCAGCAATTCCTTTTTCATCCAATTTTAAAAGCAATGATTCCCCTTCGATACCGGTAAAACGAAAATGAGCATTATTTACTAGTCGTTTCTCAGGGTGACCGTTAAGATAACTTTCTTCTATCTTTAACACGTTCTTAATCAATTTATCTCGCAAATTTTTAAGATATCTTGTGTCTTTTTCCATCCTCGTTTGTGCGAGTTCACATGCTTTACCCAGCCCAACAATACCTGGCGTATTGTATGTACTACTACGCAACCCTTTCTCATGTCCTCCTCCATGCATTGTCTGTTGTATTTTTACACCATTTCTAATGAATAATGCTCCAACTCCCTTCGGACCATAAATTTTATGAGAAGAAATAGACAATAAGTCAATATTTGATCGATCTACATCAATAGGATGTTTGCCAATGGCTTGAACTGCATCAGTGTGGAAAACAATATCGTGATCTTTTGCAATTTTTCCTATTTCTTCAATCGGCTCTATGGTACCAATTTCGTTGTTGGCATACATAATAGTGATAAGAAAAGTATCTTTGGAAATAGCCTGTTCTAATTCCTCGAGTTTTACAACCCCATACTTGTCTACCGGAAGATATTTAACATCAAATCCCTGTTTCTCCAAATATCTACAGGTCTCAAGGACAGCGGGATGTTCAAGTGTAGAGGTTATTATATGAGGTCCTTTTGAACCTCTCTTATTTTTGTTCAGAAATGCCACTCCCTTGATGGCAAGGTTGTCTGATTCAGTTCCTCCCGATGTAAATATAATCTCATCTGCATTCGCGCATAACGTACTTGCCACTTTATTTCTTGACTCTTCTATCGCCTGGTATGCCTCTCTTCCAAACGAGTGTATCGAGGAAGCATTTCCATAATACGTGCCAAAATAAGGAACCATCATCTCTACAATTTCTTTATCAACTGACGTAGAAGAACCACAGTCCATGTAGACTCTTTTCATTTAATCGCCTCGCCCTACATCCATCATTCTTTGCAAAGGCAACTTCGCCTTCTGCATTATTATTTCAGATAATTCTATCTTTGGCCCTAAACTCTCCATACTCTTTAAAACTTTTTCCAAGGTTATTTTTTT
Organism: Thermoplasmatota archaeon; assembly: GCA_030601705.1. Classification (GTDB taxonomy): domain Archaea; phylum Thermoplasmatota; class E2; order DHVEG-1; family DHVEG-1; genus JAGLML01. The sequence goes on from JAUWBM010000008.1 coordinate 12,946, forward strand.
CATATTGGGACAAACGGCCGATTTTAAAGAGTGAAATGTTTTATCAGGAGTTTCCTTTTTTAGTCTATGACAAATATCTTTTTCTGTGCCTATTATAAATTCCTTTGCCTCTGATTTTTTAACGTGGTTTACCATCCCGTTGGTGGAAAACGCGTGGTCTGCAATGTCTATTATTTCTGGCCTACACTCAGGATGAACGAGTATTTCTGCATCAGGATGTTTATCTTTGATTTGTAAAATTTCTTCCTTGCCTATTTGATGATGGATTGGACATATACCCTGCCAGAGAATCAACTCTTTTTCGGGAGTAAACCGCTGCACGTACAACCCCAGATTTCTATCGGGGACAAATATTATTTTTTTGGCAGATCTGCTTTTTACAATTTTTGCACCATTAGAGGACGTACAACATATATCTGATATTGCTTTAACATCCGCAGTTGTGTTAATATATGAAACAACATCTGCATCTGGATTTTCGTTTATCAACCAGCCAAGACTCTCGGGATCTACCATGGCAGCCATGGGGCATTTCGCTTCCTTATCTGGAATAATCACGTTTTTATCAGGATTCAATATTCTTGCCGATTCAGCCATGAAGTCTACACCGCAAAAAATAATATTTTTTGCATCTGTTTTTGTTGCTTTTAATGCTAAATCTAGGGAGTCACCAACAAAATCAGCAATATCTTGTATTTCTGGAATTTGATAGTTGTGTGCAAGAATTACAATATTATGTTTCTCTTTTAGATCCTTTATCTTGCTTTCAAGTTCTTTTTTATCCATATGATAACATACTCACGGTTATTTTCTTGTCCTGAATAACCATAATAAACATAAAGATTGCCCTCCTCTATTTTTATTCTGCGAAGGCAAATCTATTTATCTATGATAATGAATTACATTTAAGAGGATGGATATAAAATGGATGTGTTGTCGGTCATCATAGGTATAATTATTGGAATTATTTCTGTCGGTCTTGCGATCGAATTGGGAATGAAGAAAACAAATGCATCGCAACCTGCATCACGACCTACACATAAATGGAGTGTTTCAGAGATATTAAATCCCAGGATTGTCGCTGAACATATGGGAAGTATGGATCTCCCAAAGAACGCGAAAGTAGTTGTGAATCAATACGATAATAAAGATCTGTTTAAAGGAATGGAGGTAAAAGAACATTCTGGCATACGAGGGAATTTTATTCTTGGGGATGACAGGGCGCTTATTTTATCAGGCCCCATAGAAGAAGATGGGTTAGGCATATGGACTGTTGAAAAAGCGATGCTAGATAAACTAAATAGATATTTTGAAGACAGCTGGTCCAAAGCAACAACTATGAAACACGAAGAGCAGTAAATATGAGCATTCTCATTAAAAATTCCACCATTCTTACTCAAAATGAAAGAAGACAACAATTACATGGGAATATTTACATAGATGGTCAAGAAGTCGTTCAAATCTCAAAAAATCCAATTTCTATAGAGGCAGACTATAAGATAGACGGTAGGAAAAAACTGGTTTTACCCGGCTTAATAAATACTCACACGCACATCCCAATGACCTTGCTGAGAGGATACGGGGACGACATGGTTTTGCAGAAATGGCTTGAGGAAAGGATCTGGCCAGTGGAAGCAAAACTGAATAGTGAATCAGTTGAAGCAGGTACAAAACTTGGCCTGTTGGAAATGATTGCATCTGGAACAACCGCATTTCTTGACATGTATTTTTTTGAGGATACTATTGGAGAGGTTGCAGAAAAAATTGGAGTGAGAGGTTTTCTCGGTTTTGCATTGATTGATTCTGGTACACCGCAATATTCTGCAGATGACCTAATGCCTCAATGTGAACAGTTTGTTAGAAGATGGAAAAATAAGGATCTCTTACAGCCTGCTATTGCACCTCATGGCGTCTACACCTGCAGTCCAGAAACGCTTAAAAAATCACTTGAAATCGCGGATAAATATGATGTCATCCTCCATATCCATTGTTCTGAGACACGGAAAGAAGTATATGATGTTCAAAAAAGATACGGAGAAAGACCAGTTGGACATCTTAAAAAATATGGTTTACTCTGTAAAAAAATGGTTCTTGCTCATTGCGGGTGGATTACAAAAAATGAAATCCTCGATATAAAAAAAAGAGGTACAAAGGTTTCCCACAATCCTGTGAGCAATATGAAAATAGCAACAGGTGGGTATGCCCCCATCCCTGAGCTACTTGAGGCGAATGTTCCTGTAGGCTTAGGCACTGATGGAGCAGCAAGCAATAATACCTTAGATATGTTTGATACCATGAAATTCTGTGCTCTTGTTCATAAACAACATCGATGGGATCCAATCATCCTACCTGCACAGACAGTAGTTGATTTTGCCACCATCGGTGGTGCAAAATGTCTTGGAGTCGAGAAAGAGATCGGCTCTATTGAGGAAGGGAAAAAAGCAGATCTCATCATGATAGACTTGAAAAAACCTCATCTTACACCACAACATGACCTTATATCACATTTGGTATATGCTTCCAGAGGTAGCGATGTATGCACCACTATTGTCAACGGAAAACCACTTATGCTAGAAGGAGAATTTTTAACGTTGAATTACGATGATATACTCGAGAACGCTGAAAAATGCGCCAAGGAGTTAATTAGTTAAGCTAAATATTGTTTCGTAGGAATCATGTTGAACCTACTCGGAGTAATCATTGCATTTATTGTGATTATTGTTTTAATCCGTAAAAAGTTCAATTTTGGTCTTTCTCTTATCCTAGGTTCATTAATTGTTGGAGTATTTTCACTTCGGGAAATAGACCCCGTTGATATTCCAAAAGCTATAATTGAAGCGTCTTTTTATTCATTTAAAACAGATCAAATTGTAACACAGACCATTGAACTCGCACTGTTAATGACCTTGATTTTTATTCTGGCAAAACTAATGCAAGAAACAGGTGCAATAACAAAATTAATCGATAGTCTTAGAACGTTTTTTTCTAAAGGCGGCACCTTAGGTGTAATTCCGGCGGTCTATGGTTTAATGCCTGTTCCAGGGGGTGCATTGTTCTCTGCACCGATGATAAACAAAGAAGGAGACAAATATCATCTCGATAAAAATCAAAAAAATTTTCTCAACATATGGTTTAGACATGTCTGGTTTCCAATATATCCCATATCATCAGCCATGATTCTCATCTGCAGTGAAAAATTTTCAGATATAAACATATACAGTCTCATCCTAGCGAATGTTCCTGCATTTATCGCAATAATCATTATAGGATTTATTCTGCTTAAAAAGTTTATAACCAATGCCCCTAAGCAGCAAACAAATCCTACAAAGGATTACTCAGGACTAATGTTTATTCTACCCCCAATAGTACCCCTAGTTTTCTACGCAGTTTTACAGCTCTTCGGTTTTCCTCAAATTAGATCGTTTCTTATAGGAGTAGTTTTCAGCATCATTCTTGTATATTTTATAACAAATATCAATAGGAGAGACTATATCCAAGCGCTTAAAAAATCGTTAACATGGAAACTAGGCGTTGCCATTTTTGGAATCATGATATTCAGAGAAATGTTTGAAGTCTCAGGGGCAAATGTTATCATCGCTGATATGATTGGTAATCTACCGTTTCCAGCTATCTGGATGGTTGCCTTGATACCGCTACTACTCGGCTCACTGACAGGATACAATCTCGGTGCAATAGCATTATCGTATTTCTTGGTAGAACCTTTCTTTTCATACACAGGTATAGGCATTATTGGTTTAACAAGTATAATATTTATGAGTTCATTTGTTGGATATCTAGTGTCGCCCATTCATCTGTGTAATGTTCTAAGCAGCGACTACCTAAAAACAGATACGACACGTATGTACAAAATGTTCATACCAGCAGCAGTGCTATTGCTACTGATTCATATAACCATCGTAGTTTTTTCTTCAGGTTTTTTAAGTTAGAAAGATAAAGCTTTTATAAAAACAGGTTTTCCCTACTTTTCATGGAACAGTCGAAGATGCTTGAATACCTGAAAAATCCAGCATCGTATGGATCCAACGTAGAGTCGGTTAACGTCCTACAAACCCACATATCTTTTGTAGCCTTGACAGGAGAGTATGCATACAAAGTGAAAAAGCCAGTAAATTTTGGATTTTTAGATTTTTCTACTCTTGAGAAAAGAAAATATTTCTGCGAAGAGGAAATAAGGTTAAACAGACGGCTTTGTCCAGATATCTATCTTGATGTTATTCCAATTACTCAAAAAAACAACGAAATCGAATTAAACGGAAAAGGAGAAATTGTTGATTATGCTCTGAAGATGAAGGAATTTTCTCAAGATAAAATAATGACAAATCTGTTGAAAAAAGGAAAAATCGATGAAGAAACAATAGGCAAGATTTGTACTATTTTAGTTGATTTTTATAATTCTGGGGAGCGCTCAGATGAGATTGATAAATATGGGGAAGTCAAGGCTGTCAAGCAAAATATAGATGAAAACTTTGAGCAAACAAGATCAGTAGTTGATGTCGCCATTCCAAAGGACATCTACAATTATATTCAAAATGTATCAAGTATGTTCTTTGATAAGAAGAAAGATGTTTTTGAACGACGGATTAAACAGGGGCATATTCATGATTGTCATGGCGATCTTCATTCTGGGAACATTGTTGTTTCTGATAAAATACATATCTTTGACTGTATAGAGTTTAACAAGAGATTCCGGTTTTGCGATGCAGCTTCAGATATAAGTTTTTTAGCCATGGATCTCGACTATCTGAATCATCCTTTTCTTTCAAGTTATCTGATAAATAATTATGTAGAGAGAAGCAACGATACCGGTATTTTTGATGTGTTGAATTTCTACAAATCCTATAGAGCATATGTGAGAGGAAAGGTTAATGGTTTTAGGTTAAGTGATCCTACTGTTGATGAAAAAGAAAAGAAAGAAATAATTGAAACTGCAAAAAAATACTTTGACTTATCACATTACTATGCATCACTGTTTTCTCTTGACCTGAACGGCAAAAAACCTCTTCTTTTCATGGTGAGTGGCCTGACTGGCACCGGTAAGTCTACACTAGCATTAAAGATTGCTGTTGACTACCGTGCACATCAGATCAACACTGATATTGTTAGGAAAGAACTTGCTGGAATCGATAAATTTGAAAGACATCATAATGAATTTAACACGGGCCTTTATATCCCAGAGAAAATTGATTTTACATACGAGAAAGTGATGGAAAAAGCAGCAGATCTTTTGAAAAAAGGGGAAAACGTTGTTTTAGATGCTACTTTCCAAAAAAAGAAATGTAGAGATATGGCAAAGAAGATTGCAGAGGAAAACAATGCTCTTCTATTATCAATTCAATGTATCTGTCCAGATGGCGTAGTGAAAAAATGGTTAGAAGAACGCCTTAAGAAAAAATCTGTTTCAGATGGACGGTGGGAAATTTATCAAAAACAAAAAGAGACGTTTGAGCCTTTTGTCTCTGAAGAAGATCATATAAAAGTAGATACTTCGGAAGAATCATATGAGTATAGGATGAACTTCTTTAGAACCTTACTTAAAATGATACATGAGGTTTAGTGATGCAAATAGCTGGTTACTCTATTGACCTAGAAAGAGCAACACAAACAATTAAGAAAAAAGGATACAAAACAGTAGGACTGCAAATTCCTGAAGGACTGAAGAGAAATGTATTCAAAATAGTAGAATTTCTAGAAAAGGAAACGCATGCTACGATAATAGTTTCTGCAGACCCTTGTTTTGGTGCATGTGATATTGCAAACAATGAATTAAAAAATCTAGATGTCGAGTTTGTTGTCCACATAGGGCATACGCCCATTCCCGGAACAGAAAATCTTTGGATTCCTACCACTTTTATTAATGCTCTATCAACTATGGATGTAACCAAAGCTGTTGAAAAATCTCTATCTTTTTTAGAAGGGAAAAGAATTGGTATTGTTGCAACAGCACAGCACCTTCATAGCTTAGGCGCTGTAGAGAATATCTTGCAAAAAAACAATTTTGAATCTATCATATCTGCTGGGGACGAGAGGATATCCGAAAAAGGGCAGATTTTAGGGTGTGATTTTTCTGCAGGTATGAATATTGTAGATGAGGTAGACTGCTTTTTGTTTATTGGGAGTGGCACGTTTCATCCTCTAGGTCTTTTGCTGAGTTCAAAAAAACCTGTTATTGCTGCTGATCCATATACAAATACAGTAAAAAAACAAGAGCTAGATGAATTAAAAGATATTATTTTGCGACAAAGATATGGTGCTATTGCCAATTCAAAAAATGCAAAGGAGTTTGGGATTCTCATTGGTTTGAAACGAGGTCAGCAGAGAATGGATTTAGCTCACAAGGTTAAAGAGATGCTTGATGCTTTTAATAAAAAATCCTTAATTATTGCAATGGATAATTTTTCACCTGTTTCATTGCAAGGTTTTGGCAACATAGATTGTTTTGTTTCTACAGCATGTCCAAGAATTGCAATTGATGACTATCTCCAATATAAGACACCGATTATTACGCCCGTAGAATTGGAAATCGTTTTTGGTAAAAGAAAGTGGGAAGATTATGGATTTGATCAGATTCTTGGATAATTTACAAACCAATATATTTTTTGTATCCAATATATCAAAACATAATAGAAAAAGCACTAATTAGATAAAAAAATATAAATAAATATAAGTTCAATTATATTATAGATGGCGAAAAAATCAAATCCAGAAAAAAACAGAATAACGAAAATAGCAGGCATTTGTGGAATATTGATTCCCATCGTTGTTTTGTTGTGCATCGGACTTGCTATGTCACACTCACCATGGTTCAGATTCACAAAACATGCTTTTAGCGATCTTGGGGTCGAGGGTGTCTCTGCGATATTCTTTAACTCTGGTATGATACTCGGAGGGATTCTCGCTCTGGTGTTTTCACTTGGCTTGATAAAAATATTAAAAAACAAAACTGGAGGATATATACTTAGTTTAAGCTCACTTGCCCTTATCGGGATAGGGATATTCCCTGAAACAGTCTATACATTACATTTTATTGTTTCAGCAGCTTTTTTTGTGTTACTTGCGATATCATTCCTAATCATTGGACTGACGATAAAACGAAACCAATCTGAACGCACCATGGGCATACTTGCAACTCTTTTTGCAATAATAGCCATTTGTTCGACTATTCTCCTGGTACCGTGGGAGGGTATCGCAATTCCTGAAGCAGTATCTTGTCTCCCCGCATTCATCTGGTGTATGGTGTATGGAGTAAAAATGACATTTGTATAAAGTTGTTGTTCATTTATTTTTCAAAATGTAATACAACAGATTAATAGATAAAAATGATCGGGGTATTATCTTATAGTTAGTAACTGGAAAATGTACTAGAAAATCATAAAAACGAATAATGTCCCTGCAATTATTGGCTGATGAAACAAATAAATGGCTAATGAATGTTGGCCGAGCCATGAAAACATTGTAACAGGCTTGTATTTTGAAAGATCAGGAATCTTAAATCTCCTTTCATTGCCTTTGTATAAGAAATGTCCGAGTGCAATCCCAAGCAAACAGGCGCCAAACCAAGGAAACAATGGGAAATAATCAATGGTATATTGGCTGATATCAGCTTGATGTAACCCAACTGCAAGATGGAGAGCCGTTGGGTTTTCAATTGTGTATTGGCCTATGAAGATACCTACAAGTATTATCAATGTTGCAAACAAGATATTGTAGGATTTGAATTTAAGAAACGGTATACTCAATATTATCGAAAAACCAATACAATGCAGCACTCCAAATATTATCGGTTTATCAGGTATGAATACCATTGTTATCATTGTTATAATTATCCCAAGGACAAATATTTTTAACCCGCGCAGAAAAAGGTGCTTGTTGTATCTTTTTTCGTCATATGAAGGTTGATTGATTTTCTTATTTTTGCTTACAACTAGGCACATGCCCAATAATACGAAAAACATTGCAGGTACAATTTTTTGGAACTGATATATTTGAGTATTCATGGGAACAAGTCCAAAATAATCTAAATCCCATAGTATATGAAGAAAAATCATAAAGATAATGGCAAAACCTCGAAGTACATCAAGTTCGATGAATCTGAGGGAATGTGTTTGATATGCTGGTTTAGTTAAATTAGGCAGATTCATATTGAATCACCTTTTCCTTATATCTCTTTGTTTATACTGATATTATATAGCGTGCCAAGCTTTGGCACTGATTGTATTTAAAGCTATCGTGTCAAAATGTCAAAATGAAAAAAATCATATCCTTAGAGTGTTGTACCACTTCTTGAAAGAGAGAGTTTACATCGAGAAATGGTAATTCTAAGGTACATCCCCTATTTTTCTATAAGAAGAGGAGACTAAAAAATTGAAAAGATTCTATTTCACAAATAACAATCTATGATATGTCTTGTAATACTTTGTAACATCGATGACAGAATCTTAAGAAAGAGTTTTTTTATATATTGTAAACATTTATATAACACAAGTTTCTTATTATATTGTAAGGGGGAAAAAGATGAGCAAAAATAATCTGCTCAATAGAGGAATTATCTTAATTGTAGTTGTTTTGTTTTTTGGAGCAAATGTCACTTACAGCATAGATGAGAACAGTGGAACTAATAGCGTTGTAAATGCTGGAGATACTATTATTTCTAGTGAGTCGGATGCATCTACACTTAGAACCGCCAGCTATGACGGCAGCTTGTCAGGCTACGTCAACAACGATACCTCTATGAACCCAATAGCGGGAGCAAGAGTACGAGTGTACTTTCATGAGACATACGAAGAGAACTACAGCAATTCCTCTGGATACTATCACGTTACTAACATCCCAATTTGCTACTGTTTGAAGAATGCTACTTGTTCTAAGGAGGGATACAGGACAGAGTGGGTGTTATTAGGCATTGACGAGAACACAACCCACGACTTCGTTCTGGTGCCTCTTGACTCGCCTTGTTATCCTATTTTTAATGGGACTATGGGTTGGAACGGATGGTTCGTTAGTTGTGTTACGGTAACTTTTATCTATAATCCTGAAGAAATATCAGCGGTTTATTACAAAGTTGATGGTGGAAGCTGGCAGAATTATTCTATATCGTTTGACGTATGCACAGATGGGGTTCATAAACTTTGTTGGTTTTATGTCGATAACAATGGAAATCAGTCTGATGTTGAGTGCATAGATTTCAAGATTGACCAAACGCCACCTGAGATATACCTTTGGTGGGAGGCATATAAGGAAGGTGGTATATGGTGGATTCTTTTCACTGCAATAGTTGAGGATGCATGTAGTGGTATGAACAGGGTGGAATTCCATCTAAATGATATTTTACAAGAAACAATTGTTGGACCTGGACCGACATATGAATGGGTAATACCATTGGAATTAGAAAATTATTCTGTTATCGGATTTATTTGTAATCGAAAAATTACTGAAGAAAATGTAAGCTTTTTTGCTTTAATAGTATGGCAAAGTACAGAATATTCTTTCGTACCCTGGGAGGATACTGTCAAGGCTATGGCATATGATAATGCTGGAAACTGGGATTATGACGATACATGGGGTTGTTCTCCTCCAGGACCATGGGGATTTTTTACGCATTTTACTTTTCGGAACAACTATGAAGGATATATTGGTAGATTCTTTATAAATGCAATATTTGAAAAAGGACCGTTAGAAACTACTTTGCCGTGTGAAATAGAATGATTGTGAAGAAACCCTTAGCAGTTGCAGTTATCCTCTTATTCTTTAGCGTGAGTGTTATCCCATCAACTGGCACTTTGATGATGGAAAATGAAACATTAACTGAACTTATTATTGAAGGTCCTACACATGGAAAAGTAGGAGTATCATATACCTATAGATTCTACTTAACTGATTCAGAAGGATGCCAGTTGTGGCTCTACGTCGACTGGGATGATGGAGATGTCACGGAATGGCTTGGTCCCTATGACGCAGAGGAAGGGGCATATTTATCACATGCTTGGGATGAATGTGGTATTTATACTATCCGAGCAGGTGCTAAAGGTTGCAATGGTTCTGATTACTCGGCAAAATTAGAAGTTACAATAACCCCTGGCAACACTCTATATGTCGGTGGGAGTGGGCCAAATAACTACACAAGGATACAGGATGCAATAGATAATGCAAGTGATGGTGATACAGTTTTTGTGTATAGTGGATGGTATGATGTGGATAAGTGGATTTACATTAACAAATCTATTCGATTAATCGGTGAGGACAAAGAAAATACGATTATAAACCGTAGTTGGATTGATATTGTTGTTTCTGAGATATTCGTTAGCGGTTTTACAATACAAAATGGCAGTGGCATCACAATAGATTCATATTCATCGGAAGTTGCAAATAACAACACTATCTCTGGTAACATTTTCAAATCAAATGAATCTCTTTATGGATTTGGCGGTGTCACGATTATTAATTCAAGTTATAACACCGTTTCTAACAACTCTTTTTTCAGTTGTGGTCTTTTGATGGAAATATTTGATATCGATGATGTGGCAAATTCATGTCATAATTTTATTTATAACAATACAGTTAATGGTAAACCACTGGTGTATTTTGAGGATGCTTCAGATAAAGTCATTGATGATGCTGGTCAGGTAATTCTTATTGGTTGTAACAATATCACTGTTGACAGTCTGGAACTATCTAATACGATTATTGGTGTACAACTACTTGATAGTATAAATTGTTTTATTGCAAGTAATGTGTTTTCGAATCACTATTTGGGAGGAATATCACTTGGAAACTCAAACAATAACACAATTTCGGACAACGTTATCTTGAATGGTGGACTTGGTGCAATGCTTTTTGCCAGTGGATATAATATGATTTCTGGTAACTCTTTTGAAAACAACGAGATTAATATATTATTTTTTAATACATCGTGTAATCATATTTCATATAACAACTTCAGATTCAGATATTCTCATGCCTTACGAAGATTGAAAAGTATCTTTTCAATTGATTCGGATAATAAATGGACGGGTAATTTTTGGAATAGACCTCGACTGCTTCCCGTTCTTATCTGGGGATTCAAAACAAATATTTCTCCTTGGTTTCCAATGGGACGTTCCCTGGATGTTGATTGGCGTCCTGCATTAAGACCGTATGACGTAGATGGTGAAGATAGTCTAACTGAAGGAAGAAATATTGTGTATGATAAAAGGGGTGGAGGATTTAGATTATGTCCGATAGGTGGATTACGAAAACCCTTGCAGTTGCTGTTATCCTCTTATTCATCAGCGTGAACGTTATTCCATCAACTGGCATCACAGATGTAAAACAATCTATACCGCCAACTTCTAATGGTGACACTTTATATGTTGGTGGGGATGGAACTGGAAACTATACAAAGATACAGAATGCGATAGATAACGCCAGTGATGGGGATACTGTGTTTGTCTATGATGATTCGTCGCAGTATTATGAAAACATAATCATTAATAAATCAATCCAGTTACTCGGAGAAAGCAAGGAAACAACTGTAATCAACGGAAATGAGAGTGGTGACGTGGTTACTATTTCTTCAGATCATGCCACCATCAGTGGCTTTACCATAGAAGATAGTGGCGATGATTATTCTAATCATGATGCAGGAATCAAACTGCTTTCAAATGGAAATACCATAACTGATACTTATATAACCCATAATCGCGAAGGTGTATATCTATCATCCTCAAACAGTAATAATATATCTAATAATTCTATCAACTACAATAGAAATGCGATACGACTGCATGATGCTTCAACACATAATAGAATTTCCGGAAATGCAATTATCACTTGGAGTTCTAGTTTTGGGGTATACATTGAGAATTCTAGTGACAATAATATGATTTTTCAAAATACTATAACAAATCCAGATGGTTGGGCATTGTATATTTTAGAATCTCAAGGAAATAACATCTCTGATAACACTGTGATGAAAAGCGAGTATGGCATCTCTATGGTTTACTCCAATGATAGCATTATCTCTAATAATTTCCTTAAACAAAATGAATATAGTGGAATATCTCTGACAGGATCCAGAGGCAACGTTATTTCGCAGAATACTTTTGAATTTGACGGTCTTTTCATCTGGAACTCATATCATAACGCTGTATCTGATAATACCGTTAACGGCAAACCGCTTATATATTTCGAAGACGAATCTGATATGATCGCTCCTGGTAATGCCGGGCAAATCATTCTTGTCAACTGCAATAACATCTTAATTGAAAATCAAGATATTAAGGATACAAGTGTCGGCATTGAACTATGGTACTCAGATAACTGTGAAATTTCACGAAATATTCTAACACACAATAAAGGGAATATATATCTTAGAAATGCAAATTATACTAGGATAAATCAAAATACGTTAATTTCAAACGAATCTTATATCTTTAGACACAGCTTAGAACTCCGGGAGTGTGTTGGCAACAGTATAACACAAAATGATTTCAGTTCAACAGTTGAATACCCGAGACTGTTTATTTATAATTCTCATTATAACAATATCTCAGGGAATACTTTTTCTGATGAATTCAATGGGGTATCCATTTGTCATCATTCACACGATAATAACATCATCGAGAATATATTTTCATCAAAATCAAGTGTTACCATCTCAATATCAAGAAATAACCACGTTATTAGGAACATCAATGTAGGAGGTATTTCGATCTATGCTTCAGATAGCAATACAGTTACAGAAAATAGTATTAGTACAGATCATATGGGCTTGGGCGTTTCTCTTGAAGATTCACATCAAAATACTATTTCAAGAAATGACATTGGAAACTGTGATGGTGCCATCTCTTTAGTAGATTCTAAATCGAACGTTATTTCAAAAAATAATATCATAGCCTGTGGAACAAATCTCGCATGGTTCAGTAATTTCCCCCTATTAAATCATTGGTCAAGAAATTACTGGGATCGACCATTACTTGGACCGAAACTTATACTTGGGGAAATACGTATTCATAGGGATTGGCCTTATGCGGATATCGTTATACCATGGTTTGATTTTGATTGGCGTCCAGCACTAAAGCCATATGACATTGATGTTGGCAATATCACAACCGTAGAAAGAAATGTTAATTGCCATGAAGGAGTTGGAGGTTATGTCAAGTAGTTGATTTAAGAAAGGTTTAGCGATTTCTGTTGCCCTCTAATTCATTGGAATGAGTGTTTTTGAGTGACTAAAAAACCTTTTATTCACTATTATGCTCACTATTTTTGAGATGAGCACATTAAAGCTAGGCTGTAAACCTCTCGACGATCTCCTTGGGGGTGGAATTGAAAGCGGCATAATCACAAAAACATATGGGGAAGCTGGCGTGGGCAAAACAAATTTATGTTTACAAGCTTCCAGAGAATGTGTTGTAGCAGGTAGCAAGGTAGCATATATTGATACAGAAGGTGTTTCTGTAGAAAGACTAAGTCAGATATGTGCCAATAATTATGATTACAAAAAAATTCGAGACAGTATTCTCTTTTTTAGCCCTTCTTCTTTTGAAAATCAGGAAAAAATGATTCATGACGCGATTAAGATAAAAGAGGTTAGACTCATTGTTGTTGATACCATAAATATGTTTTATCGTGTGAATTTAGAAGATGATATAGAAGGTGTAATGCGTTCGTTTACGAGACAAGTGGCAAATCTACAAATAGCTGCGAGAGAGAAGGATCTTTACGTGGTTTTGACTGAACAGGTATACACTGATAAAAACGGCGATATAAAGCCATTCACAAACAGAGACACTGAACACATGGCAAAAACGATAATCAAGCTAGAAAAAGCAGGCATCGGAGAAAGACAGGCTACTATTATGAAACATCGATCTCAACCTGAAGACAAAAAGGCTTTTTTTAAAATCGGTGCAGCGGGTTTAGAATAAAAAGTTGAATACTTGCATGTTGCTACTTAACTAAAATTATTTAACATAGGCCATTATGTGATATTTTGGACAAAATGGAAACAAACGAAATAGGCTACAAAACCCTAAGACGAATTCAACAACTAGAAAAAACTTCTCCATTATTTACAAAAATTGATGTAAATTTTTATCATAAACTTTCAGAGTATTTAAAAAATCTTGAGAGTGTTGTAGAGCAAGAAGAGAATCCTCAAAAGATCAAACTCTTTAATGATGAAATTCAAAATACAAAAAAACTTGCTTTTAGCATATACGAGCTAAGGGAAAAAAAGATAGTACAGGCTGCACTTTCAAAAGTTCGTGGTGGAAAACCGGATTTAAAAAATGTGTTAGACGTAGAGGAAAAATTATACGAGTCTCTTGTGGAACAAATTATTCTCTCACGTAAAAAAATCTTAGAAGAAAAGTCAGTTGAATTTAAAAAAGATGAATCGAAAACAGAAACGTTGAGGAAAGAAGAAAACAAAAGAAATACCAATCCTATTGTGAGAGTATTAGAAGACATACCAGAATTCGTCGGAACAGATATGAAAACATATTCACTAAGAAAAAATGATGTTCTTACCGTATCAAAAGAAATGAGTGGTCCATTAATAAAAAGAGGCGTGGTTAAACAGATAAAATAGTGCACCTTACATTTTTATATCACCTCCTTATTACCCATACAATCGATTTGTGATTCATATGCGAAAACCTCGAAAAATTAAGAGATACTGTCCATTCTGCAAAAAGCATACGATACACGATGTTGAAAGAATAAAAAAGAAAAAAGCCAGCGAACTGAAACAAGGTCAGAGACGATTTAGACGTGTAATGAAAGGATACAGGGGATTCCCAAGACCAAAGCCAGAAGGCAGGGAAAAAACAAGCAGACGTATAGCGTTAAGATATGCCTGCACTGTATGTCATAAGATGCATCAACCTGCAAGCATAAGGTCAAAAAAGTTTGAGTTGGGAGAATAAATTATGGAAAAACCAAGAAGTAAGTTCATTAAAGTAAGATGTAACGATTGTGAGAATGAACAAGTTATATTTGATAAATGCAGTACTACAATATTATGTCACATATGTGGCAGCAAATTGGCGGTCCCATGTGGTGGAAAGGCAAAAATAAAAGGAAAGATTTTAGAAACTGTTGAATAGGTATATTTGTATGTTAAAAAAGGATTACCCTGAAGAAGGAGATCTGATTGTTGGAACAGTTGTGAAAGTGCAAGGTTTCGGTGCATTTGTTTCTCTTGATGAATATCCTTATAAGGAGGGGTTCATCCACATTTCTGAGATAGCAACTGGTTGGGTAAAACGTATTCGTAACTACGTACGAGAAAAACAAAAAGTTGTCTGCAAGGTATTACGTGTAGATGCTGCAAAGAATCACATCGATCTTTCACTAAAAAGAGTAAACGATCATCAAAGAAGGGAAAAGATACAGGAATGGAAAAACAACCAAAAGGCAGAAAAACTGTTTGAAATGTTTGCAGAAGGCATTGAAAAACCTGTAGGACAATGTTACAAAGAATTTGGCAATAATTTAATCAAAAAATATGGCTCCCTTTACGGTGCATTTGAAGAATGTGCATATGATTGCAACACTTTAAAAAACGATGGATTTGATGGCGACTGGTTAAAAGGATTTGAGGCAATATCAAAAGATAACATATCAATTCCATTTGTTAAAATCAAAGGTCTTATGATGATAACCTCGTGGGATTCAGAAGGTATTAAACATATTCGTGATTCTTTAACTCTTGCAGAACAAAGCGAATACGAAGATGTAGCGATACAAATAAAATATATTGGAGCTCCTCGTTATCTAATAACAGTGAAGGCACCTGATTATAAGATCGCCGAAGACCAGATGAAAAAGGCTGTGGAAAGGGTAACAGTACATATTAGTAAACATAAAGGCGAATGTGAATTCAAGCGTGAACTAGAAGAATAATGTCAGAAATATTGTACTGTAAGAAATGTAAAAGCTATGCACTTGACAAAATTTGCAGTAAGTGTAAGGAGAAAACCATATTGAAAAAGCCTGCAAGATTTTCGCCACAAGATCATTATGGAAAATATAGAAGAGAACTAAAAAAATTGGAAAAGAAAGGATGAAAAATGGAAACTGTAACTGTTAGATATATTGGTAAAAAACCGAGGTTAAAGGATCCTATTTTTATAGAAGGATTACCGGGCATTGGAAATGTAGGAAAACTAGCCGTTGAACATCTGATAGAGATTACGAAAGCAATAAAATTTGCAGAATTATACAGCAAAGATTTTCCACCACAGGTTTTCATAAATGCAGATGGGACAGTTAAACTGGTAAACAACGAGTTCTACTATCGGAAAGCAAAGAAAAAGGATCAAAGGGATATCATTCTGTTAACAGGAGATTATCAAGGGTTATCTTCACAAGGTCAATATGAGCTAGTGGAATCAATATTAGATGTAATAGAAGAATCGGGCGTCAAACAGATGTTTACACTTGGCGGATATGGTCTTGGGCATGAAATAAAAGAACCGAAGGTCTTATTTGCAACCACTCACAAACATCTTGTTAAAACGATTAAAAAATATGGAGCCGTATTCAAGAAAAATGAACCGGGTGGAGGCATAATAGGAGCTAGTGGCCTATTGTTAGGTCTTGGTAAACTTCGAGGTTTTGAAGGAGCGTGCTTCATGGGAGAAACACCAGGATATCTGGTAGATCCAAAAAGTGCGAAAGCAGTTCTGAAGATTATAACAAAGATAACGAATATCGATATCGATCTTTCTCGATTAGAAGAAAAGGCAAAGGAAATAGAGCATATTGCTAAACAGTTAAATGAAATGGAATCAATGGCAAAAGAGAAATCTGATGAATTACACTATATAGGGTAAATTTTTCATATTTTTGTAATGAGAAAAAGAGAAAAAAGAGGATTGTCAATTTACTCTAGTATATTATTTTGTCAAGCAATGAATATATCTGAGGGAAATACTTTTCTAAAAATTCAAAAACTAGTTTTAACAACGGAAAGTTATGATATACCGGCATTCCAATGGGCAGTGGATCTGACCAATCACTTTCAGCCCTATGTTCATCTCTCGCCTTAACCTTAACGTTATATATGCCCCATCGAGACCACTGGTGTGTTGTACTGACTTCCTCGCCAGAGTTAAATGGGCCAAGCCAGTCGCTAAATGTTCCATCTCCAAAATCCCATTTGTAGTAAATCTTGTCTCCATCTGGGTCAGTAGTAGATGTACTAAAGTTATATTCTTCTCCAGTAGTTCCTCTTTTTACACCAGAAGGTCTTGCTGGTTTATCCGGTGGGTTATTTTCGCTATTGTAAAAAGCAAGGGTTGGATCACCAAACAGGTTTAACTGATAGTAACACCACCGCATACAGGAATAATGGATGCGGGATAGTATGTCTTCCTTAGAATCCTGATTGGCTTTGCCAATCTCAGGGATATTTTCACCAAAGACTGCATCCCAGAACTCTCTATGAAATCGTTGTGAAGGTCCATTAGTACTTCCAACAACGCCCCAACCATACCGTGCGTTCATGATGACGGCAAAAGCAGCGTTGTCTGTCTTTACGGTTAAATGCTCTGCAATGCAATCACCATTGTCAAAACCACCTGCATTACAGCCCTGAGAATACATAAAACAGGGGTCATTATTTGTAAGAGAAGAAACATCGCTGTTGACCATCTTCATGTTGTATTCATAGGAGGAATGCCCCAGATGATTTATTATGCGTGCACCGTTGTTTATCCTACTGACAATTTCCGATGTTGGCCAGTTATTACCGGGCCAATCCCGATCATACAAAGTATCAATAGTATAGTCACTTGAAGGTATGCCCACAGTAGTATACGCGTTAGCGCTTGATCCATCAATAAGTTCCTCCATATAATCACCGCCCCATGTATCTGGATCAGGCCACAGGTGTTCACCAACCATTAATGTATTTCCATTAGAATAGCCGCCGGTGTTCATATATGCTATTGTCTTCTCAACAAAATTATTTACCTCTGCAGTGCTATTAACACAGGCTCGTCCGACATACACTTCTGCAATGAGATCTACATCTTGGCCCTCCTTGCCATCAGTGGGCTCGCCCCATCTGTCATCATCGTCGTAGTTATATGGTCCATCCAAACATGCATAGTAGAGATCAGACGGCATAAAGGTAGTCGCTCCACTGCTCCATGCTTGCACCCAAAGTTCTTGTGCAGGGACAACATCCTCATCTCCGCCAATGAGAACATACTCAATTCCGTTCTTTCTATATTCATCTCTAATAAAATTTCTAATACCCTTTGGCGTAACATAGTCGGGGAATAGAGAAATATCTCTCAGTGTTTTTATCTCTGTTTCTATACCATTAACATCATGTGCATCCTTCAGAGGTTCGAAAGAATTCTTCAATTCATCTGTAGTTAATATAAGGAGATTATACGCATCTGATGAAAGAGGACGTGCTATATTTTTTTCAGTATATGAATAAACAGCTAGAGGATTATCAACTTTCTTTGTTGCTTCAATTTCATCCTTTTCCATATTTCTAAACAACGGATTTCTTTGATTGTTTTCAACAGTTGTTACAGAAACTGTCATATCCCTAAAGTAATAGAGTGTCCCAGATCCGGGGATATATTGAACAGGGTGTAACAGTAAAACAAGAATTTCATATCCTCGAAAGCTATATGTTTCTACTCCAGCATATAATGTATCTGGATAGGGATCATCAGAGCGGTCAACCAACTCATTCGGAACATTAGGAGAAACTGGATCAATATTTGATAATGCAACAGGTTCTCTAACAAGTTCAATATTGAAACCAGAACCTAAAAAAACTCTTTCCCCATGATTGACTTCAATATCTGTAATTTCTGCCCCCGGGTTGAGAAGGAGGTATGCCCCATGTGCGGGTAAATTGTACTCTCCAGGATTACCGTCTCCTGGTGAATTCTGCATTAATATACGATCATAAATAACACCATTAATTGTCACCTGCTGTATGCGAGGCACATCAAATGAATATGTCTTTGTAATTTGATCATAGCCATTATCACTATCTGCAATGGCAATAACAGAAAATGTGGTCATTAGTAGAACAATGATTACAAATAAAGTCTTAAAGTGTAAGATGATTTTTCTGATGTTATTTTTCATATACTTCTCCCTGTAGTTCAATTAACCAGTGTTGGTTTAAAAATTTATCCGTCAATAATTATACATTATTTATTTAAATATCTAAATATTTGTCAACAAAGAAAAAGGGTTGAAATAAAAAATTATTGGAATTGAGTGCAAAAACCCTTTAAATATAATATCAATTCCCACACTGTATGACTTATCCTTTAGATAAATTCAAAAATGAAATTATATCACAGTTGAAGAAAATTTTATCTGAATATGAGTGTGAAATCAGGTTAGAAATATCTCCAGAAGGCATGGGGGATTTTGCATTTCCTTGTTTTTCCCTAGCGCCTCTTGTAAAAAAATCACCAAATGATATAGCAGAGAGTCTGGCAGATAAAATAGAAAAAAGTAAGTGGATTGCTAAAGCAGAGGCAAATGGAGGGTATGTAAATTTCTTTGTCGATGATGAATATCTTATTTCTTCAACGTTACGGTCGATTTTTGAGATGAAAGAAAAATATGGACACTTACAAAAAAAGAATAAAAAAGTCATTATCGAACATACATCGGCTAACCCTAACGGTCCCCTACATGTTGGAAGGGCAAGAAACCCCATCATAGGTGATACTCTTGTGAGAATCTTCAAAGCTGCGGGGTATGATGTAGAGTCACAGTTTTATCTTGATGATATGGGAAAACAGGTTGCTATTCTTGCCTGGGGATTAAATAACTTAGATTCCAAGAACGTTCCAAAATCAGAATATGATAAACCCGATCATCAGAATGTTGGGTTCTACCAGGCAGCAAACGAGCTAATGGAAAAGGACGAAAAAGTTGCTGAAGAGATCGGTGAAATCGTTAAACGGTCTGAACATGGAGAAAGTAAAACTATAGAGCTTATTCATAAGGCATATGCACTTGTCTTGGAAGGAATAAACAAAAGTTTGCACCGCATCAATATACAAATTGATAAGTACATTCCTGAATCAACATTTGTTAGGGATAAAAGCGTTGAGCAGGTTATAAATAAACTGAAAAAAACAAAGTATTGCCATGAGGAAGACGGTGCTTTTTATCTGGATTTAGAATCCTTTGGAATCCAAGGGAGGAATACAAAATTCTTCTTCTTAAGAAAAGATGGTACAACACTTTATGCTACCAGAGATGTCGCCTATCATCAATGGAAGGCTAAGCATGCTGACTTACTAATAAATGTTCTTGGTGAAGACCATAAACTAGAATCAAGACAGGTAGAGATAGCTTTAAAACTACTAGGTACAAAGATTTCGCCTCGGGTATTATTTTATGCATTTGTCTCCCTGCCCGGTGGAAAAATGTCAACGAGGCGAGCCCGTGTTGTATACCTAGATGAGCTCCTAGATGAGTGTATTGAGAGAGCATATAGGGAAGTCGAAAAAAGGAGAGGTAGCGAGCTTTCTGAAGGTGAGATGAAAAAAATTGCAGAAATGGTAGGAATTGGTTCGTTAAGATACAATATTATAAAGGTTCAACCAGAAAAAGACATTGTTTTCAGATGGGAAGAAGCGTTGAATTTTGAAGGAAACGCGGTACCGTTCATTCAATATGCACATGCACGCGCCTGCAGCATACTATCAAAAATTAAAGACGAAAAAAGAGATTTTGATTCAAATACTCTGAAACACGACTCGGAGGTAAAATTAATGAAACAACTAGCAAGATTCCCGCTTTTTATTGAAGATGCAAGCAGTGGTTATAAGCCACACATAATTGCAAATTATCTCTATGAAACCGCATCAAAATTTAATCAGTTCTACAGAGATTGTCCGGTCCTTTCAGAAAAAAATACTATGCTAGGAAAATCAAGAATAACCTTAGTCGATGCAACAAGAATCGTTCTCAATAACGCTCTTGAGTTGTTAGGAATCTCTGCACCTGAGGAAATGTAATGGAGTATAGATCGATTACCTGCGATTCATTAATAAAAAGAATAACAACGACAGATACGCTTTTTAATGGAAAGTACTGCATTGATCCATATCAAAACTGCGAATTTGGATGCCTGTACTGCGATTCATCATTTGATAAGACAATTTATGTTAAGACGAATGCTAGTACAATACTTGAAAAAGAGTTAGACCAATTAGAAAAAGGAGTCATAATAATTGGTTCTGTTCATGATCCATATCAAAAAGCCGAAGAAAAATACGAGATTACCAAAAATCTATTGAAAACTATTAAAAAGTACCCTTTTCCCTGTCATATACTTACAAAATCTAACTTAGTTCTGAGGGATATAGATCTATTATCAGATATGCAGTGTGTAGTAACGATCAGTATAACATCGCTTGATAAAAATATTACACACATTTTTGAAGAGAACGCACCTTCATCCAAAGAGCGATTACAAACAGTAGAAACACTTATGGAACATGGAATCAAAACAGGTCTTGCACTGATGCCGGTATTACCATTCATAGTTGAATCTGAATTGGAAGACGTTGTAAAAGCAGCAAACAGTTTGAACGTACAATATCTTTTACATAAATATTTGGAATTGAAAGGAGATCAAAAAAGGATATTCAAAGATATTATACAAAACCATTATCCACATCTTTTGTCTAAATATGACGAGTTATATAAAGACGAGTTCAAGCCTGATGAAAAATACATAGTAAAGTTGGACAAGAGAATGCACAAGCTTTGTAAAAAATACAACATCCCTGAAAGAATTTTACAATAGGTTATATATTCCACAAGATTTTCAATTTAATTTTTAGATTCGATTTTAGAAAGTATAGCTCATTTTTTATCTTTGATTTTTTGTTTTAACACTTTGTCGATAATGGTTTTTTCATCTGCTTCAACCATAAATTCTTCAACTGATTCTCCTCTTTTTCTTGTTAACGCTTCATCGATAGTTTTCTCGTTTGCCTGAACAAATATTTTTTCCTTAACTTCTTCTGCTTCTGTACCGAGTGCAGGTGTGTTCTCTTCAGCATCGTTATCAGCGTTTAAGGGTTCAAATGCAGCTATTTTTGATTCGGTTTTTACAGCAGGTGATTCTTCTGGTTTCCTATGAGAAGGAAAAGAAGTTTCATTATTTTTTATGTTGTGGTTATGCTGGCGATATTGACTTTTACGGCTTGATATCATTTCAAACGTCTCTACAATGAAATCTATTTCGTCAAGTGTTGGAGACCAATTTACGACATCTTTCTCTGTTGAGAAATTGGGTGCGTTTTTATCAAAATAGATACCCAGCGTCAAACCTCCAGACCGATCATTCCGTTCTATCTGAAGTTTTACAAATATATTGTCATTTTTACTCATGGCAATCCCACCACAATAGAAAAACAACATATTTTATTAGAACTTATACTTTTCCTTTATTTATAACCGCGATTCAAGTTATAGATTTGTTCAGAACGGTAAATTTAAAACAAAAAAGATTGATTTAAAAACGATTTAACTATATATCATTACATTATATCTAAATTACAAAAGAGGATGAGGAGAAAATGAAAAAGATAATGGTTGTAGATAACGAGCCAGATATAGTTGATCTTACTAGAACTGTTCTGGAGCTCGGTGGTTATAGTGTCATACCAATATATAGTGGTGAAGAATGTCTTAGAAAGCTTGAGAAAGAAACAGTGGACTTGGTCCTTTTAGATATTATGATGCCAGGAATGAGTGGGTGGGACGTCTTCAACCGCATTAAAAAGAAAAACACTGAAATCAAAGTAGCTTTTATGAGTGTACTAGAGGTATCAGATAAGAGAAAACAAGTACTTTTAGATGAGGGACTAGCAGATTATATAATGAAGCCATTCGATAAGGAAACGCTACTGAGAAAAGTAGATAACATATTAAAAAAGTAGATTTGTTAATGGTCAAAACTAAAACATTTGCAATATGGTTGGGATGTCACAAAATAAGATGAGTAAGTTAGAATTTATGTTGTTTGAGAACGATTAAAAATAATTTTAAACTACATTGGAGAAGATAAAATTGAAGGACGAGCCAAAAATTGTAAAAATATTGAAGGGGGAGGAAAAACTAGGGCGCCTTAATATTAATTCACAATGTAGCTATGAACAATTAAAAATTCCAGAGGAAACATTGCACGAGACCTCTGACAAGACAGGTACATTCTCAGAAAGTGGGTTTGAAATAGAGAGAAATATTGGTGAACTTTTTGATTTTGGGGAACTGTACAAAATATTATTTGAAACTTCTGCTGTTGCAATAACACTTACCGATGAAAATGAGAGGATTGTCTCTTGGAATAAATATGCTGAAGAACTTCTTGACATGAATAAAGAAGATTTATTCATGAAACCTGTCAGCTCGCTTTATCCGTCAGAGGAATGGAAAAAGATCATAACGAAAAATATACGCCAAAGAGGGATGCGGCATTCCATAGAAACTAAGATTCTAAAAAAAAATAACAAACTAGTTGACGTTGATTTATCGGTAAGTGTTTTAAAAAATCATGAAGGAATGATAATTGGTTCCATAGGTGTCATTAAGGATATAACCTATCAAAAATGGGTAAAAGATGCTCTGGAAGAATCTAAAGAAAAATTTAAACAACTATACGAAAATGCTCCAATTCCTTATCACACTTTATCACCAAACGGTGAAATAACTTCTGTAAATGAAAAATGGTGTCGAATATTAGGTTACGCAAAAAAAGAAGTCATAGGAAAATCGATTTTTGATTTTATTGCCAAAACTGAAAAAGAAATGGCCAAGGCTTCATTTAAGGAGAAAATACAAAGCAAAAAATCTTATGCTGGAGGTCATGAGAGAACTTTTATTACCAAACATGGAGAAGAACGAATATTTGTCATACATGATTTTTTAAGCTTTGATAAAGATAAAAACGTTAGATCAGTGCATACAACAATGGAGAATATTACACAGCGTAAGCAACTATGGGAAAAAATGGTCAAATCAGAAGAAAAGTATAGAGTTCTTGCAGAAACGTCTGCCGATGGCGTTCTCACCACCGATGTACTCGGTCGTTTGACATATGTAAATCCCTCTCTTGAAGCAATTTTAGGGAGAAGAAAAAATAAACTCTTGGCAACTCCCTTTAGAGATTATCTCTCCGAATCGTCTGTGTATCTCTTTCAACAGACATTTCTTGATGTCAGGAAAAAAGAAAAGAAAATGAAAAACATAAGACTAGATGTTATTCACGACAGTGGATATGAAATTCCCATCGAGGTAAACATTGCCCCTTTGAAAAAAGATGGTAATTTTATAGGTATGGAATGTACAATAAGGGACATTTCAGAGCGGAAGAAGATAGAAAGAGAATTGAAACAATCTGAAAAACTGAGGACTGAGTTTATGAACATTGTAGCACATGAACTTAAATCTCCGATAACTCCAATTAAAGGCTATTTAGACTTGATTGAATCAGATAAAGATGCTGATGAAAAAATTAGAAACTGGGCTAAAATAGGGTTGAGAAATGCTGAACGATTAATGCGTTTAGTAAATGATGTTTTAGATGTATCTAGACTTGACACAGATACAATGAGATTTAATATGGAAAAATGTGATCTGACAGAGATTTTTAATGATACAACAGAAGATATAGAACCTGATATTGAAAATAAAAATTTGAAATTTATTAAGGAAATACCGGAGAACCCCCCAAAAATACTCTGTGATAAATATCGTTTGTCACAAGTTTTGAAGAATCTATTAGGAAATGCTATAAAATTTACGGATTATGGATCTATTACACTTAGGATTGAGGAAAAAGAAAAGCACCTTTTCATCTATGTTGAAGATACTGGTGTTGGTATTTCAAGTGGTGAAACAAAGAAGATTTTTACAAAGTTTTATCAGGCATATACAGGTGAGGATCGGAAAAACGAAGGGACTGGGCTTGGTTTATTTATATGTAAAGAGATAGTGAAGAAACATAATGGCGAAATATGGGCAGAAAGCAAGGTAGGAAAAGGAAGTAAATTTACTATAAAATTACCTATCTAAATCTAAGAAATAAAAATATCCTCATAGGAATTACAAAAACTTGTAACAATTACGACTTACCGCTCCCAAGGCATCTTCTTATCAAGATATTCTGTCCAAAATATGTACAGGTTCTCTGTCAGAAGATCATCCCGTTCTAAAATAGTAAAATTTTTTTGAACAATCTTATCAATATGTTTTCCCATGCTTAGATTTTTAACTTGTTCCTTCAAAAGGTCTTTTATGTCCGTATACTCCCTTTCAATTTCTACGTACAATCGTCTATCCTTTTCAAAGGGTTTCCTGATCGTTCTGCGATTATCTGCCCATCTTTGAATGAACGCATCTGCGTTTTTTTTCAATTTTACAGGAGGACCCATGTGCACCATTGTTTTCGAAATCGTTCGTTTCTCAGGAAATAGCATCATGTAAACGACGGTATCATTGATATGAAATCTGGAATCAAGTATTGTAAAATCATATCGCTCACACAGTTCTCTTATTGAACGAACTGCCTTACGTACTTGAGGATAAAGATTCTCTGGAATAATAGGTGGTTTTTCAATTTTCACTGCAATGAGCTCTCTCGTTTCGATCTCTTTTCTAATTCTATCAATTGACCATGGTTTTACTTCATTCGGAAAGAAAAACGTGGCACATGGTTTTTTTATGTAATCTTTGCATGCCTTTGCAAAAAGACCAAATTTTTCTTTCGATAATGCCGAAGAAACATTTCTTTCACTATCAACTGGGTCAATAAATACAAGCGGTGTGTCAAAACGAGGGGATTTTGCTTGAGTTAGCGATAGCCTTTTGCCATGTTGCCAATTTTGAGCGTTGAGTATTAAAGTCTGAAGCGAGGAATATTCTAGGATTAAAATCTCACAAAGATACCCAGAAAAACCTTCGACTTCGGCTTCGGCCCCATAGCACCCTATACCTTTCAAGAATTGTTTGAATAACCTTACTTCCTTTTTTTGCGATTCTGAAATATGTTCTTTTACATATTTTGTATGAAGGGGAGTTCTATCCACTGCCGACAATTTTTGTGACGCAGATTCTATCTTATAACACGGCACAATTTCGGTTTTAACATCTTTGTATATCCCTCGTACATACGGATGCTCGGCAAAGCACTCTTCTTGATTTTTAAGAATAGATCTGCCTATTGAGAGACCAGTCTCTTGCAATTGCTTTCGAGAAACAGTTATCGGAAATAAAAGAAATAAATCAATATCAACACTATCTTTGAGATACGTTTCTTTTGCTATCGACCCCACGAGTTCAATTGATACCTGCAACTTGTTTTTTTCTATCTCTTTTTTAACTTCTCTCGTAAGTTCTTTTATGATATGTTTTAATTCTTTGCTCTCCTCAAGGGAAGGAGTGACTTTTTCCAATACCTGTTTTTCAATTATTTCAGAGCCGTCTATCATTTACTTCCCCTTTATGAATCGCTTCTGTAGGTAGAATACTGAAAATGCCAGTGCAACGCCACATATTACATCTGTTATCCAATGAATAGCTAAATAGATAACCGATAAAATGACTGAAATTGCGCAGAAATATGCAAAGTATGTATATTTTTTGTTTTTTGTAAGTGATACCGACTTTGCAATGAGAAGAGTCATTGCAACATGAAGCGATGGAAAACAGTTATTGTGTGTGGTTGTTGAATAGAGAAACTGTTCAACAGTAGGTACGACTATTTCAAGTGCAGATTCTATTCCATAGAATGTGTACACGTTTGTTACTGGAAAAAAAAGATAGAACGGCAAAGCTATAGAATACATTAATAACAAACCATAAGCAAGCGACTTCATTGCCTTTTTGTCATCTGTAAGAAAGAAGTATAGTGCCGAGAACCATAATGTAAATGGATAGACTACAATATACATTAAAACAAAAAAATAAACAAGAGATAATGTCCAATTCTGAGAAAACCAATAGACAACTCCTCCCTCGATCATTTGAATGTTACTTGCAAAGTCAATACCTACCAGATTTGTAACATATGAATCTAGTATGTTTACCTCGACAAGATGAAAAATAACAACTCCAATAATGATTATAATATACTTAAGGTGAGAAGATAAAATACGATAGTATTCTGAAGGTTTTATTTTAAAAATCTTTTTTGGCATAAAGAAAAACAAACTAACAATGAACAGTATAAAATTTAACAAACCTACAACTAAAAACCAGTTTTCTATGACATTCACCACCGATTATAATTTTACTTCTTTCAAAGTTGTGTAAATAGGTCCTTTTGAAGTTAGATCACTTTTCTTTAGTTTTATGGAATTTACATCTTGAGTGCTAAATTCAAACTCTTTGTAGTCTTCTATTGCTTTTAATAAAAGCTGCTTGTTTTTTGCCGTTTTTACGCGCCCTATTGTAAGATGAGCTGAAAAACCTCTTTTTTCCTTTTTGAAACCCAGTTGGGAGAGTCTTTCATCAATGCTTCTTGAAATTGTTTCTATCGTCTCTGCATCTTTTATTCCAATCCAGACAACTCTAATATAGTTTTGATTTGGGAAAACGCCGGTTTCACTCAGTTTTATTGTAAAAGGTTCTATTTCTTTGACTGAATCTTTCATAATTTGTTCAATATCATTTATCTTATCTTCCTGTACATCGCCAAGAAATTTGAGTGTGATGTGAATGTTTTGCGGTTCTACAAGTTTTACATCAGCATTTGAGTTAGTTATGTCTTTTAGAAACTTCAGAATATTTGGTGTTGCATTGATATCGATAGCAATAAATCCTCTAAATGTTGCCATGTTATCTTCCCATAATCTTTGCTCGATAAATGTTATTATACTTTAAAATTCTATTTATTCAAAAAATCTAGGACCGAATTTGAAAATTATCACTAGAGACATTATAGTTTTATCTAAAATCAGTTTTTACCTAGTAGAAACAATCATTCCACAATTAAAAAAGGAAAAGATAAGTTGGGTTAGAATTTCCTTTGATTGGAGTAACTGGAATAAAGAAGAATGCTGATTTTAGGGAACTAATGGTATAGGTAACCAGGCAGTTACAACGGTAAAACCAGAGACAACAAGATCGGAATAGAGTCCTGTTCCAGTTTTGGTGCCAAACCAATAACCGAGGAATCCGAACATAAGACCAATGTACTCACCAGGCTCAGTTGATCTTGTAAGAAGTCCCTTGGTCTCTATCCCTTCATTGGTATATCCTTTATGAACGCTGACAATATCAAATCCCACAAGATTCATAAATGTGTTTAAGCCAAAAACAAATGTAGAACCATTGATCAACTCAAAATTAATAGCACAGATTGCATTAAATATTGAATTATTAATTATCGGAGTTGTTTCAACTCTATTCAAAAATCTTAGGAAATTCATGTTTTTTGATTTCTCCACGATTCTTCCAGTGAGACTTTCATATGTAACGTCGTTTGAAATCAGATTATGTTCTTTTAAAACAAGTAATTGAGCGTTCCATGATTCTTCAGCAGAGTTGCTTGATCTTCTAATATCTTTCAATTCGTCACGTAGTTTTATCCATTCAGATTCAGGAAGTTCTATGATTTTTTTTACGGGACCGTTACCGGTACAATCAAAAAAATCAATTGTTACAAGTTTCTCCATCTCTGGCGATTCATAAACTGTTGGTGTATTCCTTGTTATATCGGCCTTTAGCATGCTTCCCATTGCTGGTGTAATTGTCAATCCAACAAAAAGAAGCATTACAATACAAACAATGCCCCCTTTTTTTTCCATGGTAATCATAAGTTTATAAAGAATATCTGTATTTAAATATTTCGAGATAATTTAAAAACACTTTAAAAAATTGCAACATTTACCATTTGTTGGTGCTGTTTTCATAAGTATATTACAATAACCCTTCAATTGCTCTGGAAAGTAGGGAAATCATATTTTATATAAAGCGGATTTTCAACCCCTCTTTTTATCCTCCCCTAAAACCCATAGTTTTTTAGCTGGGCGGAAGATGGTACAAGACCTTTATAAGAGATAATTATCATAGTATCAATCCAATATTAGGGAAGTTAGAAATACGATACATAACAAATGTTGCAAAAAGTTTTTATACTGTTTGTACATATTTTATTATAATGGGGGTCTAGATCTAATATTAAAAAATAATTTTTAAACAAATTATTTTCCATCCTTTCCTCCTTTCCTCACCTAGATCCCCTCATAACACATCCGTCGTAGAATAAACATGGAATAAAAATTACGCGATTTTAATTACCTTCTTATCCTTTCCAATTAATATAATTATCTATAGATGATATGATGTATAAATGTTTATAGCAACTTATGACAAAATAACGAATTACTCTTCCAAACTAATGCCATATGTTTTCTGGGGATTTTTCACATGAATCTCATAGGCTTGTTCTTCTGACATTACTCCTACATCAAGAAGGTTTCTCGTCAGTTTAGGGACGGTTTTTGGTCCAAGCACTGCGCCAGGTCTTCGTGGATCGTCAATGTAATCTGTCTCCATCAAAAAACGTGATCCTTTTTTCAATGCCTCAATAATATTTTTTTTACTTGATAGAACAGAAGGCATAAGACCAAAGTTTTCGCCTTTTTTTATCAAGGCCGGAGCAAAATGTTTCACAATTTTATCAGAAGAAAGGCCAACATCCCTGCCCATCTCCACAAGTTCTTTACATTGTTCAGGTGTTGTACTTTCAGTATGCAATATTACAGGAGCTCTTATATCCGCGGCTTTCTCCATCCCATACTGTAGAATCTCATTTGAATCTTCCACAATTTCTTCATCAACAGGGAAATGTGGTCTTCCAATTTCCCCGATACCAATGCATTTTCTTTCCTCGCAAAGCACTGCAGCTTCATCCATTCCCTTCTTCATAATTTCAATAGCTTTAGCCCTCCCAAGATTTTCTCTTAACTTTAAATAATCAACTGGATAAGGACCAACAGTGACAAAAACTCCGATATCAATTTCAGCGCATATTTCCTCTGCCATTCTTAATGTTTTCATATAGCAAGACTTGTAACTTTTCTCTCTGATAACCAATCCTGGCATTGGATATTGGCACAAAACAAAATGTGTGCCGCCCGCTTTTTCAAAATCTTTTACAGCTTCTAGAAACCTACCATCTCTTCTCAGATGAAGATGATTATCAAATACTACTACCAACTGCCATACCTCTAAGAATTTTATAAGTAATAGATAAAGTAGGTATTAGAAATCATCTTGCGTAAGTTCTTTACCGCTCACTATCTCCATAACGCTGCGGGCAAACATCCATCCAAAATATCCCATAAAAAATGTAAAGAAACCCGTAACACTATACACAACAATGTTCGTTATTGAATCATTTCCTCCCTGTATGAGCAATAGGACAATACTAACAGCAATGTAAATAAAGATAAGGAGAAAAATCCATCTCAACGCATGCATAGTAACTCGTATTGTTGTGAAGGGTATTTCTTCAAAATCAATTTTTTTGTTCTTCAGGTTTTTTGATCGATTGTGTTTGTGAATATTTCTCGATAGAACAGTCTTGCGAAGTTTTCTTTTTGGCACTTTTTTCCTCCTATAAAACATGTTTGGGTGATCCCAAAAACGTAATAGATAATTGCTATAAAAACTTAATTTGCAGATAATTATGCACATGCGAGGCAGACTATTATGCAGATTATCAGAATTGGGTTTTAAGCATCTGCTATTATGCTGATAACGTCCCCGTCTTTCAGTTCATGGTCTGAGCCTATGACACGATGGGTTCGTGCATCTATGGCTCTAATAAAATGATCACCCAGATCAGTATGAACCTTATACGCCAAATCTTTCGCTGTAGAACCTCTAGAAACCAAATGCGCATCAGGAAGTATCCTACCCTCTTTGTCAGTAAGATGCGTGTCGTCTTCAACAGGATAAACTACTATCAGATCAAGCATTCTGACTGCCTCTTCTATGCATTTTTGAATGCCGGTAGAACCGTATTTTTCTAAAACATGACTTTTGATATAATTTAATGCCTTCAGTTGCTTTTCTGAAATTTCTTCTTTTTTTGCTATAGTAAAAACATTACTCCCGGGGGTATAATCAATTAATCCCTTTTCTTCTGCATTACTTAAAGCAAGTTCACTTTCGGCACTTGCTGGAATTACAATATAATTTTTCATCTCATCCATTTTGGCCATCAAACTATCGGGGGCTTTGTCACATTTATTAAAAGCTATGATCATAGGTTTGCTAATCTTTCTAATGACATCAGCAAGTTTTAAAATATCATCATCTGTCCAAGTAGAAGGTTTAGAACGATCGATATCTAGTTCTCTAGTTGTACTTATAATATGTTCCTCCTTTATCCCTAAGCCAGTTAATTTTTCCGCAAGCATTCTTTCAATTTTCTTATCTTCTAATTCGCATTGTTTTGCTATTTTCTCCCAACTCTTTTTAATAATTTCAAAAAGCCAATAGGTGATTTCTTTTTCCAAGAATTCGACATCCTTTAAAGGATCATACGTACCTATTTCACATGGATTGCCCTCTTCATCTGTACTGCCAGATGCATCTACAATATGAATAAGGGCATGTGCCTGCCGTAAATCGTCAAGAAACTTGTTTCCTAGGCCTTTTCCCTTATGAGCATCTGGAACAAGTCCAGCCACATCTATTGCTTCAATTGGTACAAATCGTGTTCCATCAATACATTCTGAGTTGTTGGGCGTACACGTTACATTAAAATCTTTACAAGGACAGGGCTTTCTTATATACATTACTCCGCGATTAGCATCTATAGTGGTAAATGGATAATTTGCAATCTCTGCATGAGCCTCTGTGGCAGCATTAAAGAATGTAGATTTACCTACGTTGGGTTTTCCAACTATGCCAAGTTGCATTTTTCCTACTCCAACATTTCTTTAACTTCATCAACAACATCTACATCGCTTTCAAATCGTTTAACTTTATCTTTCGCCATTTCTTTAGATGAGTCAACGAATGAAATACCCTTTTTAGCTAAAAGGGTACCTTGAACAGATGCAGTTTTTGACAGATAAATCTTTTCTCCAGACACGTTACCAACAATATGGGTGTATCCGCCAATATTGACCTCACCATTTGCGACAATATTTCCATGAATCTTTATCTTTTTTCCACAAAAGACGTTTCCTTTTGAATTCAATGTGCCATAGATATTGGATTTGTCATCCACATAAATGTCTCCTTTTATGTCATAATTCCCCAGAATCTTGCATTCTTTGCCAATGCGAAGATTACAATCTACCTGTGATTTTGAGAGACCAATGATTGAGTTATTGGGAATAAAAAGAAATGATTCTGAGATAGGTATGGTTTTACCGTCATTTTGTTCAAGTTCTTCAAGTATTCGCTCTATTTCTTCACTATGATCCATCTTTAAAAGCTGTAATAAATATATAAAAATATATATAACAATAGGTATTGGACTGCGAATATTTATCCAACCTTTTGCTTCAAAGCCGTTTTCTATCTCTACACTATCTCCAACATCAAGATCTCCTTTTAGAGAGAGTTTTCCTTTCACTTTAACCTTTTCTCCAAGATATACATTTCCCCCACTTTGTATGTCTCCGCTTATTTCTGAAAATATATCTATCCTAACATCGTTTGTTGCCTGCAGATTTCCACCCGTAATGACATGCTCTCCAACAAATATTCTGCCATTGGTATCGATGCTAAATTGAATCAAGCATCTATCTCCAATTACCACATCTCCGTTTGTGGAAATAGCACGTTCCTCAAAAGTGGTTTTGTCTGGAATTACTAGTGTTTTCCTGTCGAATGTCATTGCTACAGTGGTATTACATATCGCATTATAAAGTAAGCGGAAAGCTCCTAAAGAAAACTTGAAATACGGATGTAATA
This sequence comes from Thermoplasmatota archaeon, assembly GCA_030601705.1. Lineage (GTDB taxonomy): Archaea > Thermoplasmatota > E2 > DHVEG-1 > DHVEG-1 > JAGLML01. Next base: position 45,904 of record JAUWBM010000008.1, read on the forward strand.
TATCTGCATAAATCTAAGCCTAATCAATAAGCCTAATTAAAATATATATATGATAACCGTATATAAGGAACCTTTGTAAATGGTGGCAAAATTGACTGAAGAGCGAAATGAACCAAAAGGACAGAAAAAGGATAAATTACCTCCTATAAAAGATTGGATAAAAAAAATCAAATTCAAAACCACGAAAGAAATCAAAGTTCCAGAAAGTCTCTTGAATCAGGTAATAGGACAAGATAAAACAGTTGATATTGTTAAAAAAGCTGCAGAGCAGAAACGTCATGTAATGCTTATCGGCGATCCAGGTACTGGAAAATCAATGGTAGCTAGAGCTATGACTGAATTTTTACCGAAGGGGGAACTGGAAGATATTATTGCATATCCCAATAACGACGATACAAATACCCCGCACATACGTGTTGTCCCCGGTGGAAAGGCAAATGAGATAGTAAAAGCCCAGAGAACCGAAGCAAAAAAGAAGTCGGAGCAACAAAATAGTCTCATTCTTACAGTTGTTCTCATGATTGTGGGTTTATCATTATTTGGTGCTATAATCACAGAGCATTTTGAATATGCTATTTTTGGTATAATTGCTGCCGTTATGATTTATCTTATCGTAGCAAGAGGAGGCTTGACTCAAAGAAGAGGGCTACAACAGATTCCAAAGATATTGGTTTCTCATGATAAGGACGAGGCTCCTCCATTTATAGATGCAACAGCTGCACATTCGGGTGCTTTACTAGGGGATGTCAGGCATGATCCTTTTCAATCAGCTGGACTGGAGACTCCTCCACATCAACTTGTCGAAGCAGGCGCCATACATAGAGCACATATGGGAGTTCTATACATTGATGAAATCAACACACTTAGTCTGCCCTCCCAGCAACATCTCCTGACGGCAATACAGGAAAAAAAGTTTCAAATTACCGGTCAATCAGAAAGAAGTTTTGGAGCAATGGTAAAAACAGAGCCGGCGTCGTGTGACTTTATCTTGGTTTCTGCAGGGAATTTGGATGCACTGAGAGGGATGCATCCTGCTTTGCGCTCTAGGATTAGAGGATATGGTTATGAAATCTACCTGAATAGCATTATGAATGACACAGATGACAACAGAGAAAAACTTGTTCGTTTTGTTGCTCAAGAAGTGAAAAAGGATGGAAAAATCTCTCATTTCAATAAAGAAGCTGTTGCAGAAATAATTCATGAGGCACAGAGGAGAGCAGGTAGAAAAGGAAAACTTTCTTTAAGGTTAAGAGAATTAGGCGGACTCATAAGAGTTGCTGGTGATATTGCATTTGATAAAGGAGATAGGATAGTAACTCAGGAACATGTTATTGAAGCTAAAAAAACAGCACGATCGCTAGAACAGCAGGTAGCGGACAGAGCCTTAGAGTCGCAGAAGAGTTATCGTTCATTTAGAACGACAGGAAAAGAAGTTGGGGCGGTAAATGGGCTTGCTGTGCATTCTGCTGATCCGTCCATGAGCGAGTTTTCTGGATTGGTACTCCCTATTGTGGCAGAAGTCACTCCTGCCGGATCGCAATCTGAAGGTAAGGTCATAGCAACAGGTAAACTAGGAGAAATAGCAAAGGAATCGGTTCAAAATGTCTCTGCAATAATCAAAAAATATATAGGAAGAGATATCTCAAAACATGACATACATATTCAATTCATTGGTACATATGAAGGAGTTGAAGGAGATTCTGCCAGTCTGTCTCTGATAACTGCTGTGATTTCTGTTATGGAAGATGTAGCTGTGAAACAGGATGTAGCCATGACCGGTTCTATTAGTATTAGAGGAACTGTACTCCCTGTTGGTGGTGTTACTGCAAAAATAGAAGCTGCTGCTGAGGCGGGAATCAAGAAGGTTTTAATTCCCGAGGCAAATCTTAATGATGTATTGATTGAAGATAGATACAAAGGAAAGATAGAAATAGTTCCTGTAGAAACGTTGTCGGATGTTTTAGAAAATGCCCTTATCGGTGAAGGGAAAGAAGAATTACTGAGGAAACTAAAAACTATGAGACCTCCAAAGATTGTGGGAAAAGTAGAGTTGGAATCTGAAAAAAGGGCAACATCTCATTTAATATCTGAAGGAAAGAAACAGGAAAAGCATATGTTCTACCCAGAACGAAAGGAAAAGTAATATTGATCTTCAATATTCTTTATTGCAATATGAACGCATTATTTATTGGACGTTTTCAACCCTTTCATAAAGGACACTCGATGCTTTTACAAAGTATTGGCAGTCAGTATGACGAAATAATTATAGGCATAGGATCTTCACAATATAGTAGCACGGTTGACAATCCTTTTTCTGAAGATGAACGTAAAAAGATGATAGCAAAATCGTTAGATAAAATAGGCATAAATAACTATAGAATAGTCTTAATACCTGATATTCATAACCCGCCTAAGTGGGTCTCTCACGTTTTATCAATAGTAACAGATTTTGATGTTGTCATTTCTAATAATTCTTTCACCAAACAGCTATTCTCAGAAAAAGGATATCTCGTTAAGGGAACACCTCATTTTGAAAAAGAAAGGTATTCGGGAAAAGAGATTCGAAGAAGGATGATAAATAATGAGGAATGGGAAGGTTTAGTTCCAGAAGCAGTTGTTAATATAATTAAAGATATCGATGGTGTACAACGATTAAAAGATTTAGCCTCCCCAGAGAGAAGACGATAAACAACTTTTCTCCTATTGAGTGCATCCAATCATAACCCTCAATCTTACTTCTTTCTTGTAAAATCTATGTCCACAGAGAGAACAATGACCGATCCTTTTTGTTGCCTTAAACTCATACTTAGAGGGACCATATCGAAACATCTTTTGTAATAACTGTCTTTCTACATCTTCCTGGTTCATGATTTCACCCTTACCCTCCCTGTCTTCAAGAGATAAACAATCAATGCTATTATCAACACTGACACAATAAGAGTAATCATAACCATATCTGTAGTCCACTGTATGTCACTAGTGGATAATGCCCAGGCTATGATAACGAACATTGCTAGTAAGAGGGGTCCTTTCGTTATACTCTTTGACATCATATCCCTCTGATTTCAGTAATGGTATCCAGGCTTATGATACTAGAACAGGATTCAGTACGAAATAAAATACTGTCCTCTAAAATATCAACTATAATGCCGTCCAAAATGAAAGTTCTTCTTACAAGTTTTACAGCTTTGCCTTTGAATGGCAATAGGCCATTTCGATTCAATTCAAATCAACAAACATCAAAACATCAGTCGATAAATATAGTCAATCACTCCAAGGGATTTGTCTCTAATGTCCATATTCATAAGGAGAGAGTGTTTTTAGCCCAGAAGAATCTGTGACAAGAGGACGAGTTTGACAAATGTATATGTTGTTTTACTAATGACTAACAAAACGGAATCCAACTATATAGACAAAACGGTTGGAGTGTATGCAGTTTCCACCAAAAGCATAAATCATCATCTGAATATGTAAGTCCAATAGCATGTAATAGTTCGAGAAGTAATACTATGGGTAGTATTATGGGTAAAAACGGGATTGATAAGATTATTATTACCCAACACATTGGACCCCACCAACCGAGTATGGTAGAACAACTACTCGTTATACAATTCATGGTTAGTGGATTTTTATTATTAATCATACTTTCTTCAGATAACTTCTCTTTAAAAATTTCTATTACTTCACGTATTTCTTTTTCATCCATATTTCGAACAATATCTAGAAACTTTTGAATCAATATTTTTTCATCATCTCTCTTT